>NZ_CP096563.1:0-300000 GCF_023221595.1 Rhodococcus qingshengii JCM 15477
AAACACGGGAAGGAACCACGTGAACGACGATCCCAACGCGCTCGCACGGGTCTGGGTCGACGTGGTTGCAGAACTCACGAGTGATGACCCCGGAAGTAATCTTCCGGCTTTGAGCAGCAAGCAGAAGGCATTTGTCCGTCTGGTGAGGCCTCTCACACTTGCTCAGGGTTTTGCACTCCTCTCGGTTCCATCGCCATTTGCTCAAGAGACGATCGAGCGCGATCTACGCGAGCCGATCCTGCAGGCACTCGGACGCCATCTCGGCGGCCAGGTCGAGGGACTCGGTGTCCGCATTGCACTCGAAGACGATGCCGACGCACCCGCCGAACCGGTCGAGGAGCGCACGGGCAGCCGTCAGTTCGAGTCGGTCAGCTCATCAGGCGCATACCGTCGGCGCAGATTCACCGAAGGCGACGGCGAACCTTCGGACTCCGAGACTGCCGAGACCGAAGAAGTCGACGACGACCGCGAAGCACTCGCGAGCGTTCACGAATCGTGGCCGTCGTACTTCACGAAGCCGCCCGCTACTCCTTCTGCTTCGGGGTCCGGCGCCAACAGCCTCAATGCGAAGTACACCTTCGACACTTTTGTGATCGGATCGTCCAACCGATTCGCTCATGCCGCTGCCGTCGCGATCGCGGAGGCGCCGGCGCGTGCCTACAACCCCTTGTTCATCTGGGGAGCTTCGGGCCTGGGCAAGACGCACCTTCTTCACGCCGCCGGCCACTACGCACAGCGACTGTTCCCCGGCATGCGGGTCAAGTACGTCTCGACCGAAGAATTCACCAACGACTTCATCAACAGTCTTCGTGACGACCGCAAGGTCGCGTTCAAGCGTCGCTACCGGGAAACGGATGTCCTGCTGGTCGACGACATCCAGTTCATCGAAGGCAAGGAAGGTATTCAGGAGGAGTTCTTCCATACCTTCAACACCTTGCACAACGCGAACAAGCAGATCGTCGTTTCCTCGGACCGTCCGCCCAAACAGTTGGCAACCCTCGAGGAGCGTCTGCGGACGCGCTTCGAATGGGGCCTGATCACCGACGTTCAGCCGCCTGAGCTCGAGACGCGTATCGCGATTCTGAGCAAGAAGGCGAGGATGGATCGCCTCGAGGTCCCGCACGACGTCCTCGAGTTGATCGCCAGCCGTATCGAGCGCAACATTCGTGAACTCGAGGGCGCGTTGATCCGCGTCACCGCTTTTGCCTCGCTCAACCGCCAGCCGTTGGATCTGACGTTGGCCGAGGTGGTCCTGCGCGATCTGATGCCCGATTCGTCGAGCCTCGAGATCAACGCGGCGACGATCATGGCGGTGACGGCCGAATACTTCAACATGTCGATCGACGACCTGTGTGGGCCGGGTAAGGCCCGGCCACTCGCTCAGGCCCGCCAGATCTCGATGTATTTGTGCCGTGAGCTCACTGATTTGTCCTTGCCGAAGATCGGTCAGACGTTCGGCCGTGACCACACGACGGTCATGTACGCCGACAAGAAGATCCGTAAGGAAATGACGGAACGCCGCAAGGTGTACGACCAGGTTCAGGAGTTGACCGCAAGGATCAAGCAGCGCTCCAAGCGTTGACCTGCACTTATTTCGATCGATGCCGCTCGAGGCAGAGGTTCCCTCGAGCGGCATCGGTGTATTCGAAGGGTTCCACGTGCGGTCCCCTCGAGGGCGGTTGTCCACCTCGAGGGACGACACGCCGGAGTCAGACACGCCGATGAGAACAAACTCTTCGTTTCTTGTGAAAAGTATTCACATCTGTGGATAAGTGTGTTGATAACTCCGAAAGTCTGTGGAGTTCTCGAGGAGGAATCCGAAAACTTTCAGAGAGTGCACAGAGGGGGTCGATTGGTCCTCGAGTCTGTCCTCGAGAAGTGCACAGGCCCTCGAGGGGACCTACCAGCGTCGACAACCGTTGCTCCACAGATTGCACAGGACTTATTACTACTACTGAGAATTTCCTAGGAAAAGCTCTTTGAAAATAGTTCTGGGGACAACTCCTGTTGAGAACCTCGCCTCAGGCTGCGCTCGCCGCGGCTTCGGCTTTCCACTTGCGCCCTCGAGGGCATACGGTGGGCATCGCTTGGTCTGTGTCAGACTTCAAGTGAGCTGATGCAGATCCGCAGCAGACGAACATGCCTACCGAGAGGAATAACCCGGCGATGGAGCTTGGAAGCCTGAAGTTTCGCGTTTCCCGGGAAGAGTTCGCTGATTCAGTAGCGTGGGTTGCTCGTAGCCTGCCCTCGAGGCCGCCCGTGCCGGTTCTCGGCGGAGTTCTTCTCGACGCAACCGAAGCCGGCCTCACCGTTTCCGGGTTCGACTACGAGGTATCCGCGCAGGTCCGCGTCTCGGCAGATGTCACAACTGCAGGTCAGGCACTCGTCTCCGGTCGCCTCCTCGCAGATATCACCAAGTCGCTTCCCAACAAGCCGGTCGATGTGACCCTCGAGGGCACTCGCGTGCTCATCTCGTGCGGAAGCGCCAAGTTCTCCCTGCCCACGATGCCGGTCGAGGACTACCCCCAGCTTCCGACGCTTCCGCAGCAGTCCGGGTCCATTCCCGTCGACCTGTTCTCCGAAGCCATCAGCCAGGTAGCTGTTGCAGCCGGCAAGGACGACACCCTTCCGATGCTCACGGGTATCCGTGTCGAGATCGAACAGAATTCGATCGTCCTCGCCGCTACCGACCGCTTCCGTCTCGCCGTACGTGAACTCGAGTGGACTCCGGCCAATCCCGACGTCCAGGCTGCTGTTCTCATCCCGGCCAAGACTTTGTCCGAGTCCGCGAAAACGCTTGCCGGCAATGCAAATTCGCCGGTCGAGTTGGCTCTCGGCTCCGGTACGACCATCGGAAACGACGGACTCCTCGGCATCGTCAACGACGGACGCCGCACCACGACGCGCCTCCTCGACGCCGAGTTCCCGAAGTTCCGTCAGTTGCTGCCTGCTCAGCACACCGCGATGGCAACGGTCGAGGTCACGCCTCTCATCGAAGCCATCAAGCGTGTAGCACTCGTCGCCGAGCGTGGCGCACAGGTTCGCATGCAGTTCTCCGCTGACGGCCTGCTCCTCTCTGCGGGTGGCGACGACGCCGGCCGCGCGGAAGAGACGCTCAACGCGTCGTTCCAGGGCGAAGCACTCACCATTGCGTTCAACCCCGGTTACCTGATCGACGGGTTGAACTCGCTTCACAGCGAAAACGTTCTGTTCGGCTTCACCACTCCCAGCCGTCCGGCTGTTCTTCGCCCCGCGGCCGAGGAAGAGCCCACGGCAGACGAGTCCGGTAACTTCGCTGCGCCCTCGAGCGAGTACACGTACCTGCTGATGCCGGTTCGCCTTCCGGGCTGAGTGGAACCCCGCACTTCAGTTCGCGCCTGACCAGGGAGAACAGTATGAAGATCGGACTCGTAGGTCTCGGCAAGATGGGCTTCAACATGCGTGAGCGCTTGCGCGCGCATGGCCTCGAGGTGATCGGATACGACCCTCGACCGGAAGTCACCGATGTCGGGTCACTTGCCGAACTCGCTGCTTCCCTCGAGGGACCTCGAGTCGTCTGGGTGATGGTTCCGGCCGGTGACATCACCCAGAGCACCATTGCCGAGCTGGCGGATGCCCTCGAGGGTGGCGATCTGGTCATCGACGGTGGGAACTCGCGTTACACCGACGATGCTGTCCATGCCGAGCTTCTGGGCGCCCGTGGGATCGGTTTCCTCGACTGCGGTGTCTCCGGTGGCATCTGGGGCCGTGAGAACGGATACGGCCTGATGGTGGGCGGATCCGAGCCCGACGTGGCAAAGGCAATGCCGATCTTCGACGCCCTTCGCCCCGACGGCGACGCTGCAGACGGTTTTGTCCACGCCGGCCCCGTCGGTGCTGGTCATTACGCGAAGATGGTGCACAACGGCATCGAATACGGCCTGATGCAGGCGTATGCCGAGGGGTACGAGCTCCTCGAGGCGGAAAGCCTGATCGCGGACGTTCCCGGTGTGCTTCGAGCCTGGTCGAAGGGAACCGTCGTACGTTCGTGGTTGCTCGATCTGCTTGTCGACGCCCTCGAGGAGGATCCGGAGCTTGCGCAGATCACGGGCTATACCGAGGATTCCGGTGAGGGCCGCTGGACGGTCGAGGAAGCCATCAAGCACGCTGTCCCCGCTCCCGTCATCTCCGCTGCTCTGTTCGCGAGATTTGCTTCACGACAGGATGATTCACCGGCCATGAAGGCGGTGTCGGCCTTGCGCAATCAGTTCGGTGGTCACGCGGTCAAGAGCGCTTCGCCCAAGAATTCGGCTTCTGGAAGCTAAGTGTTCGTTCGTAGATTTTCGCTGCGGGACTTCCGATCCTGGGATTCGCTGACGCTTGACCTCACGCCGGGAACAACCGTGTTCCTCGGTTCCAACGGGCACGGTAAAACGAACGTCCTCGAGTCGCTCGGGTATCTGTCGACGCTGTCCTCTCATCGAGTGTCCACGGACGCACCGATGATCCGCAGCGGTTCCGCCAGTGCTTTTGCCGGTGCAACGGTGGTCAACAACGGACGCGAACTGACCATCGACGTCGAACTGATCGAGGGAAAGTCCAACCGCGCCAGGATAAATCAGTCTCCGACGCGTCGTCCGCGGGAAGTGCTGGGGATTCTGCAGTCGGTGATGTTCGCGCCGGAAGACCTGTCGTTGGTTCGCGGAGATCCTGGCGATCGTCGACGCTATCTCGACGAGTTGTTGACGTCCCGGATACCCCGAATGGCTGCTGTCCGTGCGGATTACGACAAAGTTCTGCGTCAGCGCTCAGCCCTACTCAAAACTGCCGGTGCGGCTTTGCGTCGCGGTTCTCGTGGTGGCGAGTCCGACAACGTCCTCTCCACCCTCGAGGTGTGGGACGGGCATCTGGCCGCTCACGGCGCACAATTGTTGGCCGGGCGCCTCGAGTTGGTCCATGATCTGGCGCCCCACCTGGCGGAGTCGTATCGTTCCATCGCACCCGAATCCCGGCCGGCGTCGATTCGATACAAGAGCAGTCTGGGGTCCTCGTTGGATCCCGAATTCACCGACCCTGCAAGGATTTCCGGTATCGACGACGTTGCGTACCTCGAGGAGAGATTCCATCTCGAGTTGGCACAGATGAGGTCGAAGGAAATCGATCGCGGAGTGTGTCTGGTCGGTCCGCATCGGGACGATCTGGAGCTGATTCTCGGTGACAGCCCGGCGAAAGGCTTTGCAAGCCATGGTGAATCGTGGTCTTTTGCGCTTTCGCTGCGGCTGGCAGGTTTTGCCCTGTTGCGCGCCGACGGCAGCGACCCGGTCCTGATGCTCGACGACGTATTCGCGGAGTTGGACCGTCGTCGGCGTCGTGCGCTCGCCACCGTTGCAGCCACCGCCGAACAGGTGCTGATCACGGCCGCCGTTCCCGAGGATGTACCGGACGAACTCGAGGCGGCCAAGTTCGGCGTCGAAGCCTCCGATACCGGAGACGGTCGGATATCCCGGATAGTGCCCGTAGGCTCGACGGATCAGGAGGTCGAGTTCGATGACTGAAGACAGCAGCGCGGCTCCGGAGCCCGAGCTCAAGGGGATCGATCTGGCGCGCCGTGCCCTCGAGGAGGCACGCGCGACAGCCAAAGCCAACGGCAAGGCCGTCGGGCAGGGGCGCTCGTCGCCCAAATACGGAAGTGGCCGTCCGCGTCGACGCAGCGGTTGGTCCGGCCCCGGCCCGGATGCGCGGGACCCTCAGCCGTTCGGTGCTCTCACCAGCGCTATCTCCAAATCGCGTGGGTGGTCCCCCAAGGTGTCCGAGGGCACGGTCCTCGGTCGGTGGCCGCAGGTCGTCGGAGAAGACATCTCCGCGCACGCCGAGCCGATCTCTCTGAAAGAAGGTGTTCTCAGCATCTCCGCCGAGTCGACGGCGTGGGCTACCCAGTTGCGCATGATGCAGTCCCAGATTCTGGCCAAGATCGCTGCTGCCGTCGGTGACGGCGTCGTGAAGACACTGCGGATCACCGGTCCGAGTGCGCCTAGCTGGCGCAAGGGAGAAAGGCATGTGAAAGGCCGCGGACCTCGCGATACGTACGGCTGAGGAAAACTCAACCAGGCCCTGGTTCTACCTATTACTTCGTGTTACAGTTAAAACTCGCTAGTGAGTGAACTGTGTCACAAGGCTGTCGTTCCCCACCGATCGGCAGGCATGAAGGAGTAGCTAGATGTCGCAGAAGATATCGACACCCGCTTCGTCGTTCGCCGAGCCGGATCACATCCTGTTGCAGGCTCGCAATGTCGAGTTCGACTGGTCCGATCTGCCCATGCACTGGATTCCGGGCGATCCGTTCAGCACACACGTTCTCAACGTGCTCCATCTGCTCCTCCCTGCCGGTGAGGAATGGTTTGTCGAGACCTTCAAGGAAGCTCTTCCCCTCATCGAGGACGAGAAGCTCCGTGAAGACGTCGTCGGATTCATCGGCCAAGAGGCGATGCACTCCAACGCGCACTCGGGCGTCCTGGTCCATCTCAAGGAGAACGGCCTCGATCCGACGCCGTACACCCAGCAGATGGAATGGACCTTTTCGAAACTGCTCGGACCGCGTCCGATGACAGGACTGCGTGCCGAGAATCACCTGGTGGAGCGCTTGGCGATCATCGCGGCAATCGAACACATCACGGCTTTTCTCGGCGACTGGGTGCTCAACGCCAAGGGACTCGACAAAGCCGGTATGCACCCGACCATGCTCGATCTGCTCCGCTGGCACGGTGCCGAGGAGGTAGAACACCGCTCCGTCGCGTACGACGTGATGCGCTACTTCGACAAGCGCGAGACACGCCGCATCCGAACCCAGATCGTCGTCACGCCGGTACTGGTGTGGCTGTGGATTCGTGGCACCAGGTTCCTGATGCGCAACGATCCCGAACTTGCCGCTCAGGCCCCCAGCCGTCGACGCCCCCACCTGTCCGATTTCATCGCGGCCGGTAAGCGCGGCACAGTTCCCACGTCGTTCGAGCTGGTCAAGCGGATGTCGACCTACTTCAGCAAGTCCTATCACCCCAGTAACGAGGGCTCGACCGCCCAGGCGGTGCAGTACCTGGCGTCGTCACCCGCAGCTCAGGCGGCTGCACGGTGATTTCACTCTCGAGGGTCAAGGACGTCATCTCCGGGCACGACGGGTTGCCGCGTTTTCCGGCGCCACCCGATTTGTCCGGAAAGAACCGTCCCGACCGTGCCATGCGCATCACGGAGTTATTGGCGGACAAGTACCTTCGGGTGTTGACGGCCTACGACTACAACCCCGAGATCGCTGGCCACAACCCCGACACGGCCATGAACATGGTGGTCAGTACGCGTGAGGTGGTGGCGACCGACGAGAACGTCGTTCGCCTGCGCTTCGAATCCGCGGACGGCTCACCGATTCCGCCGTGGCATCCGGGTTCGCACCTGGACTTCCATCTACCTTCGGGTCTGCGGCGTCAGTATTCGCTGTGCGGCGACCCTGCCGACCGCACGGGGTACAGCGTCGCGGTGCGCCGGATCCCCGACGGCGGTGGCGGTTCCATCGAGATGCACGCTCTCCAGCCCGGTGAGCACGTCACGGTACGCGGACCACGCAACGGCTTCCCGTTTGTCGGAGAAGGCAGCGCGTTGTTCGTCGCCGGCGGCATCGGTATCACGCCGATCATCGCAATGGTCCGTGCAGCAAGAGAATTGGGGATGGACTGGTACTTCGTGTACTCGGGCCGCTCCCGTGAATCCATGCCGTTCCTCGACGAGATCGCAACCTGGGATCCCGAGCGTGTCTTCGTGCGCCCGGACGACGAGTTCGGATTGCCCACCACCACAGACCTTCTCGGACGAGCGCCGGTCGGCGGCGCCGTGTACTGCTGTGGCCCGACGCCGATGCTCGATGCCGTCCGCCGCGGTTTCCGCGATACACCCTCCACCGCTTTGCATTTCGAGCGGTTCGGGGCTCCGCCGGTGATCGACGGCAAGGAATTCGAAGTGCAGCTTGTCAATTCGGGTCAGGTACTCGCCGTGCCCGCCGACGAGTCCGCGCTCGACGTCATCAAGAAGGCATTGCCCGGTGTCGGGTACTCGTGTCAGCAGGGTTTCTGCGGAACCTGTCGTGTGAAGGTGCTCGCGGGTAAACCCGATCACCGCGAAAGGCGTCTGACCGACACCGAACAGGAAACGGAGATGCTCATCTGCGTATCCCGTTCCGACGGTGGACGTCTCGTTCTCGATCTCTAGATATTTCCCGACTCCGAAGGGTTCGACAATGTCGAAGCACTCTCCTGTCCATGCCGTGACCGCGCGTCGCGTGACCAACGGTTCCGTCAGCCTGGCCGTGTTCGAGCAGGGCAAGGCGGACGGCGAGACCATCGTCCTGGTGCATGGTTGGCCCGACACCCATGAACTGTGGAACCGCATCGTGCCTTTGCTGGCAGACGACTTCCGCGTCGTCAGCTACGACAGCCGCGGGGCCGGTGAGAGCACAATCCCCTCGAGGGTGCAGGACTACCAACTGAGCGCACTGGCCGGCGATCTTTTTGCCGTCATCGACGCGGTCAGCCCGGGCAAGCCGGTGCACGTCCTCGCGCACGACTGGGGATCCGTCGAAACGTGGGAAGCGGTCTGCGAGCCGGGTGCCGAAGAGAAGATCGCGTCGTTCTCGTCCATCTCGGGCCCCAATCTCGATCATCTCGGCAAGTGGATCCGGGCGAGCGCGTCCAAGCGTCGTTTCCTCGGCCCGGCGGCGCAGGGAATTGCGTCGGCCTACACCGTTCTGTTCCAGATTCCCGGGCTGTGCACCCTTCCGTTGCGTCTGTGGTTCTCCAAGCACTGGCCGGCATTTCTGGGCTTCTTCGACGGTCTGGACTCCCGTGTGGTCAACACCGCGCCCACCATCGCCGACGACATGGTGAACGGACTCAAGCTTTATCGCGCTAACATCCGGCCGTCTCTCGGCAAGCCGCGGGATCGGTACACGGACGTGCCTGTTCAGCTCATTCTGAACAAGTACGACAAAGCCGTTCGTCCGGTGGGATACGAAGACACCGAAAAATGGGTCTCCGACCTGCAGCGACGTGAAATTGCCGCGGGACACTGGTCACCGTTTTCACATCCGGGCGAGGTTGCCGAACATGCGCGGGCATTTATCGCGAGCCTGAGAGAGCGTCGCTCGGAGAAGCAAAGTTCCTAGCGTTTCACCTTCCGGGGATCGTAAAAATTCGTCTGCGGCGCAGCCAGGGGTGTCATTGGCCGCTTCTAGTCGGTGCTTACCAGTAAGATGGTCAACGGTAACTAGCGGCAACATTCTCGAACCCGCTCCGACGACACCCGCAAGGGCTTGCTGACGGCTGCGCTCGAGTATTGACGGAGAAGGAGAGCTACCCACCCGTGGCTGCCCAGAAGTCAGATACAAGCACTTCCAGCAAGGACTACAACGCGTCGTCCATCACCGTCCTCGAAGGACTCGAGGCGGTACGTAAGCGTCCAGGCATGTACATCGGTTCCACCGGTGAACGCGGCCTGCACCACCTCATTTGGGAGGTCGTCGACAACTCGGTCGACGAGGCGATGGCCGGACACGCCACCAAGGTCGAGGTCACCCTCCTCGAAGACGGCGGAATCCGCGTCATCGACGACGGCCGTGGCATCCCGGTCGGCATGCACGCCTCCGGAGTCCCCACCGTCGAGGTCGTGCTGACCCAGCTGCACGCCGGCGGCAAGTTCGACTCCGACTCTTACGCCGTCTCCGGTGGTCTGCACGGCGTCGGTATCTCGGTGGTCAACGCTCTTTCCACCCGGCTCGACGTCGACATCAAGGTCGACGGCTACCGGTGGCAGCAGACGTACACCGATTCCAAGCCGGGAGAGCTCGTACAGGGCGACCCGACGAAGGAGACCGGCACCACCGTCAGTTTCTGGGCGGATCCCGAGATCTTCGAGACCACCCGCTACAACTTCGAGACCGTTGCGCGTCGTCTGCAGGAAATGGCCTTCCTCAACAAGGGCCTGACCATCACGCTGACCGACGAGCGCGCCGAGGTCATCGACGACGAAGCTGCCGAGGTGGCCGAGGCTCCCAAGTCTGCTGCCGAAGAAGCCGAAGAAGCTGCTCAGGCAGCGCCGCGTAAGTCCAAGACCCGTATCTACCACTACCCCGGTGGACTCGAGGACTACGTCCGGCACATCAACAAGAGCAAGACCCCGATCCACAACTCGGTCGTCGGATTCACCGCCAAGGGCACCGGCCACGAGCTCGAGGTCGCAATGCAGTGGAACTCCGGATACTCGGAGTCCGTGCACACCTTCGCCAACACCATCAACACCCACGAGGGTGGTACCCACGAAGAGGGCTTCCGCGCCGCACTGACCGCAACGGTCAACAAGTACGCGCTCGAAAAGAAGCTGCTCAAGGACAAGGATCCCAAGCTCACCGGCGACGACATCCGTGAAGGACTCGCGGCCATCATCTCGGTGAAGGTCGGTGAACCCCAGTTCGAGGGTCAGACCAAGACCAAGCTCGGCAATACCGAGGTCAAGTCCTTCGTGCAGAAGGCGTGCAACGAGCACCTCGCGCACTGGTTCGAGGCGAACCCCGCCGACGCGAAAACCATTGTGAACAAGGCTGTTTCGTCGGCGCAGGCCCGCGTCGCCGCACGTAAGGCGCGTGAGCTGGTCCGTCGTAAGAGTGCGACCGACCTCGGTGGCCTGCCAGGCAAGCTCGCCGATTGCCGCTCCAACGATCCAGAGAAGTCCGAGATCTACATCGTGGAGGGCGACTCCGCAGGCGGCTCGGCCAAGTCCGGCCGAGACTCGATGTACCAGGCGATCCTCCCGCTCCGCGGAAAGATCATCAACGTCGAGAAGGCGCGTATCGATCGCGTCCTCAAGAACACCGAAGTCCAGTCGATCATCACCGCGTTCGGCACGGGCATCCACGACGAGTTCGACATCGCCAAGCTGCGCTATCACAAGATCGTGCTCATGGCCGACGCCGACGTCGACGGTCAGCACATCGCAACGCTGCTGCTCACGCTGCTGTTCCGCTTCATGCGGCCGCTCGTCGAGCACGGCAAGGTCTACCTTGCGCAGCCGCCGCTGTACAAGCTCAAGTGGCAGAAGGGTGCGCAGCCGGAATTCGCGTACTCCGACCGCGAACGCGACGCGATGGTCAAGGCCGGCCTCGAGTCCGGCAAGAAGATCAACAAGGACGACGGCATCCAGCGCTACAAAGGCCTCGGCGAGATGAACGCCAAGGAGCTGTGGGAAACCACGATGGACCCGACGGTGCGCGTTCTGCGTCTCGTCACGCTCGACGACGCGGCTGCTGCCGACGAGCTGTTCAGCGTGCTGATGGGCGAAGACGTCGAAGCACGACGCAGCTTCATCACCCGCAATGCCCGGGACGTTCGTTTCCTCGACGTGTAGGGCCTGCAGCCCTGTGCGCGGTTGAGGAGTCCCCGGACTCCCTTTCCGCGCACAGGGGCTTGCCCCCTCTTTTAAGAAAGTGAGCTCATGACCGACACCACGTTGCCACCGGACGGTCCACAACACGACCGGATCGAACCGGTCGACATCCAGCAGGAAATGCAGAACAGCTACATCGACTACGCCATGAGCGTCATCGTCGGTCGCGCTCTGCCGGATGTCCGCGACGGACTCAAGCCGGTGCACCGCCGCGTGCTCTACGCGATGTACGACAACGGATATCGCCCCGACCGCGGATACGTGAAGTCTGCCCGACCGGTCGCCGAGACCATGGGTAACTACCACCCCCACGGCGACTCCTCGATCTACGACACGTTGGTTCGTATGGCCCAGCCGTGGTCGCTGCGTTACCCGCTCGTCGACGGTCAGGGAAACTTCGGCTCCCGCGGCAACGACGGCGCAGCCGCCATGCGTTACACCGAGTGCAGGCTCACGCCGCTCGCGATGGAAATGCTGCGCGAAATCGACCACGAGACAGTCGATTTCACCCCGAACTACGACGGCAAGACGCAGGAACCGACGGTTCTGCCCAGCCGTATCCCGAACCTGCTGATCAACGGTTCCAACGGCATCGCCGTCGGTATGGCCACCAACATTCCGCCGCACAACCTGCGTGAAGTTGCCGAGGCCATCTACTGGGCGCTCGACAACTTCGAAGCGGACGAGGAAGCCACCCTCGCGGCCGTCATGGAGCGCATCAAGGGACCCGACTTCCCCACGCACGGGCTCATCGTCGGTGGACAGGGCATCCAGGACGCCTACACCACCGGCCGTGGCTCCGTTCGTATGCGCGGCGTCGTCGAGATCGAAGAAGATGCCAAGGGCCGCACCACAATCGTCATCACCGAGCTGCCCTACCAGGTCAACCCGGACAACCTGATCACCTCCATCGCGGAGCAGGTTCGTGACGCCAAGATCGGTGGCATCTCCGACATCCACGACGAGTCCTCGGACCGCGTCGGCATGCGCATCGTCGTCACCGTCAAGCGTGACGCCGTTGCCAAGGTCGTGCTGAACAACCTTTACAAGCACACCCAGCTGCAGACCAGCTTCGGCTGCAACATGCTCTCCATCGTCGACGGAGTGCCGCGCACTCTGCGCCTCGACCAGATGATCCGTCTGTACACGGCGCATCAGCTCGAGGTCATCGTTCGTCGTACCAGGTACCTGCTTCGCAAGGCACAGGAGCGCGCCCACATCCTGCGCGGTCTGGTCAAGGCCCTCGACGCTCTCGACGAGGTCATCGCCTTGATCCGTGCGTCGCAGACCGTCGACATCGCTCGCGCCGGATTGATGGAACTCCTCGACGTCGACGAGATCCAGGCCGACGCCATCCTCGGCATGCAGCTGCGTCGTCTGGCCGCCCTCGAGCGTCAGAAGATCGTCGACGAGTTGGCCGAGATCGAACTCGAAATCGCGGACCTCGAAGACATTCTGGCTCGCCCGGAGCGTCAGCGCGCGATCGTTCGTGACGAGCTCAAGGAAATCGTCGACAAGTACGGCGACGACCGTCGTACCCGCATCATCGCCGCCGACGGAGACGTCAACGACGAGGATCTGATCGCCCGCGAAGACGTCGTCGTCACGATCACCGAGACCGGTTACGCCAAGCGCACCAAGACCGACCTGTACCGCTCGCAGAAGCGCGGCGGCAAGGGTGTTCAGGGTGCCGGCCTCAAGCAGGACGACATCGTCTCGCACTTCTTCGTCACGTCGACGCACGACTGGCTGCTGTTCTTCACCACGAAGGGCCGCGTCTACCGCGCCAAGGCTTACGAACTGCCCGAGGCGAGCCGTACAGCTCGCGGTCAGCACGTTGCCAACCTGCTGGCATTCCAGCCGGACGAGCGCATTCAGTCCGTCATCCAGATCAAGACGTACGAAGACGCGCCCTACCTGGTGCTCGCCACTCGCAACGGTCTGGTCAAGAAGTCCAAGCTCACCGACTTCGACTCCAACCGCAGCGGTGGCATCGTCGCCATCAACCTGCGCGGTGAAGACGAACTGGTCGGCGCTGTCCTCTGCTCCGCCGAAGACGACCTCCTTCTCGTCTCGGCACAGGGCCAGTCGATCCGCTTCTCGGCCACCGACGAGGCACTTCGTCCGATGGGCCGCGCCACTTCCGGTGTCCAGGGCATGCGTTTCAACGGTGACGACGAGCTGCTCTCGCTCAACGTCGTTCGTGAAGGAACGTTCCTCCTGGTCGCCACCTCGGGCGGTTACTCCAAGCGAACCGGCATGGAGGATTACCCGGTGCAGGGTCGCGGCGGCAAGGGCGTGCTCACGATTCAGTACGACAAGAAACGTGGCACTCTGGTCGGTGCGCTCATCGTCGACGACGACGACGAGCTGTACGCGATCACCTCGGGCGGCGGCGTCATCAGGACGGCTGCCAAGCAGGTTCGTAAGGCGGGACGCCAGACCAAGGGCGTGCGTCTGATGAACCTCGGCGAAGGCGACACACTGCTCGCGATTGCGCGCAACGCCGACGAGCCCGAAGAGCTCGCTGCAGAGACCACCGACAACGCAGACAATGCCGATGGAGCTAAGGAGTCCTAGTGAGCACTCCCAACCAGCCGGGCAGTGACCAGAAGAGCGAAAGCACTTCAGGTTCGACGCCACCGAAGCCGGAGCAGGCAACTGCTCCGGCGGGGCCGCAGACCTCGAAACCTGCAGCTCCAGCGGACGGCGGACCCAAAGCTTCCGAGGCAGCTCCGGCGCCCAAGGCACCGGAGCCGCCTCGCGGCCCGTCGGCTCAGAAGCCGGCGGGTGGGGCTTCCGACGCCGCGGGTGCGGCCAAGGGTCAAGCTCCTTCCGCTCCTTCAGTGGCTCCGGCTGCGCCGGTAACTTCGGCAAAGGGTGACGGTCAGGCTCCGCCGCAACCGGTTGCCAATCAGGCTCGTGGCAGCCAGGCGCCGCCGTGGCAACGCGGACCCCAGCCGTCGGGTCAGCCGCAGGGGCAGCCAGCTCAGAACCCGGCTGCTCAGAACCCGGCGTCCAAGGCCCCGGCGTCGAAGGCTCAGCCACCGCAGAATCAGGCTCCGCAAAGTCAGCCGCAGACCAACATCACGCGCCCAGCCGGCGCTGGTGCTCCTGCGGGTCGACCGGCAGCTCCTGCCGGGGGTAAGCCGCCTGCGGGTCCGCAGCGTCCTGCCGCGGCCGGCCCGGCGCAGGGTGGTCCGGTGCAGGGTGGTCCGGCCAAAAACCCCGCGCAGGGTGGTGCGCCGAAGGGACAGCCACAGGCGGGTCGCCCCGCTGCCGGTGCACAGACGGGTCGTCCTGCCGGCAACCCGTCGGCACGTCCCGTCGTGACAGGAACGGCGGCTGCCGCAGCTTCCGGTGGCGTCGCCGGCGCGGCAGCAGCCAAGGCTGTTGCACCCTCGGGCGCAAATCCCAAGGCTGCAAACGCCACGGTCGCCAATCCCACGGTCGCTAATCCGAAAGCAAAAGCCGCCGCGATCGACGGGCCGACTCGGCACATCGATCGCAAGGATCTACCGAAGGACATGCCTGACCTCTCCGAGGCCAAGCATCCGTTGCCTGCTGCGGTGAAGGGTGAGAAAACTCACGCCGTATCGGCTTCGGTCGTGGACGGTGCGCCGCTGCGCGCAACGGTCCAGATCCGTCGTATCGACCCGTGGTCCACGCTCAAGATCACATCCGTGATCTCGGTGTCGCTGTTCTTCGTGTGGATGGTGGCCGTCGGACTGCTCTACGTCGTTCTCGACGGCATGGGCGTCTGGGATCGCCTGAACAACGCGTTCACCGACATCGTTGCCGATGGCGGCTCCGACGGTCTGGTGACGGCCGGCCAGGTCTTCGGCTACGCCGCACTGATCGGTATCGCGAACATGGTGCTTTTCACGGCACTCGTCACGATCGGATCGTTCATCTACAACCTCTGCAGCGACCTGGTTGGCGGCGTAGAGGTAACTCTCGCCGACCGCGACTGACCTGCGAAAACATTGCTCCGCCGGGCCCGTTTTGGTGTCAGCGGCCCGGTGGGGTAATCTTTGGAATCGGTTCAGGGGCCTATAGCTCAGGTGGTTAGAGCGCTTTACTGATAATGAAGAGGTCGGAGGTTCAAGTCCTCCTAGGCCCACTCCCATGTGCCGAAGAAGGGTTGCTGGAATGAAGGTTTTCCTGCTTGTCGGGGCCGGAATTCTGGTAGCTCTCGGGGTCACCAAGCTGATCAAAAGTCAGCGCGGAGACAAGGTTTGGCACGATTTGGAAACAGGATAGAACCTAGGTACTCTGACTCCGGTCAGAAAACCGAACGGGGCCTTAGCTCAGTTGGTAGAGCGCTGCCTTTGCAAGGCAGATGTCAGGAGTTCGAATCTCCTAGGCTCCACAGTAAGAAAACACCCTCCCGGGATCCGGGAGGGTGTTTTTGTATGCCGATGTACCCGATCTCTGCTCGCCCCGGCCGGTGCCCGACTTGTGTGGTTCCACCCCACCCCTTCTTGAGCGAACGGCACTTTCGGCGCACTGGAGGCGATGAACATGCCGTTCGCTCGGAGTGGGGTGGCCGGAACCGCGCCCACTATGGACCGTTCGTCCCGAATTCTCCGGAAAGTCTAGTGGTCATAACCAGCCGGGCGTAGCGTGAGGAGAACCCAATTTCAGGAGGTTCGTAGTGCTTCACAACGACATTCCCAGCCACGGTGAAATTGCCGCACTCGCGGAGGTGGAGGGGCCCACCTGCATCACCATCGTGACTCCGACTGAAGATGCGCCTCAGGATTACGACAAAGCGCGCATCGCCTTCAAGGACCAGGTCCGCTCGGCACTCGCATCGGTGGAGGATCCGGCCGAGCGCAAGCAGTTCGAGGCCGAATACGCAGAACTCGACGACGACGACGATTTCTGGCGCTTCCAGTCGCGCTCATTGGTCACGTACGCGACGCCGGACCGTCTGGTGACCTTCCGCCTCCCCAACCGTCTGCAGGCGCTCGAAACGGTCAGCGATCGGTTCCATCTCAAGCCACTGCTCCGTTCGGTGACGTTCCCCCAGACGGCGTTTGTTCTCGCTCTGGCAGAGGGTTCGGTGCGACTGATCGAGATCGCCGCCGATCAACCGGCCGACGAGGTTCGTGTTCAGGGAATGCCGAAGAACGCTGCGGATCACGCGGGCAAGTCGTCGATCAACAGTCGCACCGAGGCGGGTCGGCTCTCGGGTTCGGACAGCCGAAAGCTGCGCGTCAATCAGTACGCCCGCGCAGTCGATCACGAGGTCCGCGGTGTGCTCGCCGGCCGTGACGTCCCCTTGATTCTGGCCGCTGCGGAACCCATCGCGTCGGTGTATCGCTCCGTGAATTCGTACCGCCACCTGGTCGACAAAACCGTCGAGGGAAACCCCGAAGCCTTGTCGACGCAGGAAGTGGCGGACGGTTCGCGTCCGGCGCTCGACGACTTCCATGCCGAGCAGCTGGCGGCGGTGCGGGACACCTTCAATGTGCGCACGGAACAAGGTCGCACTCAAACCGACGTCGCCGACGTGGCAACAGCCGCGACGTACGGACAGGTCGACACCGTTTTCATCGACATAGATTCCGTCGTACCCGGAAGTCTCGATCCCCAGACGGGCGCTCTCACGACCGGTGAGTCGACCAACGGAAGCACCTACGGGGTCGTCGACGAGATCGCTCGTCGTGCGCTCCTGACGGGTGCGCGGGTGCTCGCTGTTCGCGCGGAGGACATTCCGGGCGGCGGCGCAGTTGCCGCGATTTTGCGCTTCGCCCCGTAAACAGACTGGACGCGTGTGCGCCTCGTGACCTGATTCGGGCACGGGGCGCATACGATTCCGGCATGAAACGTGTGTGGGAACGGCTGCGCCTCTATTGCAAGACGCTGCACCCGGTCGGGCTTGCCTTTGCTCTGGTCTTCTTCACCTGGTCGATGAGTCCGTCCCTGTTGCCGCGCGCGTGGTACCTGCAGGGCGTTGCGACGGGCATCTCGCTCGCCATGGGATACGGCGTCGGCGTGACGGTTGCCTGGATGATCCGCAAGTGCGGCGTCGAACCGCAGTGGTCGGATCGCACCAAGAAGATCGGCTGGCGAATCCTGTTGGTCGCGGCCGTCATTCTGGTGCCGACGTTCTTGGTCCTCGGTTCGTGGTGGCAGCAGATCGTTCGCGATCTCGTGGAAGCTCCACGCACCAATCAAGCGAATTATCTTCTGGTGCTGATGATTTCGCTCGGAATCTGGTTCATCCTGCTCGAGGCAGGCCGTGGTCTTCGGTTCACCACCAACAAGCTCACCGCCGTCGCACTACGGTTCGTTCCCCTCGAGGCGGCGAAGGTCGGCAGCTTGATCGTCATCTTCGCCCTCGGCATCTTCATCGTGAACGGTGCGCTGTACAACGGGCTGATCGCCTTCGCGAACTGGAGTTTCTCCGGTGCGGATCACGAAACACCGGACGGCATCGAACAGCCCATGATTGCAGAGCGCAGCGGTTCGCCGATGTCCGCCGAGGCTTGGGATTCTCTCGGCCAGGAGGGGCGCACCTTCATGGGTAGCGGTCCCACCGCAGCCGAGATCTCTGCATTGACCGGACGTGAAGCGAAGCAACCGATCCGGGTGTATGCCGGACGTGAATCCTCGGACTCGATCAACGGTGTCGCACAGCGGGTCGTCGACGAGTTGGAGCGCACCGGCGGATTCGACCGCGGAACTCTCGCAGTTGTCACGACCACCGGTCGCGGTTGGGTGAACGAGGACGTCGCGTCGGCGTTCGAGTACGTCGAGGGCGGGGACACGGCGATCGCGTCGATGCAGTACTCGTTCCTTCCGAGTCCGTTGGCCTTCATCGCCGACCGTGAGACGCCGATGATCGCCGGCCGCGCGCTGTTCAACGCGGTCTACGCCAAGTGGATCGACTTGCCCGTTGAGACGCGACCCGAACTGGTTGTCTTCGGTGAGAGCCTCGGCTCCT
Source organism: Rhodococcus qingshengii JCM 15477 (assembly GCF_023221595.1). Classification (NCBI taxonomy): domain Bacteria; kingdom Bacillati; phylum Actinomycetota; class Actinomycetes; order Mycobacteriales; family Nocardiaceae; genus Rhodococcus; species Rhodococcus qingshengii. The sequence goes on from NZ_CP096563.1 coordinate 18,410, forward strand.
ACGGTGGCCAGGCCGCATTCGCCGGCGCTCAGGACATGATGACGCGCGTCGACGGCGCACTGTGGGTCGGAACCCCCAACTTCACTGCTCAGTGGCAGGAAATCACGGACAGTCGTGACTCGGGCTCACCGGAGATTCTGCCGGTGATCGACGGTGGCCAGGCAATTCGGTTTGCCGGTGATCCGGAAGATCTGGAGCTGAAGTCGGACTGGGACGACGATCGCATCGTGTACTGGCAGCACGCCAGCGACCCGATCACGTGGTGGTCCTTCGACCTGCTGCTCAACAAGCCGGACTGGCTCAAGGAACCGCTGGGTCGCGACGTGGATCCGGGAATGACATGGGTTCCTCTCGTGACCTTCTGGCAGGTCACCCTCGACATGGTCTTCTCGGCTGACGTCCCGTCCGGGCACGGTCACAATTACGGCGAGGATGCAGCGGACATGTGGGCCAAGATCCTGCACCCCGAGGCCTGGACCTCGGCTGATACCGACAAGCTTCGTTCGCTGCTGACCACCAATCTGGAGCCCACGAAGTAGTCGTAAACGGTTGTAATTCAGCCTGTTAAGGCGAAAACCTCACGAAAAAGTGTTACGTGAGGTATGTGTTACTCTGCGTTCGCTGTGTGCCAAGCCACAGCGCAAGCGAACGTGGGGAGATCGAAACGTGAAGAGCAGAGCATGGTGGGCGGCCGGGGTCTCCGTCGCGGCACTGGTCATGGGTGCTGTGACGGCCCCTGCCGCAACGGCGGAGCCGGCGGATTTCTACACGCCGCCGTCGGAGCTTCCGGCAGGTGCCAACGGAGATCTCATCAAGAGTGAGCCGTCACCACTGCTGCTGAGCGTGCCCGGATCGAACGGTGCGTGGCCGGCAACCGCCACCAAGATCATGTACCGAAGCGAGGACGCCAAGGGCGCCCCCGTTGCCGTGACGGGCACCTATCTCGAACCGTCGAACCCGTGGACCGGGCAGGGGGCGCGTCCACTGGTTGCCGCAGCGGTAGGAACGCATGGGCAGGGCGATCAATGCGCACCATCCAAGCTGTTCAACACCGGTATCGAGTACCAGTTCCCGACGGACGTCATGGTCGGCTACGAGTCCATCTGGGTGAACACGTTGCTGCTCAACGGCATTGCCGTCGTCGTCACCGATTACGAGGGCCTCGGAACTCCGGGCGATCACACCTACGTCAACCGTGAAGCCGAAGCACACGCGGTTCTGGACTCAGTGCGAGCCGCTCAGCAACTCCCGAACACGAGCATTCCCGCCGACGGCCCCATCGGACTGTGGGGTTACTCGCAAGGTGGTGGAGCTGCCGCTGCCGCAACGGAATTGAAGCCGTCATATGCTCCCGAGCTTGATCTCAAGGGCACGTATGCAGGCGCTCCGCCCGCCGATCTGGCGGCGACGCTGCAGCAGGTCGACGGCACGTTCCTCACCGGAGTGATCGGATACGCGCTCAACGGGATCCTTGCCCAGTACCCCGAGGTTCAGTCGCTGCTCGACGCCGAGATCAACGATCGCGGCCGACAGATGTTGGCCGCCACCAAGAACCAGTGTGTCGCCGAAAGTGGATTGCAGTTCGGCTTCCAGCAGTCGTCGAGCTTCACCAATTCCGGTGAATCACTCTCCGCAGTTCTGGCGCGTCTACCCATGGCGCAGGCAATCCTCGACGAGCAGAAGATCGGCAAGCTGACGCCGGAGTCGCCCGTGCTCATTCAGCATGGCCGCTCCGACGACATCGTTCCGTTCGGCCAGGGACAGCAACTGGCGCGAGACTGGTGCGGCAAGGGCGCGACGGTGCAGTTCTCCGTCAACGAACTGCCCCCGATCATTCCGGGACTGGCAATCAATCACGCGACGCCGTACCTGGTGGGTACCCCCGAATCCATCGGATACATGATCGATCGCTTCAACAATGTCCCGGCGCCGTCCAACTGCTGACGGCCAGGCATCGAAAAGCCCCGGAACACAGTGTGTTCCGGGGCTCTTGTATGTCGACTACGCGGTCTTCTCGGCCGAGTTCTCCTCGAGGCGCGGGGGTGCGGAAGCGACCGGCGGATGCTCGCGTCGGCGGCTCTTGAAGAACACCGCGCCACCGATCACCGCAACACCGGCGATGACGAACACCGTGACGCGCTTGCGGCCGCGAGGCTTCTCGGTGCGTTCCGCGGACTTCGTAGGGATAGCCTTTGCGCGCTCGACGCCCTTCTTGGCGAGGACTTTGCCCTGACGGCCCAGGAACAACCCGACCTGCCCAGCGCCGCGAGCGACCGACGTGGCGACCACCGCAGCGATGCGGCGAGCGTTGTCGGCTGCCTCGGACTCTTTGATGCGAGCCGCTGTCTCTTCGAGGTAGGCGGCAGTCTCGTCGAAGGTGTCCTCGACGCGGGCGCGCGCGTGATCGAAGGTGTCGGGCAACTGCGTGCTGAGGGACTCGGTCACTCGTGTCATGACTTCACTGTGCCATAACAGTGGGGCGAGGACAGGGAGACTTTTGCGGGGCGACATCCGCGAGAACGCCGGCAATGGCACGATGGTGGTGTGACTTCAACTCATCAGACCGCAACCGCAACGCTGCACACGAACCGCGGCGACATCAAGATCGCTCTGTTCGGCAACCATGCGCCGAAGACCGTCGAGAACTTCGTCGGCCTCGCCGACGGCTCGAAGGAGTACACCACCGCAAACGCCGCCGGCACCAAGACCGGCCCGTTCTACGACGGTGCCATCTTCCACCGCGTCATCGACGGCTTCATGATCCAGGGTGGCGACCCCACCGGAACCGGCACCGGCGGCCCGGGCTACAAGTTCGGTGACGAGTTCCACCCGGAACTGCAGTTCGACCGCTCCTACCTGCTGGCCATGGCCAACGCAGGCCCGGGAACCAACGGCTCGCAGTTCTTCATCACCACCGGCCCGACGCCGCACCTGAACCGTCGCCACACCATCTTCGGTGAGGTTCTCGACGACGATTCCAAGAAGGTTGTCGACGCTATCTCCTCCACCGCCGTCGATCGTGGCGATCGTCCGGTCGAGCCCGTCGTGATCAACAGCATCACCATCTCCTGAACAGGTAAAACAAGCAGATGACGAACCCCGGTTGGGGCGGCGGTGCGAGTGAGGGCATCCCGCCCCAACCGCGGTGCGTCCGCCATCCAGATCGACCCACCGCACTTTCCTGCAATCGTTGTGGACGTCCGGCGTGCCCGGACTGCCTCCGCGAGGCGGCGGTGGGATACCAATGTGTTGACTGTGTAGCTGCCGGCCAACGCGATGTCCGCCCCGTTCGGGGCGTCGCCGGAAACACCGTGAGCCCCGCCCGTGCGATCCCGATCGTGACGTACACCTTGATGGGGCTCAACGTCCTGGCGTTCCTCGCCACCTTCGCGCAGTCGCGAAGCATCATGAACAATCAGGTCGGCTCGTCGATCTTCGCGAACTGGGCACTCAATCCGGGTCTGGTCGCCAGCGGTGACTGGTTCCGGCTCATCGGCTCCGGGTTCTTGCACTTCGGCATCTTGCACCTCGCGGTCAACATGTACGCCCTCTACATCCTGGGGCGCGACACCGAAATCGTGATGGGCCGCTCCCGGTACGTCGGCATCTACCTGGTTTCGCTCCTCGGCGGTTCCGCCTCGGTGATGGCGTTCCAGCCGGTGTTCTCCTCGCTCACGGCCCTGTCCTGGACCGCTGGAGCGTCGGGTGCAATCTTCGGCATCATGGGCGCACAGGCCGTCCTTCTACTGCGTTTGCGTCGAAGCCCGGTCCCGATCATCTCGGTGATCGCGATCAATGTGATCATCAGCATTTCGCTGCCCGGGATCTCGTTCTGGGGTCACGCGGGAGGTCTGGTGGCAGGTGCTGCAACGGCCGCTGCCTTCCTGTACGCCCCACAGTGGTTGGGCGCCGGTGAGAACCGCGTGAAGGCGGTGCGGATCGGCTGGATCGCTTTTGGTGCCGTCACAGTGGTGACGTTGGGAGTCATCGTGCTCCGCGTCGTCCAACTGCGCGAACAGCTGGGAATCAGCTAGCAAGAATCCTAGGGCCCAGCCGTTCTATGGATCAGCCGCCGATGATGGACTCGCAGGCGAATGTGATCTCGAAGCTCGACGTCGCCGTCGGGTTGCCCTTGTCCCGGGCGCCGATTCCCTCGCCCGTCACCACGAAGGTACTGCCGTCCTGCTTGGCACTGGCAGATCCGCCGGGCAGGCCTGGTGCGTATCCGGCGGTGTACGGCAGACCGTTCGATCCACCCTCGCTTCCGGCGATTCCAGCAGTCTGAACCGTGCCGGATTCATCGACGATGGCCGAGACGGTCAACATGCCGTAGGTGGCATTTTCCGCGTCGAGCAGTGTCATAACTGTCCTGCCGCCGTCCTTTGCGCACTTCGTCTCGAATTTGGCGTCGAGTGTCTTCCCGCCGACGGTGGCCGAGGATGTAGCGGACGAGGCGCCGGCAGCGCTCTTGTCGGAGTTGGTCTTGTCGGAGTCGCTGCCGCAGGCGGAGGCGAATAGAGCGACCGCCGCGATGGTGGCAGCGACTGCGGTGGAGGACCGGCGGGTCATCGTGGTCCGAACCAACTTCGTCATGTTCTGTCCTTCAAGTCACGCGGTGCGTCCGCACTTGCTCTGGCTGTTTCGCCGACAACACTAGCCAGTGACTTGGTGCTCGTAGCTCTAAACCCCCAGCTCAGACGGGTTTGTCGCCTTCGACTGTTCAGGGACGTTCGTCGGGCTGCCCGGGATCATCTGTCGGATCTTTGGGAGCAATCGCACATGCAGAGACGGCTTCTGTAGAGATTGTCCACATAGGTTGGGCTCGGTCGTGCTTCTACTGTGGCTTGAGTCACTTCGTAGATAGCAACGCTGACCTTTTCCGAGGAGTACCCCTGCAATGACCTCCACCGATAGCACCACCACTGACGGTGGGGTTGCGCCGAGCGAGATCGAAACTCGCGTGGTGAAGAAGGTAGCGCGCCGGCTGATTCCCTTCCTGATCCTGCTCTATTTCGTGAACTATCTGGATCGTACGAACATCGCTTTCGCCAAGCTCACCATGAGCGCCGACCTCGGTATGACCGAGACGATGTTCGGGCTCGCATCCGGACTCTTCTTCGTCGGCTATCTGTTGTTCGAGGTGCCGAGCAACCTGGCCCTGCACCGCTTCGGCGCCCGGCTGTGGATCGCGCGGATCATGCTCACCTGGGGCATCCTCGCCGCTGCGCTGGCATTCGTGCCCAACGTGGGCAGCCTCTATTTCCTCCGCATTCTGCTGGGAATCGCCGAGGCCGGCTTCTTCCCCGGAGTTCTTCTCTACCTGACCTTCTGGTTCCCGAAGAAGTACCGCGTACGCCTGATGGGCTTGTTCCTGCTGACACTTCCGCTCTCGTCGGCGCTCGGTGCCCCGCTCTCGGCGGCCATCATCCAGTACGGCGACGGCCTGTTCGGGTTGGCCGGATGGCGCGTGATGTACCTGATCGAGGGTCTGCCCGCCGTGATCTTGGCGTTTGTCGTCTGGTTCTACCTCACCGACCGTCCCGCCGACGCGAAGTGGTTGACCCTCGAGGAGCGCACCTGGCTGATGAAGTCGATGGCCGACGAGGAGAAAGAACTCGGCGACGCCGGTCACCAGTCGGCCGGCAAAACCCTGCGTGATCCCCGCGTCATCGGTTTCGGTCTGGTCTACTTCGGAATTACATACGGGCTCTACGCTTTGAGCTTCTTCCTGCCCAGCATCGTCGCGGGATTCAAGCAGACGTTCGACACCGATTTCTCGCTCGTCGAGACAGGCCTGATCGTGGCCGTCCCCTACGCGATCGGCGCTGTCGCGATGGTGCTGTGGAGCCGCCATTCCGACAAGACCGGTGAACGAATGTGGCACGTTGCAGCCCCGACGCTCCTGGGCGCGGTATCCATTCCGATTGCGCTGTATCTGGATTCACCGTTCACCGTCATGATCGCGGTCTCGCTCACCGCCGTCGGCGTGCTCTGTGCGCTGCCCGTCTTCTGGTACCTGCCCACCACGTTCCTGACGGGTGCCAGCGCGGCCGCGGGCATCGCCATGATCAACTCGATCGGCAATGCGTCGGGCTTCGGTGCTCCGTACATCACCGGCTGGCTCACCGATGTGACCGGAAATGCCAAGGCAGGACTGTGGGTGGTGGGCGCCGTGATGCTCTGTGCCGCAATCCTTGTGGTGGCGCTGGCAAAGCGATCGAGCAAGCCCGCTCAGATCTGACCGAGTTTCCCCGCACTGGCACGCAGCCGGATCAGGAGCGCAAGATCGAGCGCCTGGTCCGGCTGACGCCACTGTGTACCGATCAACCTGTCGATCGACTCGAGCCGTTGGTACAGGGTGTTGGCGTGAATCGCGAGCGCGGCGGCGGTCGCGGAGTGCTTGCAGTTGTGCGACAGGTACGACGCGAGGGTGTCCAATAGCGGAACGCCGCGTCGTTGCTCCTCCTCCAGGAGAGGACCGAGGGCCCGCTGCGTCAGCGCTTCGAGTTCTTCGCGACCGGTGCGGCTGAGGAGAATTCGGTAGATGCCGAGTGAACTTGCCGGTTCCACGTGGGAGGCCCGACCGAGAGTCTCGAGGACGTCGACGGTGTGCTGTGCCTCGACATACGCCCGCGCCAGACCTTCCGCTCCCACCGCCGGATCGGCGATTCCGACGGTCGGGTTCTCCGCCGGCTGAACCCACGCCGTCGCAACTGCTGCCGGTGACATTCCGGGAATCAGTGCGATGACTCGTGAACCATGTTCGGCAACAACGGTTCCTGACGGGAATGCAATTTCCTCGATACTGCGACGCGCACGGTCGACGGCGTCTGCCGGGCGGGCCACCACGACGGTGTACGAGCGGTCAGGATTGAGCCCGGCCAGGCGGAACTGACCGGTGACTTCGGCAGGCGTCGGCGCAGGCCTGGTGATCAGATCGACCAGAAATGCATCGCGTGCTCGGCGGGTGGCTTCCCGGGCTGCCCGTTCGCCGACCAGTGCCAGCGCAATGGCGGGAGCAGACCTTTCGAGTGCCAATCTCATGGCGGCGGTGGGTTCATGACGCGAGAGTAGGAACAGAACTCCGAGTTGGTCACCGGCACTGCGCACTTCGGTGGCGAACAGGAACTGCTCACCGACGATCAGCGTCACTTCCTGCTCGCGTCGGTCGGCAGCAAGGATGTCGAAAACCCGATGAACGCTCTCGCTCACCCGTTGCAGTCCCGGTGGGATCTCGGATGTTCCGGTCACGAAGAACACCGGCGAACCCGTCGACGCCGAGGTTTCCTCCACGAGTTCACGGACTCCACCGCCGCGCAGGACAACTTGTGTGAGCGATCGGTCCCAGGTCAGTGTCTGTTCGAGAAGTGCTGTGCGCTTGGCAAGTTCGGTGTTCGCGGCGTTCACTTCCGCAACCGTCGCGCGATAGCGTTCGAGAGAGCGGGCATTCTCGATGGCTACCGAGGCATGAGCTGCGAGGGCGGACAGCAACGCAACTTCCTCGTTGCCGAATCGACGCTCCTGACGCTTGCACGCGCAGAGGGCACCCAGGATCTTGCCGTTCAAAGTCAGCGGAACGGCCAACAGGCCGCGCATGTTCTCGGCTCGTGCTGCGTCGTCGGCCGGTCCGATATGTGCAAACGAGGGATCGTTGCGATAGTCGGACGACCAAGCAGGAGAAGAGTTCTCGACCACTCGACCGATCAGACCTTCGCGGAAGGGAACCGTGAGGCCGAGCAGTTGGGACGTGTACGCACCGCTCGTGACTTCGATGATCAAGATGTCGTCGTGAATGAGAGCCAGGTACGAAAGGTCGACCCCGAGTAGTCGTTTGGCCTGATCCACGATCTCCTGCAGGAGGGCGTGGTGATCGTGCATCGTGGTGAGCAGCGACGCGATGTCGTTGAGTGCCCCGAGTTCGGTGGCGCGCTGTCGGCGCTGAGCCAGGAGACTTCGTAGTTGAAGTGCCGATCGGGCTTCTCGCTCGATTTCGGCAGCGGCCTCGGGGGCTGACCCAGCGGCCAACTGATCGCGGTGTTCGATCAGTTCCTCGGTGGATGCCTCGGCCAGGAGAAGCTGTAGCCAGTTCTCGTGCATCCGCGCTCCCTTGTCAGACCAACTTGTCAGACCAACTCGTCAGACCAATGATGAGTATGGAGAGAATGTCCATACAGTTTCCGGTTTCTCGGAGTAAATCTACATGGGGTGGTGTAGCGGCCGTCACTATCGTGGAGACATGACACTCTTCGAGGCGCTCGGCTCGCAGATCGATGCGGATCGACTGATCACCGACCCCGACATCATGGCGAGCTACATCCACGACGACGCCGAGTGGGCTCCATACGAGATGCCCGTCGCGGTGGTCCGCCCGCGCACAGCCGAGCAGGTACAGACAGTTGTGCAGGCGTGCATCGCCCACGGTGCGCCCGTCGTCACGCGCGGCGCCGGCACCGGTCTGTCGGGTGGAGCCAACGCAGTCGCCGGTGGCGTAGTGATCGCCTTCGACGCGATGAACGCCATCAAGGAGATCAACACCCTCGAGCGTTTGGCCGTGGTCGAACCCGGAGTGGTCAACGATCACCTTCGCGACGCCTGCGCCGAGCACGGCCTCTGGTATCCACCCGATCCGGCGAGCGCACCCTGGTCGACGATCGGCGGCAACGTCGCGACCAATGCCGGCGGCCTGTGTTGCGTCAAGTACGGCGTCACCAAGGACTACGTACTGGGCATGCAGGTGGTCACCGGAACCGGTGAGCTGGTTCGGCTCGGGCGTCGAACTGCCAAGGGAGTGGCTGGGTTTGATCTCTCGGCGCTCATGGTCGGCTCCGAAGGCACTCTCGGGGTGATCACCGAGGTGACCGTCAAGCTTCGTCCTCAGCGCGATCCCGAACGCACCATCGTCGGATATTTCGACTCCATCGTTGCTGCGGGCAAGGCCGTCGAGGCCGTCGCCGCAGACGGGCTCACGCCGTCGGCCCTCGAGTTGATCGATCGGCAGTGTCTCCTTGCCGTCGATGCCTGGAAGAACATGGGCCTCTCGGCTGACGCCGAGGTGGTCCTGCTCGGCCGCATCGACACACCTGGCGAGATCGGCGACACCGAAGCCGAGCGAATGTTGGCCTGCTTCAACCGCTCTGGAGCTACCTGGAGCGCCAGATCCACGGACCAGGAGGAAGCCGACGCCCTGTTCTCCGCCCGGCGTCTGGCATACCCCGCCCTCGAGCGTCTCGGCCCGGTGCTCACCGAGGACATCTGCGTCCCCAAGGCAGCGGTCCCGGAGATGTTGGCGCGCATCGAGGCCATTTCGGCCCGGCACGACACGCACATCGCGAATATCGCGCACGCGGGTGACGGCAACCTGCACCCGCTGCTGATCACGCCACACGACGACGAAGCGGCGCGGAGGCGCGCTCAGGCCGCTTTTGCCGAGATCATCGACAACGCCCTCGAGTTGGGCGGAACCGTCACCGGCGAGCACGGCGTCGGCCTGCTGAAGATGGGTGGCCTGGCGCAAGAACTGTCACCGGCCGTCGTCGCGATGCATCACGCGATCAAGGGCGCACTCGACCCCCACGGAATCATGAACCCCGGCAAGGTGATCTGAAAGGCCGGGTGATCTGAAGGCTGGCTCCGTAACCGAATCGGTTTCCGGAGTTACGCCGTCGAAATGACGAGTTCCTACGCTCGAGTTGAACCGTTTGGCCAACTCGACGTATGGAGTCATGAATGTTCGCTTCCGATTTGACGCTGGCAAGTGTTGTTCCGCGGCGCGTGGAGACGGTCGAGGCCGTCCGGGCGGCTATCGCTCTCGACGGCGCCGCGGTCTTCGGTGGCCTGCACACCGAGGAAGATGCCATTGCCTTCGCGTCGAAGTTGCTCGGTGAGAAGTGCATTCGCGTCGGCCGCCAGTTCGAGGCGAGTGCCAAGAGTCAGGATGCCGAAGCAGCTGTCGTCGACACGCAACCAGTGGACGAACGCGGCCGCAAGCGCTCGTTCGGTATCTCCGGCGAGCGAATGACCGCCCACAACGACGGTTTCGCGTTCGGCGATTACGCTCCCGATTACCTGTTTCTGTGGTGCAAGCGCCCGGCGTACCCGAGTGGCGGCGACTCGTTTCTCATCGACGCGGTCAAACTGACCCAATTGCTCGCCTTCGATCCCGCAACAGCGGAGCTGGCCGAATTCTGTTGGAGCACAGACATCGACCATTCGGAACCGAACTTCCCGCAGAACACATTCGCGCCGATCGCCCGGACGGTGCCGAGTGGACGCAACCAGGTTCGGTATCACCCATATCTCGCGCCGATCGCCGGCGAATCGGAAGAAGCGCAGTGGCCGCTGGTGAAGCAGTGGAGTGAGGCCGTGATTCACGTGCGAGACAGCGGGCCGATGTTCCGTGCCGAAGCCGGCGAGATGATCTGCATCGACAACTACCGGGTGCTTCACGGCCGCGACGGGTACACCGACCCCGGCCGCGAGCTGTACTCGATCTGGGGATGGTCGAGCGACGCAGTCGCGGTGCCGCAGCAGGCTCTCGACATCGTGCAGCCGGACCTCGCGGCACTGGCCATGTAACCCGCGCTTATTTCTCGGGCGGCACCAAACCGTGAACGGCGAGCACGTCCAGGACGTCCTCCGGTGATGTGCCGAGATCCCAGCGTCCGAAGATCAACAGCTTCTCCGTGTCGGTGGGACGGTCGACGATGTCGATCTCGAGCATCGGGACGCGTCGACCCAGACGCGGGTAGCGGACGAGACGGACCCGGTCGATCTGTTCGCGGGTGAACTCGTGGCGGGCGCGCAGTCGCTGCACCGCGATCGACTTGGTTCCCGCGTCTTCGATCACAGCCAGGCGGGGACGCTGACGCAGGGCGAGTCCGCCCATCACGAACAGCCCGATCACCGCGAGGGCGAGCAGGAAGCGCCCGGCAGGTTCCGTGGGCGCGATTATCGAGGCGATCGCGAGGGCAATTCCGCCGCCGAACATCGCGTAGACAACACCCATCGGAGTGGCCCACGAGATCACCTCCGTGGCGTTGTCACGAGGCTGTGGATGAAATTCATCCTCGAGCATGTGGATAACTTCCTAGGTTGTCCACAGGAGTTATCCACAATGGGGATGAATGACACCCATGTAATTGAATGACGGTCACGATCCGGGTCGAATCAGATACTCGCTGGTCAGCGCCATCTCATGGTCATCACAAGGCCCACAACCATGAAGCCGAAGCCGACGAGGAAGTTATAGTTTCCCAAGTCGTTCATCCACGTGATCGAATCCGCGGCCAAGTAGTACACAATCAGCCACGCCAGGCCGACGAGCATGAATCCGAGCATCACCGAGACGTACAACGTGCTCGACGGACCCATCTTCACCTTCACCGGAGTGCGGTTTGCCGGGTTGACTGTGTAGTCGTTCTTCTTACGGACCTTCGACTTGGGCATGACGTCCTCGCTCTACGGTGTGACCTGCATGTGTTACCTACACGCTAACGTAGCTGTGTCCAGTTGGTCACCGGCCGACCTGCACAATCCGGGAGGAGCCACGTGTCTTCGGGTGAATCTTCACGAACCGTCTGGCACATCGGTGTACTTGCCGTCTGCCTGGTAGCCGGTCTGATGGTCGCCACGGCGCAACGATCCGCCGAGGAAAACCAGCTGCAGGTCACCGAAAGCACCAGGCTCTCCGATCTGGTCCGCAGCGCCCAGGCCAATGCCGAAAAAGTTTCGGCCGACCGGGACGAACTTGCCGCTCAGCTCGATTCGCTGCAGCAAGACGCGGCTCGGTCCGACGCCGGAGTGGCCGCCGCGCTCGGTGACATCAAGAACATCTCCGCCGACGCGGGACTGACGGAGATGACCGGCCCCGGCGTCGTGGTCACGATGACGGACGCCCCACGCAACGCCGACGGCAAGTACCCGGTCGACGCCACCCCGGACGACCTCGTCGTGCATCAGCAGGACGTCCAGAGCGTCCTGAACGCACTGTGGGCGGGCGGTGCCGAAGCGGTGGGCATGCAGGACCAACGGATCATCAGTACGTCGGCGCCGCGGTGCATCGGAAACACTCTTCTTCTTCACGGACGTACCTACAGCCCGCCATACGTGATGAGCGCCATCGGTGACGTTGCGCGCCTCGAGGCGGCCCTCGCTGCCGAACCGGGCATTCGGATCTACAAGCAGTACGCGACCCGCTTCGGCCTCGGGTACACGCAGGCAACGCCGTCGCAGATCACGGTCCCCGCCTATACCGGCGGATAGCACGGGCGTTTACCCTGCTCTCATGAGGATTCTCGTCGTCGACAACTACGACAGCTTTGTGTTCAACCTGGTGCAGTACCTCGGCCAGCTCGGAACCGAAGCCGTGGTCTGGCGCAACGACGATCCACAACTGACGGCCGACCTCGAAGGTGCAGTAGCGCAGTTCGACGGCATTCTCCTGAGCCCGGGCCCCGGAACTCCACAGCGCGCGGGAGCGACTTTGGATCTGGTGAAGGTCTGTGCCGACACCAAGACCCCGCTGCTCGGCGTCTGCCTCGGACACCAGGCGATCGGTGCGGCTTTCGGCGGAACCGTCGACCGCGCTCCCGAACTGCTTCACGGCAAGACGAGTCTGGTGCACCACAAGGACGTCGGCGTCCTGGCCGGACTGCCCGATCCGTTCACCGCTACCCGCTACCACTCGCTGACGGTTCTCGAGGACACCATTCCCGAGGAACTCGAGGTGACCGCACACACCGAGAGCGGCGTCGTGATGGCGATGCGTCACCGCGAACTGCCGATTCACGGCGTCCAGTTCCACCCCGAATCCGTCCTCACTCAGGGTGGGCACCGGATGCTCGCGAACTGGCTCGCAGTCTGCGGTGAGGCGCCTCCGGAAGGACTCGTCGCAGCCCTCGAGGCCGAGGTCGCGTCGGCGCTCGGTGGAGCGCTACCCGCAATTCTCTGACACCTGTCCACAAAAAAGTGCCTCCCGGAAATCTCCGGGAGGCACTTTTATTCGCTCTCTCTAGCGGCCGGGGATTCCGAGCGCTCCGACGCTGACGGTGATGACCGCGTCCTTGGAGATCTCCGAGCCCGGAGGCTGGGTCTGCGAGACGATCTTGCCCACCATTTCCGGGGTGAGCGTCGTGCTCTGGTTCTGCACCAGCTGCGATGCGGTTCCCGCCCAGCCGGCTGCGCGAAGCGTGCTCAACGCCTCCGACACCGTCTTGTTGGTCAGATCAGGCATCGCGACCTGGTTGCCGTTGGACACTCGCAGCGTCACGGTCGAACCCTTGGTGGCCGACGTGCCGCCAGTCGGGTCGGTCGAAACAACCTGTCCCTTCGGCAGACCCGAATCGATCTCCGTGATCTGGACGACGAACCCGGCACCTTCGATGTTGGGCCTCGCCACCTCTTCACGCTGACCGGTCACATCCGGGACACGAACCTGCTCCGGACCGGTGCCGACGGTGATCGAGACCGCGGAGTCGAGAACAACCGACACTCCGACGGCAGGATCCTGATTGACGATCTTGTCGACCTCGGCAATGGTCGACGCGGCCTTGCCGATGGTCGGATCAAGTCGGAGTCCGACGGAGTTGAGCTTCTTCTCGGCGTCGTCCTGGCTCAGGCCGGTCAGGCGCGGGATCGCGACCTGCTCGGGTCCGGTGGACACGTCGATGGTGACGGTGCTGCCCTTCTCGATGCGCACCCCGGCAACCGGACGCGTCGTGATGACGTTTCCGGCGGCGATCACCTTGTCCGTCTTCTGCTGACGCTCCACTTGGAATCCGGCGTTTGTCAGCGTCGCCTCGGCGACGTCGGCGGGCTGGTTGGTGAGGTCACCCGGAACGGTCACCATCTCGACCTTCGGCGAGTTCACCCGAATGAGGAAGAACGTCACCAGACCGATCACCAGAAGCGCCGCGATGCCCATCAGGGCGTAGCGTCCGCCCTTCTTCTTGGCAGGCGGCTCGGCAGCGCGAGTTGTCCTCGTAGCAACCGGCTCGACCGGATCAGGCGCAGTGCGGTAGTTCCCGGTGTCGGAGCCGACGGCGCCGAGGATGGTGGTGCGGTCCTCGTCGTTCATCACCATCGGAGCACTCGGACGCTGACCGCCCAGGACACGTACCAAGTCGCTGCGCATGTCGCCGGCGCTCTGGTAGCGGTTGGCCGGGTTCTTGCTCATCGCCTTGAGAATGATCGAATCCAGCTCGCGCGGAATGTCGGGATTGATCTCCGACGGCGTCTGCGGATCTTCACGAACATGCTGGTACGCCACGGCGACCGGTGAATCACCCTTGAACGGCGGCTCGCCCGTCAGGATCTCGAACAGCACACAACCGAGCGAGTACACGTCCGAACGCGCGTCGACCTGCTCACCTCGCGCCTGCTCCGGCGAGAGGTACTGAGCGGTGCCGATCACGGCGGCCGTCTGCGTCATCGGGCTCGACGCGTCGGAAATGGCACGGGCGATACCGAAGTCCATCACCTTCACGGCGCCGGCACGGTTGATCATGATGTTGGCGGGCTTGACGTCGCGGTGCACGATGCCGTTGCGGTGGCTGAAGTCCAAAGCGGCACAGACGTCCGCGATCACTTCCATCGCCTTGCGCGGAGTCATCGGCCCGGTGCTGCGCACGATGTCACGCAACGTGTCGCCGTCGACGTACTCCATGACGATGTACGGCAGCGGCCCGGCGTCGGTCTCGGCTTCACCGGTGTCGTAGACGGCCACGATCGCCGGATGGTTCAGCGCTGCAGCGTTCTGCGCCTCACGACGGAACCGCAAGTAGAACGTGGGATCGCGCGCGAGGTCTGCACGCAGCACCTTGATCGCGACGTCGCGGCTGAGTCGGAGGTCGCGCGCCAGGTGAACCTCGGACATTCCGCCGAAGCCGAGAATCTCACCCAGCTCGTAGCGGGAGGAGAGATTGCGGGGTGTCGTCATTGGTCTTGTCCTAGCGGTTCTTCAGCGTCTCCGGGATCCGCCAACGGCTCAGTGGTCGTTGTGGTCGTCGTTGTCGTCGTGGTGGTGGTTGTGGTCGTCGGAGTTGTTGTGGTCGTGGTCGGCGTTGTCGTGGTGGTTGTCGGCTCGGTCGTGGTTGTCGTCGGCCGAGTCGTCGTTGTTGTCGGCTCGGTGGTCGTCGTTGTCGGCCGAGTCGTCGTCGTGGTGGGCTTGGTCGTCGTGGTGGTCGGCAACGTCGTGGACGTGACGACGGGCGGCGTCGGGTCGCTGGGACCATCGGTCGCGATCCAGACTCCGCCGATGATCAACGCCAACAAGATCAATCCGCCACCGGCCCACGCCACGGCCTTCTGCCCACTGGTCATTCCGCCGGCTGCCGCGTCGTCCGCAACAGCTGCGCCCGTCACCGGACCCGCGTACGTCGGCGGCATGACCTGCGTGGCACCCGTCGCCGGCAACGCGCTCGCGGCACCGGTGGCGAGCAGACCGGGTGGCGGTGGACGCCTTCCTGCCCGAACGGCTGCAACGGCGTCGGCGAACTCGCCGCCACTGGCGTAGCGGCCGGCCGGATCCTTGGTCAACGTGATGTCGATGAGCTCGCGGATGTTCGGCGGCAGGTCGGCCGGCATCGGTGCCGGGGTTTCCTGCACGTGCTTCATCGCGACGGTCAGCGCGCCGTCACCGGTGAACGGGCGTCGACCCGAAAGTGCTTCGTATCCGACGATTCCCAGCGAGTACACGTCACTCGCCGCGGTCGCGTCCTGACCGAGAGCCTGCTCGGGCGCGATGTACTGGGCGGTGCCCATCACCATTCCCGTGCGCGTGACAGGAGAGTTCTCGACGGCCTTGGCGATGCCGAAATCCGTGATCTTCACCTGGCCAGTAGGCGTGATGAGGATATTGCCCGGCTTCACGTCGCGGTGCACGACACCGGCGTCGTGTGCGACCTGCAGGGCGCGGCCGGTCTGCTCGAGCATGTCGAGGGCATGCGGAACCGCCAGGCGGCCGACGCGTGCCAGGACGGCGTTGAGCGGCTCACCGTTGACGAGTTCCATCACCAGGTACGCCGTGGAATCGCCCGAGCTGTCGCGTGTCTCGCCGTAGTCGTAGATTCCGGCGATACCGGGATGGTTGAGCTGCGCGGTGGTGCGGGCCTCGAAGCGGAAGCGCTCCAAGAACTCCGGATCGGAAGAGAACTCGGACTTGAGTACCTTGACGGCGACGCGACGGTTGAGCCGGGAGTCGGTGGCTTCCCACACCTGACCCATCCCACCGGTGGCGATGAGACGGATCAATCGGTAACGATCGGCGATCAAAGCGCCGTTGTTCAACGCCACGGTTCAGCCCCCTTGGATTCCGGCTGCGATGACTGCACGACCGATCGGCGCAGCAACCGAGCCACCGGTAGCGGCAAGTCCGCGGTCACCACCGTTCTCGACGATGACGGCCACGGCGACCGTCGGATTCTGCGCCGGTGCAAAAGCGATGTACCAGGCGTGCGGCGGAGTTTCCCGCGGGTTCACGCCGTGCTCGGCGGTACCGGTCTTGGACGCGATCTGAACGCCGGGGATCTTGCCGTCGCCGCCGGTGAAGTTCTCCGAGCCGATCATCAGATCGGTCAGCGTTGCCGCCACTGCCGGCGAGATCGCCTGACCCATCGACACCGGTGACGGCGTACTGAGATCGGTCAGATCCGGTGCCTGCAACTGGGAGATCAGGTTGGGCTGCATCCGCACACCACCGTTGGCGACGGTCGCGGCGATCACTGCATTCTCGAGCGGGGTCACCGCGACGTCGCGCTGGCCGATGCTGGTCTGGCCGAGAGCCGCGTCGTCGGAGATGTCGCCGACCGTGCTGTCTGCAACCGGCAGCGGGATCGCGGGAGTGTTGGGTCCGATACCGAAGGCGCTGGCCTCGTCCTTGATGGCGTCGGCGCCGTCTTTGATGCCCAGTTCGACGAACGCCGTGTTGCACGAGCGCGCAAACGCGTCGCGCAACGACGCCGTCGGGTTGGGGCCGCACGTGCTGCCGTTGTAGTTCTCGAGGGTCGTGCTGGTGCCGGGCAGCGTGATCTGCGGAGCCGCGGTCAGCTGGTCGTCCGGCGTCGCACCGTTGCCAAGAGCTGCGGCCGTGGTGAGCACCTTGAACGTCGAGCCGGGTGGGTAGGTCTGCGAGATAGCGCGGTTGACCAACGGATCGTTGGGATCGGCATTGAGCTCGTCCCACGCCTTCGTGGTTTCGGCGCCGTCGTGGCTGGCAAGCAGGTTCGGGTCGTAGCTCGGAGTGCTGACCATCGTCAGGATGCGTCCGGTGCTCGGCTCGATGGCGACGACGGAACCGGTGTAGCCCTTGCTGGTCAGCTGGTCGTAGGCCACCTGCTGCATGGCCGGATTGAGCGTCGTGACGACGTTGCCGCCGCGCGGATCGCGTCCGGACACCAGGTCGAAGAAGCGCTGGCTGAACAACCGGTTGTCCGAGCCGTTGAGAATCGGATCCTCGGTGCGCTCGAGGCCGGCGCTGCCGTACTGCATCGAGTAGAAGCCCGTGACCGGTGCGTACGGGTACGGATTCGGATACTCGCGCAGGTACTTGTACCGGTCGTCGGTGGCGCGGGAGGCGGCAAGCACCTGACCGGAAGCCGAGATCTGACCTCGCTGGCGTGAGTACTCGTCGAGCAGCACCCGCGAGTTGCGCGGGTCGGCTCGCAGGTCGTCAGCTTTGATGACCTGTACGTACGTGGCGTTGGCGAGGAGCGCGACGACCATCACCATGACGGCCATCGCGACGCGGCGCAGTGGAGTGTTCATACGCGCGGCATCATCTCGGTATTGGCGTCAGCGATTGGGGGCGGACCTTTCTTCTTCGTCACTACCGGCGCACGAGCCGCGTCCGAGATCCGGACGAGGATGGCCAGCAGTAGGTAGTTCGCGAGCAGCGACGAGCCGCCGTACGACATGAACGGTGTTGTCAGACCCGTCAGCGGGATCAGCTTGGTGACGCCGCCGACGACAACGAAAATCTGGATCGCGATGGTGAACGACAGACCGGCGGCGAGCAGTTTGCCGAAGCTGTCGCGCACTGCCAACGCCGTACGTAGGCCGCGCACGATGAGAAGCAGGAACAGCATCAACACAGCGGCCAGGCCGATCAAGCCGAGCTCTTCGCCGATCGTCGCGATGATGAAGTCCGTCTTCGCGAACGGAACCTGGTTGGGCCGGCCACTGCCAAGACCTGTTCCGGCGATACCACCGGTGGCCAGGCCGAACAGCGATTGCGAGATCTGATATCCGGTATTGGCGTAGTCGCCGAGCGGATCGAGCCAGGTGTCGACGCGCACCCGCACGTGGCCGAACATCTTGTAGGCGAAGAAGAATCCGATGGCGAGCAGTCCGCCGCCGATCACCAGCCAGCCCACACGTTCGGTCGCGATGTAGAGCATCACCAGCACGGTGCTGAAAAGCAGCAGCGACGTACCGAGGTCCGTTTCGAAGACGAGCACGCCCACCGAGACGATCCAGGCGAGCAGGATCGGACCGAGGTCGCGGGCACGCGGAAAGTCCATGCCCAGGAAGTGTTTACCGGCCGAGGTGAACAGGTCGCGCTTGGCGACGAGCACGGAGGCGAAGAAGATGATGAGCAGGATCTTCGCGAACTCACCTGGCTGAATGCTGAATCCGGGCAGGCGAATCCAGATTTTTGCGCCGTTCACGCTCGAGAACTTCGCCGGCAGGATCGCGGGAATCGCCAGGAACACCAGGCCTGCGAGGCCGAGTGTGTAGCTGAACCGCGCCATCAGGCGGTAGTCCTTCAAGAACACGAGCAGCAGCACAAAACCGGTGATCGCCAGTGCAGTCCACATGACCTGCTGGTTCGCATCCGGTGACGGTGCCTCGACGCCGTTGTAGAGCGCTGTCTGTTCGTCGGCGAGGTCGAGTCGGTGGATGAGCACCAACCCCAGGCCGTTGAGCAGGGCGACGATCGGCAGTAGCAGCGGATCTGCGTACGGCGCATACCGTCGAATTGCCAAGTGCGCGATCAGGAACAAGCCCGTGTACGCCAGCGCGTACTTGGCCAGATCGAGAGTGATCTTCTGTTCCTGGCTCGCCTCGACGAGCAGAAGCGAGACCGTCGTGATGATGACGGCAAAGCCCAGGAGCAGCAGCTCCATGTTTCGACGGGTCGACTGGACCGGCGCCGGGGCAAAACCTCCGGGCGGACTCGGAAAAGCCGTCCCCGCAGCTGCGTTGGACGACATCAGTTGACCGTCCTGCAAGTCTGACCGGGAACTTCGGTCGGCGTAGGCGTAGTCGTGGGTGCTGCCGTCGTCGGCGCAGCAGGATCCGCGGGCGGTGCGGGGGGCGGCGTGGTCTCCGGTGCCGGCGGGGGAGTGGGCGTGGCCGTCGTCGTCGGAACCGGCTCACAACGAGGCAGCAGATCGCCGCCGATGAGACGGATCATCTGGCTCTGCGCATCTTCACGCTTGCCGGACGGCAGCCCGGCGCGCACCTGCTCCTGCGCCGACGGCTGCAGATCCGTCACCTCGAGGATGTTGCAGTTGCTGGGAATCGCGTCAGGGGAGACGAGAGTGAGGACGTCGTCGTTGCCGACGCAACCCACCAGATCCGCGTCTTGCAGCGAGTAACCGAGCACCGAACCGGGGATTCCGCGCAGCACCGTCACGCGGCCGTTGTCTTCGCCGACGTAGTAGTTGTTGCGGATGACGGCGCGGCCGATCACGGCGCCGACGCCGACCAGTGCGATCAGCACCACGGCGAGGACCACCCACCACAATCGGTTCCGCTTTTTCTTCGGTTCCGGTTCGGGTTGTGAGACAACTCGCTTGGGCGTCGCGCGCGGCGGACGCATGGCGGCGGCGCGGCCGGCAGCGGTGTTGGGGGGAGGGGAGTCCTCTTCCTCTTCCGTCGACGCGGCGCCCGCGACGATGGGATGCGACTGGCCGTAGTCGAGGTCGATGACATCGGCGACGACGACGGTGACGTTGTCGGGACCGCCGCTGCGCAGCGCCAATTCGATGAGACGGTCGGCGCACTGCTCCTGCGAGCCTTCGCGCATCGTGTTCTCGATGGTCTCGTCACTGACCACGTCGGAGAGGCCGTCGGAGCAGAGCAGGTAACGATCGCCGGCGCGGGCTTCGCGCACGGTGAGCGTCGGCTCGATCTCGTTGCCGGTCAACGCCCGCATGATCAGGGATCGCTGCGGGTGCGTGTGTGCCTGTTCGGCGGTGATCCTGCCCTCGTCGACCAGCGACTGAACGAACGTGTCGTCGCGGGTGATCTGCGTCAGGTGATCGTCGCGCAGCAGGTAGGCGCGCGAGTCGCCGATGTGCACGAGACCGAGCTTGCTGCCGGAGAAGAGGATCGCGGTGAGCGTGGTGCCCATGCCGTCGAGTTCGGGTTCTTCCTCGACATGATCGGCGATGGAATCGTTGCCCTCGCGGGTGGCTGCCTCGAGCTTGCCGAGCAGATCCTCGCCAGGCTCGTCGTCGTCGAGATGCGCCAGAGCGGCAATCATCAACTGCGACGCGACCTCACCGGCCGCGTGCCCGCCCATACCGTCGGCCAAAGCCAACAGGCGTGCACCGGCGTACACGGAATCTTCGTTGTTGGAGCGCACGAGACCGCGGTCGCTGCGCGCCGCGTAGCGGAGAACAAGGGTCACGGGCGTAGCTCGATTACCGTCTTGCCGACGCGAACCGGAGTGCCCAGCGGCACGCGCACCGCAGTGGTGACCTTGGCGCGGTCCAGATAGGTGCCATTGGTCGAACCGAGATCCTCGACGTACCAATCAGCGCCGCGCTGCGAGAGCCTCGCATGGCGCGTCGACGCGTAATCGTCGGTGAGAACGAGCGTCGAATCATCGGCGCGGCCGATCATGACCGGCTGAGAACCCAGGGTGATGCGGGTACCGGCGAGGGCGCCCTGCGTGACCACCAGATACCGAGGCACCTTCGCCTTGCCCAGTGAGGGCAGGACCTTTCCGGCGCGGGTGTACCGCGGCGGAACCCTGACCCCGGAGCCGGCATAGATGTCGGAGCGGAGAGTGCGGAGGACTGCCCAGACGAACAGCCACAGTAGGAGCAGGAAGCCCGCCCGTGTGAGTTGCAGAATCAGGCCCTGCACGGCTGTCCACCTCCTTCTATGGCTCGAGCCCCGCCGCAGCGGGGTTCGAGCATTGTCGACTGGCAGCATCATAGGGGGCTCTGGGCCCCGAAGATCACGATACTGACAGCCGCGTGACGGCGGCGCGCCGACGGACCGCCGAATGTTCGATTGTTATCGGAAAAATCCTGGCGTCCGTTTCTCAGCTCAGAGAATGCGAACCAGAATCTCCGAGTGACCTGCACGAATGATGTCGCCGTCTGCCAGCTGCCAGTCCTGGACCGGTGCTCCGTTGACGGTGGTGCCGTTCGTGGATCCCAAATCCGACAGCATCGCGGTGCGGCCGTCCCAACGGATGTCGATGTGGCGACGTGAGACGCCGGTGTCCGGGAGGCGGAACTGAGCTTCCTGGCCGCGGCCGATGACATTGCTGCCGTCGCGAAGCTGGAAGTGGCGTCCGCTGCCGTCCTCGAGCTGCAGGGTTGCCGTCAGGCTCTGGGCCGTCGGTGCGTAACCGCCCTGCGGCTGGGCGTAGCCCTGCTGCGGGTAGGCCTGCGTCTGCTCGAAGTTGCCGCCCTGCTCGTAGCCGGCCTGCTCGTACGGCTGCTGTGTGTACGCCTGCTGGTCGTAGCCGCCCTGCTGGTAGCTCTGCTGGTCGTAGCCCGGCTGATCGTAGGACTGGCCGTTGTACGGCTGCTGGTAACCCTGCTGGTCGTAGCCACCCTGCTGGTAGCCCTGCTGGTCGTACCCACCCTGGTACGCCTGCTGGCCGTAGCCCTGCTGGTCGTACGGCTGCTGCTGGTAACCCTGCTGGTCGTAGCCGCCGCCCTGCTGGTCATAGCCCTGCTGGTCGTAACCGGCCTGCTCGTACGGCTGCTGCTGGTTCGGGTACGCCTGCTGGTCGTAGCCACCCTGCTGCTGGTTGTAGCCCTGCTGGTCGTCGCCCGTGCGGTAACCGTCGCCGCGGTCGTAACCGTTCTGGTACGGCGCTTCCTGGCCCTGCGGAGCGGCGTAACCGCCGTCGTCGTGGGAGTACCCGTTCCGTGCCGGCTGCTGCGGTTCGGGCTGGCGACCCGCCGGTTCGCGGCTTGGTTCGTAGCCTGAGTTCTGCGTCATGGGGCCGGCTCCTGGTTGTGACGGGACTGGATTGGAAACAGGGGGAACAATCGGTGCGGGTCGCTGAGGCGGCCGTTGTGGAGGCCGCGACGAAACCTGCGGAACATGCGACGGCGGCGATGCCTGCTCGGCGTCACCATCCGGGTCGACGGTTCCGCGGGTGCGGAACTGACCGGTGTGGAGCGTAGGCGAAGGCTCGAAGGTGACCGAGATGTCGCCGTACGTCTGCCAACCCTGATCGCGGATGAAATCCTGCAGGTGTCGGCTGAAAGCTTTGGTCGTCAGTTCGCGATCAGCTGCCAACTCTTCGTGATCGGAGTTGTTGATGGTGATCACGTAGTTGTTGGGGGCGAGAAGGATTCCGCCGCCGAGGTGCTCGACGCGGTCACGTGCCTCCTGCTGGAGCGCCGCCTCTACTTCCTGCGGCACAACACCACCACCGAAGACCCGCGCGAATGCGTCGCCGACAGCTCCTTGGAGCTTTCGTTCGAAACGCTGCACGATGCCCATCGGGCCCTCCTCTCGCCTCGCATCTACGACGGCAAAATGCTCGGCAAGTAGCGCCGGCACCGCCTTGTCGCGTGTCGTCCAAACTGCTGTACAGGTTCCACGGTACTGTCAAATGTCGCTTCGGCAGTACCTGGCCGCTGTTTCAGCATGGTATCGGTTCTGGGCTTTTGGGTGCTCGGTGTTCATCGATTCGTGCCCTGAACTGCACGAATAGAACTTTCAAAGTTTGTCGTGATAATGTTTCGGCGTTGCTCGGGCGAGTGGCGGAATGGCAGACGCGCTGGCTTCAGGTGCCAGTGTCCTTCGGGACGTGGGGGTTCAAGTCCCCCTTCGCCCACCACAAGACGAGGCCACGAACTCACAAGAGTTGGTGGCCTCGTTTTTTGTTGTCGGCTATCTGGCCGCAGCCTGAATGAAGCTCAGAACGAAGTCCAATGCGGTGCCCGCAAACGGGTTGCCGACTGGTTGAGGGGTCGCGGCGGGAGTAGTGATCTGCGGGTTCATCATCCCTGGCGGCAGTGTGCCGGGTGGGAGATTGATGATTGCGTTGATGTCGTAGATGGTGTTGTCGGGGCCGTTGGTCACCGAGAACGAGATACTGCCGAAGTCGACGACTGGACTATCGGCTGATGCAGTACCAACTGCACTGCCGAAGGTGATCGCGGCAGCGAGCGCGCCGACACCGAGGGCCGCGGTGGTCCGGGACAAACGAGTAGGCGTTTCGAGTCCATTCACAGATGTGCTCCCTTTCGTGGTGACAGCATCCGTGCGCGGGATGCGAAGCAGCCAGGAGATTGCAACCACTATCGAGGAAGATAACGGACATTCACCCCATGGCGGGGTGGTTCGACACCGATTGCTTGGCCAACGGATCTGAGTCGATTCGCAAGTCGACCGAGGCCTGCGCGCGGGTTTTCGCGTGAACGAAGGCCCTGTATCGACTGGTGAACTCCGAATGATCCATCACGGCAAGCTGATTGAACGACTCGTTGGCTCTGGGCACTAGGTTCGGCGCGGCTACGTCAGGTCTGGGGCTGGCCATGACGTTCCCGGTCATCGCGCGCTCCGATCTGTTGTCCACTTGCGAGAAGTGCCTTTCCGAACCCTAACGGCAGGGGCTGACTTTCCTGGCCGAATTCTCGGGGTGGCACACGTCGGGCCGTCAGCGCCGGTCAGCACGAGGCTCGGTTCAACCGACCGTGCCCGGTCGCGAGCGCTCCACCGAAAAAGGCCGCGCGAATACTCGATAATGTCTACTTATCGTAGTATTCCGGTTTCGGCAACAATGTCGACCGCCCGGCGACCCCCGGATTCCCAGAGGGCGAGCATCTCACTCAACTCGGCCAGTCGGATCTGAATAGTGTGAAGAAATATGCCCCAGCCGATCGAACTCTTTCCATTTGTCCAGGCATGACCGTGCTCGATCGCGCTCATCCACGTGGACGATCTTCGATTCTTCGAAGCCATATGAATGTGCGAGTTTGGTGAGTAGCGATTGCTGTGATGACCATATCGCCGCGACATGGAAGATGAGATCGCTCAACTGCAGCGCGAAGATGGCTGTACCGCGATCTGGATCGGGCAGGGATAGTTGGATCCCAGCTGGAGTCGGGTGGCCGCCTTGTTCGCAATGGCGTCCGTAGTCGCTCCGTCGAAAGTGGTTGCCGTCCCGAGCATAAATCGCCTTCGGACCCCAGCGAGCTTCTCGTGCATCGCGATCCGATTGAACCCAATCGCCTATTGACCCTGGGTCGTCGTCAAATGCCCACATCAAGTATTCGAATTCAACCAATTGACGTGCCAGCGCGGCGGCTGAATAGTAGTTTCGGAGCTCAACAAGGTTGCCAGCACCCTGAGCAAGCTGCTGAGCCGTGATCGCGACATTCGCCACAGCTACGAAAATCAAACCTTCGGGATTCCCGGTTCTACTCTCCCCTAGTCTGCCTAGTCGAAAAGCCGAACATCGCATTGCATACATAAGTGTGTTCAGTGCATCAAGTCGTAACTTCTGGAGTGATTGATCTGACGCCGCTTCCATACTCGCCTTCCTCAACGAATCACTGTCCGACATCTGCAGCCCTGCAGGATCCGTACGGCTCTGCTTCGACAGTTGTGCCACGATCTTGTTCGGATGCACCTTCTGTACGACTGCGATCAAGCTAGCAAGCCTGGCTGCGAGGCCTTCAGCGACAGCCCCAACCGCTTCGGCGTTCGCTTGGACGGCCTGAGGTGCGACAACACCTTCGTTGACCTCCAGTATTAAGCGAACTACGTCGGCAAACTCTTGTGTGTCGGTGCCTTCTTCTATCCCAAGCGCCGCTTCAGCCATCGCATCTCGTGCATCCTGATCTGACTCTCGTGCGTATATGAGCAGGAGCGTGGCAGTGACCGCAACAAGACCATCGGCGCCTCGTTGAATATCCTCGCTCGCGGCTGTCGTGACCAGGCCAGCGAACCGCTCACCCTTGGCCTGCAGATGCCCGGTCAGTAGACGGGCCCCGTATGCAACCAATCCGACTTTCGCTCCGTCCATACCGACCATTCGACCACTCGGTACCGACAGACACCCTCGGCCCTCAGAGTCTGATAGCTCGCAGATCTTCGCCGAATTGGCGAACGGGACCCTCCGCCACGAATCACAAAGGCTTGCCACGCAACAGGATCGCGAGGGCTCACATGGAGGTCGCGGTCAGTGGCGCCTGGTATTCGGCTCCAACACTTCTCCGGATACACCGAACTCGCGGGCGATCCTGAGCCGAAGCCACAACATCGCGGATTCCGCGAGAACCCAAGACCTGCAAACTTCCTGTGCTCTCAATTTCACCGTTTCTGACGGCGATCAGGTGACCCAAAGATTCCATCGCTATGGCAATTTGGAACACGACGACCTCAATAGTGGCATCGGGTTGGTACCGACTACTGACGAGTGGACCGACGATTTCCTTCCACCGCTCACCCTCCTCAATCCATCGCTTGACGCCTTTCGCCCCGATGTCGTCGAAGGTAGACAAGACCTTGTCCCGTTCCGGAATCGCCTTTGGAGTTTGAGCGTTCCACGTCCCCTCCACACTGTGCGAGAAGTGTTCCAGCGCTGTCCGACCGGATACTTTTCGATCGGATCGAGGATCGGCATCGTCACGACTGACCTCTTCGACAGCCAGCGCGCAGGGCGACCAGTAGACGACCGTTATCAAATCTTGGACGAGTTGGTGTGCCCTCAGATGATGGTTCCAATCCGAAAGCTCCGCAGTAGGTGTCTGGATGAACACCTACTCCGTGATTGTGTGAACACCGTTCGAAAGTAACGAATTCGTGCGGAAATGTGGGAAGAGCGACAACTGGATCCCCGGTCGATAACGACTTTCGGGCTCGACTCAGCTGAGAATGATGCGCTTTTGATCAACCCTTTTCATCGAATCCACGCTTCGGAGCTGTGACGGCCGGCAGTCCAGTCCACGCAGCAGACCCATGACCTCTGATCGCAGTCCATTCACTGTCGAAAAAGCAGAGGCGGTTCGTGGGGCGACGACCGCCGACGATGCGACAACTCGCCCTTTGCCGTGACTTTGATCGACATGCTGACGGAAACGAAAGTCGCTCAGGACGATGCGATTCGAACCGTCGACGAAGAGAATGCTTCGAGGGATCCGCCTATCTCTGAGCCACTTTTGGCATTCCCCAACCAAGTCGTGAAATGGAACTTCCAGCGTGATCGCGTTGTCGGTCAATACTAGTTGACCAACGCCGGCAGGATGCTCCGAACCGGGTACGTATATGAAACCCAACCGCCAAGGTTCGTCGAGCAGGTTCTCCATGGAGCCTCCGTCCGCCAGATCGTTAGGTACAACGGTGACACCTGCTTTGCAGACAGACCTCGAAAATGATCAGCGCTACTACTTTGGAATGCTTGCCGATCCTCGTCTGTACGGCCGATAGACTTTGTTGGAGGAAGGAATGGCGAAATTTCTATCGAGGAAATTTGCCAGGTCAGATGAAAAGTGACACTTGGTTCGGCTGCCCGACTCCGCTTGCGGATCCAGGCACATACCCAAGGTGAACATGTCCGCCTGCGGCCGGTGATCGGATTGTCCATTCCGCCATCCGCTCAGGATAGTCCCCAGCTAATATGAGCAGTTGTAGACGAGTACGTATGAGGAGTCTTGTGGACGCGTTCGGTGTGCTCGGAAAAGTGTTGGGCGACTATCAGTCTTTTGTCTCGGGGTTCCTGAATATCAAGGATCCCGAAGTCAAGGCGAAAGTCGAGAGCGAAATCAAGAACGGCCTCCTATGGCCGGAACCCTGGCTGGCCTTGAACCCCGCTTTCGAACCGGGTGGGACGGTCAGCGAGCTCGTCGACTCCAACGTGCTGCACCCCGCGAATCGCGAGATCTTCCGCGCCCGCACCGACGGCGACCCATTCGGTCGCGAAATCGCCTTCCACCGGCACCAGAGCGACGCGTTCACCATCGCCCAACGCGACGAGTCGTACGTCCTGACCACCGGCACAGGCTCAGGTAAATCGATGTCCTACATCGTCCCGATCGTGGACCGGGTACTACGTGAAGGCAGCGGCAAGGGTGTCCGTGCGATCGTCGTGTATCCGATGAACGCACTGGCCAACAGTCAGCGCGGGGAACTGGAGAAGTTCCTCGGCAGGGACAAACCTAAGGTCACGTTCGGCCGCTACACCGGTCAAGAAAAGCGCACCGAGCGCGAGGCGATCCTGGCCAGCCCACCCGATATCCTTCTCACCAATTACGTGATGCTCGAACTGATGCTGACCCGTCCGCGGGAACGATCCGCTTTGATCACGAGTGCCGCGAATCTGTCGTACCTCGTGCTCGACGAACTGCACACCTACCGTGGCCGGCAGGGCGCCGATGTCGCGATGCTGATTCGTCGCCTGCGTGGAGCGGTAGGAGTGAGTGATCTTCAGTGCATCGGAACCAGCGCCACCCTGGCTGGGCCCGGAACCAGAGCGGAACAGCGTCAGGAGGTGGCGGAACTCGCCACGAGAATCTTCGGCACCCAGATCCCAGCTGAAAATATCATCGGCGAAACCTTGCGCCGCGCAACAAAAGGCCAGGTAGACAACACCGAACTGGCAGCTCGACTCGCTACGCCTGCGCCGACAACCTGGGAAGAATTGCACCGCGATCCGTTGGCGATCTGGACGGAGGAAACCTTCGGTCTCCGGGAGGACGACGAAGGAAAACTCGCGCGGCAAGTACCGACCCGACTTCAGGCCGCAGCGTCGGCACTGGCCGAGAAGACCGGTGTGGACGTCGCGCTGTGCGAGGACCGCCTCCGAGAGTTGCTGCTTACGGGATCGAAGGCTCGCGATGACAGCGGCCGACCACTGTTCGCGTTCAAGCTCCACCAGTTCATCGGAAAGGGCGACACTGCGTACGCCACCCTCGAGCGCCCGGATGCTCGCTATCTGACCACCCAATATCAGCGCAGCGCACCGGAAGGAACCGCAGGTAAGCCCCTGTTCCCGCTAGCATTTTGCCGCGAGTGCGGCCAGGACTATCTGGTCGTCAACCTCGACAGGGGCGGCGAGAACTTCAGCCCCCGCACCCTAAACGGTGGGCGCGGCGAGCAGGCTGAGGCAACAGGTCTACTCCTGATCACAGATACACCGTGGCCGGATATGCATGACCCGGCGCTCCGGGAATTGGTTCCGGACGACTGGGTCATCGAAACCGCCGGCACCCGTACTCTGGACAAGGCTCGGCGCACCCGTCTTCCACGCGGTGTTCGTGTCGATGTGTTCGGAACGATCACCGACGACGGACTGACTGCGGCGTTCTTTGAGACGTTGCACTTTTGCCCGAGCTGCAAAACCAGTTACGAAAGCTCGCGCCAGTCCGAGTTCTCCCGGGTATCGAGCCTGGGCACCGAGGGGCGCGCGAGCGCGGTGACCGTGTTGTCGCAGGCCGTGGTCCGCACGTTGAAGGCGGAAACAGATCTCGACGACGAGGCTCGCAAGTTCTTGGCATTTTCGGATAACCGGCAGGACACGAGCCTGCAGGCAGGGCACTTCAACGATTTCGTCTCGGTGGGCATGATTCGATCCGCCCTGTACCGGGCGGCACGTGATCAGCAGGAGAAGTATCCGGACGAGCCGCTGACCGACGAAGATCTGGGGCCACGGGTGGTCAAGGTTCTCGGCGGAACTCCCGCCGACTTCGCGAAAAACCCCGACGTGGAATACGCGGCGAAAAAGAAAGTCGCCAGCGCCCTGCGCGATTCGGTTGCATATCGGATGTGGGCGGATCTGCAGCGGGGCTGGCGCATCACCATGCCGAACCTCGAGCAGACCGGCCAGCTGCGCCTCTCGTACGCGGGTATCGACGAGCTCGCTGCCGATGAGCCGAAATGGGCGGATTTGGGCCAGCCGCTGGCCGGTGCGGAACCGGCGACCCGTCTTCAGCTCATGGGGGTATTGCTCGATGAGCTGCGTCGCCATATCTGCATCGAATCGGACTACCTCACCGAGGAGCGGTACGACAGCATCAAGCGGGCGAGCCAGGAATGGCTCCGTCCGCCGTGGGCGTTGACCGATGAAACCGGTATCTACGCCGGAACCGCATACCCGGGCAGCAGACCCAAATTTGTTGCCGGTACCGGCGCGGACCTGCATATTTCCGGTCTCGGCAATTACGGTCGGTGGCTTCGCCGACCGGACCGCTTCCCCTTGCACGATCACCCGCTCAAACCTGCGGACGCCGATACGTTGATTTCGAGCCTGCTCGCCCTGATGGCTAGGGTGGGGATCTTGGCGAAGATCGTCGAGAAGAACCGTCCCGTCGGATACCGTGTGCATGCGGGCATCATCGAATGGCATGCCGGGGACGGTGAGTACCGCGCCCCAGACCCGATCCGCGGAAACCAGACGCAGGGCCGGGTCAACCCCTTCTTCCGCCGTTTCTACGCCGAAACAGCCTCCGGTCTCGTCGGCCTCGAGGCACGCGAGCACACCGCGCAGGTCACCGCCGAGCTCCGCCAGGACCGGGAGGACCGGTTCAGCGATGCCGCGTTGCCGGTGCTGTACTGCTCACCGACGATGGAACTCGGCGTCGACATCAAGAGCCTGAACGTGGTGGGGATGCGTAACGTCCCCCCGACGCCCGCCAACTACGCGCAACGCTCCGGGCGCGCAGGCCGGAGCGGTCAGCCTGCCGTCGTCCTGACCTACTGCTCCACCGGCAACGCGCATGACGCCTACTACTTCGGGCGCAGCCAGGACATGGTCGCGGGCGCCGTGGCCCCGCCGCGGCTCGAACTGGGAAACCAGGACCTCGTCCGCGCGCATGCACATGCCATCTGGCTGGTGATCTGCGATCTGGATCTGAAATCCAGCATGGTCGATCTTCTCGAGGTCGATGCAGCCGGACAGCCGCTGCGCGATGAGGTGCGCTCCAAGATCGACTCGACAACCCATGCCGCCCGCGCCGTCGCCGCTATCAGTGCGGTGTTGACCGCTACTACTGAGGTCACCAGCGCCCCGTGGTGGAGCGATGACTGGATCGAGGAGACCGTCAAACGTGCACCTATCCGGTTCGATCGGGCTGCGGACCGCTGGCGGGGTCTCTACCGTGAATCTTTGGTCGAACTCGACAGCGCCAACGACATCCTCAAGAACATTGGGGCTTCGGAGCCTTCGAAACGGCAAGCCCGCGGGCGGATCTCCGAGGCACGCGCTGCCCTCGACTTGCTCAAAGGTCAGATCGACGACGTCAACCAGGGCGACTTCTACACCTACCGCTACTTCGCCTCGGAAGGGTTCCTACCAGGCTATTCGTTCCCCCGCCTGCCGTTGTCGGCGTTCATTCCCGCCGAACGCAGAACCAAGAACGGGCAGGGCGACTACGTGCAACGGCCCCGATTCCTCGCGATCAGCGAGTTCGGGCCAGGCGCGTTCATCTACCACGAGGGCGCCCGCTACGAGGTCAACCGAGTAAGCCTGCCCGCCCGCGAGGACGGGAGCGGTGTGAGCATCACCGAGATTAAACGATGCGAATCCTGCGGCTATCTGCATGACCTGAACGGGCCCACCAGCTACGAGGTGTGCGATCACTGCGGCTCCGCTTCCCTGCTGACGCTGAGCCGGATGATGCGGCTCCTCGCGGTCAAAACCCGGCGCCGCGACCGGATCAGCGCCGACGAGGAAGAGCGGCAACGCGCCGGCCACGAGATCGTCACCTCGATCCGATTCGAACCCCATGGCGAACGTGCTGGTCAGCTCACCAGCACGCTGACCGCCGGCGGCGACACCTTGGCCACCATGACCTACGGGGACACCGCGTTGATCCGCCGCATGAACGTGGGTTTGCGTCGCCGCAAAGACAAAGACATCAAAGGTCACCTGCTCGATACCGTCGAAGGTAAATGGGCGCGCGAAGCCGACCTCGCCAAAAATGACGGGGCATCCGACACGACTGGCGGTGATCGTGTCCAGCGTGTCGTCCCGTACGTCGAGGACCACCGCAATGCGCTGCTCATGCACCTCTCGGCCACTATTCCGGACGAACAGCGGATGGCAGCGATGTATGCGCTCAAACGAGCCGTCGAGGCCGTATTCCAGCTTGAAAGCAACGAACTCGCCGTCGAACCGATGCCCGGCGGCTCCACCCCAGACGCCTGGTCGCGGCTGCTGTTCTTCGAAGCCGCCGAGGGCGGTGCCGGCGTACTTCGGCGCCTCGCCACCGAAGAGCAGCAGATGCACGCAGTCGCCCGCAAAGCAATGGAAATCCTGCACTACGACCCCGACACCGGTAAGGACCTCGGCAAAGCGAAACATGCCGCCGAAGCCTGCGCCCAGGCCTGCTACGACTGCCTACTGTCCTACGGCAATCAATGGGACCACCAACT
This sequence comes from Rhodococcus qingshengii JCM 15477, assembly GCF_023221595.1. Lineage (NCBI taxonomy): Bacteria > Bacillati > Actinomycetota > Actinomycetes > Mycobacteriales > Nocardiaceae > Rhodococcus > Rhodococcus qingshengii. The sequence continues at coordinate 49,985 of NZ_CP096563.1, forward strand.
GCTCGACCGGCACTGCGTGATCGAACTGCTCGGGCAGTTGGCAACCGCAACTCTGGTAGTCGGCGGCGGCGGCGAGGAACGCACCGACCGATTGACCCGCCTCGAAGAACCCAGCAACAGCCTCGAAAAACAATTCCTGCGGTTCCTCGAAGAACACGGCTACCGCCTACCCGATACCGCGCAACAACTTGTCGACGGCTACTACGTCCGACCGGATTTCGCGTTCCACACCGACGGCGGCGACGTCGCGATCTTCGTGGACGGGCCGATCCACGATTCCGATCATCAGAGCGAGAAAGACGAGCAAGCACGCATGAAGCTCGAAGACGAAGCAGGCTGGCTGGTACTGCGCTTCCACCACGCAGACGCAGAAGGCGGATGGCGTGAGACAGTCTCTCGTCATCCCTCCGTATTCGGGCAGGGCAGGGCAGGCGCATGACCGTCACCGACTTCCCTCCCGGAACCCTCATCAACGCCCGCGGCCGCGACTGGCTCGTCCTCCCCGGAGCAACTGAGGGAACGATCCTCGCCCGACCCCTCGGCGGACGCGACGACGAAACAACCCTGCTGCTACCGCAATTCGACGATCCGAAAGCGGCAGTCTTCGACGCCCCCACAGTCGAGGATCGTGGTGACGCTGCCCGCGCCCGACTGCTCCGGGATGCTCTACGGCTCTCCTTCCGCGTCACCTCGGGTCCATTCCGATCGTTCGCTCAGCTGGCCGTCACCCCCCGCAACTACCAGCTCGTGCCGCTGATGATGGCCACCGCACAGGACACGACCCGACTGCTCATCGCAGACGGTGTCGGTGTCGGCAAGACCGTCGAAGCCGGACTGATCGCCGCGGAACTTCTCGCGACCGGCGACGCACAGCGCCTCGTGGTTCTCTGCTCCCCGCAGCTCGCCCCCCAATGGCAGGCGGAACTGCGCAGCAAGTTCGGGATCAACGCCGAGCTGCTGCTGCCCTCGACGGTGAACCGACTCAAGGTGCCGTGGGGTTCGACCGTCTACGAGCACTACCCGTACCTGATCATCTCCACCGACTTCATCAAACAGCGCAGCCGCCGCGACGAATTCGCATTGAAGTGCCCCGAACTGGTCATCGTCGACGAAGCTCACACCTGCATCGCGCCGAGTACTGCCGGGTCGAGTCAGGCCCACCAGCGGTACACGTTGCTCCGTAAACTCGCCGACGACCCCACCCGGCATTTGTTGCTGCTCACCGCTACCCCGCACAGCGGGGACGACGGGGCCTGGCAATCGCTTGTCGGGTTGCTCGACAACAGGCTCGGGGAGCTCCCCGCCGATCTGTCCGGACCCCATCGTGACGAGGACCGGAAACTGCTCGCTCAGTTTCTCATCCAGCGTCAACGCGCCGACATCCGCGAATATTTGGACGAGGACACCCCCTTTCCGAAGCGAGAACGAGCCGAGGAAAGCTACAAGCTGACCCCCGAATATCGGGCCCTGTTCGACAAGGTCATGCGCTTCGCCCGCGAACAAGTCTCCGATCCGTCGCTGAACACGGTGCGTCAACGTGTGCGGTGGTGGTCCGCGATCGCACTGCTGCGCTCGATCGCCTCGAGTCCCGCAGCTGCCGAGCAGACCCTGCTCAACCGCTCCGAACTCAGCGCCAGCGAAACGAAGGAAGACGCGGACTCCATCGCCGCCCCCCGCGTCCTCGATGTGGACCTCGACGACGCCGTCGAAGGCGACGACACCGCCCTCGGCGCCGATACCTTCGACAGTGACGGACCGGACGGGTCGGCCCGCCGTCGACTGCGCGAATTCGCCGCCATCGCAAAGTCATTGAAGGGCGTCAAGGGTGATGCGAAGCTCAAACGCCTGATCGTGCTTCTGACGGAACTCCTCGTCGAGGGCTATCACCCGATCGTCTTCTGCCGATACATCCCCACTGCCGAATACCTGGCCGAACACCTCGGCGCGGCATTGACGAAAAAACACCGCACCCTGCGAGTCGAATCGGTCACCGGCAACCTGCCTCCGGAAGAGCGGCAAGCGCGGGTCTCCGAGCTCACCGCTCACGACGGACCCAGGCTGCTGATCGCCACCGACTGCCTCTCCGAGGGAGTGAACCTGCAAGACGGATTCACAGCAGTGGTGCACTACGACCTCGCGTGGAACCCCACCCGACACGAACAACGCGAAGGCCGCGTCGACCGATTCGGTCAACGCGCCGATGTCGTCCGCGCGATCACCTACTACGGCGTCGACAACGGCATCGACGGAGTGGTACTCGACGTCCTGATCCGCCGGCACGAACGTATCCGCCGCAGCACCGGGGTGTCGGTGCCGATCCCAGTCGACTCGACCACCGTCATGACCGCGATTTGGGAGTCTCTCCTGTTGCGCGGCAACGAGACCGACCAACTCACTTTGGATTTGGGGTCAGCCACCTCGAGTGCGGTCACCGATGCCGTGGACATGCAGTGGATCGATGCTGCGGAACGTGAGAAGGTATCCCGCTCACGGTTCCGGCAGGCATCCCTGAGCCCCGATGCTGTCGCCGAGACACTCGCCGACGTCCGACGCTCCCTCGGCGGCCCCGCCGACGCCGAAGTGTTCGTCCGTGACGCCCTGACCTTGCTCTCCGGGCAGCTGAGCGAGACCGCCGACGGGTTCTCTGCCCGCATCGACACCCTTCCGCCGGCGGTCCGCGAACAACTACCCCCCTCGAAGAAGCCGATCCTGCAGTTCCACCGGTCCTTCCCGGTCCCGGCCGGCGATCACGTGCTGAGTCGCACTGACCCGACCGTCGAATCCATCGCACGCTACGTCCTCGACGCGGCTCTCGATCCCGAATTGCCCCCCACCCAGCGGCCCGCCCGCCGAGCCGGCGTCATCCGCACCACCAGTGTCGAGAAGGTCACGACACTGCTCGTCGTCCGATTCCGGCTCGAACTGATCATCCCCGGGGCCAAGACCACGATCACCCAGGTCGCCGAGGACGCCCAGTTCCTGGCCTTCACCAACAGTGGCGACACCCTGTCCTGGCTCGAGGAATCCGCCGTCGAAAACCTGCTTGCCGCACGCCCCACCGGAAACGTCGCGGACGAGCTCGCCCGCACCCAACTCGACCGAGTTCTGGGCCGCCTCGACGGCACCGTCGGCCACCTGACCAACCGAGGCGAGGCAATCGCTGCCGCCGCCGTGGCGGATCACCGCAAGGTACGTAAGAGCAGCAAAACCGGGATCAAGGGGCTACGAGCACGACTACTCCCACCCCCGGACGTCCTCGGCGTCTACGTCTACCTCCCCGATCGGAGCGCATCGTGAGTGGGCTGTCCGCCTTCAAATCCGTACGGACCGTCGGCACCGTCCTGCCGAGCGAGGCACTCACTCGGGCCGTTGACCTGCGCATGCCAGGCCAGAAGGCCGCCGACTACCAACTCCCACCCGGAATGGCAGTCAATGCGGCCATCGCCCGCGGCTGGGAGGCGATGCTCGCAGCCCACCGCGAGTGGACCCAGTCACTCGATCGTCTGCCACCGGGAGATCCGGCGACCAAACTCACCCGCGAGAAGTGGATGCTCCCGCTGCTCTACGAACTCGGGTGGGGACGCCCCGAGGTGGTCGGCGGCGGTCTCGACGTGGAACCCGGGCTCGGGGAAACTGCTCCACCGCACTTCCCGATATCCCACCGCCTGACCTGGCCCAACTCCACACAACCCACAGTGTGGGTGCCGTTGCACCTGCTGGGTGCCGGTGTCTCGCTCGACAGCAGAACCGAGGGTGTGACCGCGAGGGCACCCCAGTCGATGGTGCAGGACTACCTCAACCGCGAGGACCGCGCATTGTGGGCAGTGCTGTCCAACGGTCGATCGCTGCGACTGCTGCGCGACGCATCGACACTGGCCAAACAGTCCTACGTCGAGTTCGACCTCGACGACATCTTCACCAATCAGCGCTACGCAGATTTCCGGCTTCTCTTCCTCACCGCTCACGCGAGCAGATTCGCCCCACTCTTCGAAAGTCCCGCAACGGAACTGGCCGAGAGTGACATCGAACCTGCGGACTCCGGGCTCAAACCAGAGGACTGCTGGCTCGAAACCTGGCGCACCACCGCGATCGAAGACGGCGCTCGGGCACTACTCACCCTTCAGCAAGGCGTCGCGACCGCATTGCAACACCTCGGAACAGGCTTCGTGAGCCACCCGGCGAACACTGCACTCCGCGACACCCTCGCGCACGCCCAGGACGCCGACCGCGACCTGCACCGCGCACTACTGCGCATCGCTTACCGGCTCATCGTCCTGTTCGTCGCCGAAGACCGGGACCTACTCCACACCCTGTCCACCGAATCCGATGCCCGTGTGCTTTACACCGAGCACTTTTCCACAGCACGATTGCGCCGCATGGCCAGCACACGGGGCGGTAGCCGCCACACCGATCTGTGGGAAGCACACCAAATCGTCACCGACGCCCTCTCCGGCGAAGGGCTACCGGTACTCGGGCTGAACGGATTGGGCGCGACTCTGTTCGCGCGCGAGAACCTCAGCGTGCTCGGAGGCGCGAAACTACCCAACAACAGTTTCCTGGCCGCCATCAAAGCTTTGGCCGAGATCGACGACCCGGCAACAGGTACCCCACGGCCGGTCGACTACCGCAACCTCGACAGCGAAGAACTCGGCGGAATGTACGAGGGGTTGCTGGCTTTCACTCCCCGCTACGACGCCGCGGCCCGTACATTCAGCCTCGAGATCGCCGCCGGTAACGACCGCAAGAAGTCCGGCTCCTACTACACCCCTTCCGATCTCATCGCACTCGTCCTCGACGAGGCACTCAACCCGCTGATCGACGAAGCCATGCGCACACCCGACCCGGAAGCGGCGCTACTTGCTCTCACCGTCGTGGACCCGGCAGTAGGCTCAGGCCATTTCGTTGTCGCCGCGGCCCGCCGTCTGGCCGCAGCCGTCGCCACGGTGCGCACAGGAGACACCGAACCCAACCCGATCGACCTACGGGCCGCCACCGCCGATGTCATCGAACGCTGCATCTACGGTGTCGACCTCAACGATCTCGCCATCGAGATCACCAAAGTCGCCCTCTGGCTCGAAGCCTTCGACGCACAGCGGCCCTTCCCGTTCCTCGACGCACACTTCAAGGTCGGCAACGCACTCCTCGGCACCACCCCGGAACTGTTGCGCCACAACATCCCCGACACAGCATTCACTGCTCTCGGCGACGACGACAAACAATGGACCAGCAAACTCAAAGCCCGCAACAAAGCCGAACGCGCCGCGAACGAGGACCAGCTGACCTTCAGCTTCGGGCCGGAAACCTTGAACGTCGAGACCACGAAGTTCACCAAAGCAGCACGCGAAGCTGACACCGGCCGCGCCGCCGACCTCAGGCGAATGCGGGCCCGAGCCGATGCATGGCGCACTCTCGAAGCAGACCCCGACCTTGTTGCTGCGAAACTAGCAGCCGACGCCTGGTGTGCCGCATTCGTTCAACCCAAGACGAAAACGGTGGGACCGCAACCGGAGAACTTCGCGTCCTCCGGGCAGGGCATCACCCACAACACTCTCCGGAACATCGTCGAAAACCCTGACGTCGTTCCCGAAACTATCGTCCCATCGGTGCGGAAGCTTGCTCGCCAATACCGTTTCTTCCACTGGCACCTAGAATTCCCCGGGATCTTCACCGTCCCCGACGACGGCACCGCAGCCGACCCAGAAACGGGTTGGACCGGCGGGTTTTCTTGCGTCGTCGGCAACCCGCCGTGGGAACGCGTGAAGATCCAGGACAAGGAATTCTTCACCAACATCGGCCGTATCGATATTGCCGACTCGAAGACAGCGGCCCTCCGCAAGAAGATGATCGACGCGCTCGCCGAACAAGACCCAAACCTGCACCAGGCCTACCATGATGTGCTCCGGCAATCCGACGGCACCACTCACCTCCTATTGCGTGGTGGACGCTACCCGCTTACAGGTCAAGGCGACGTCAATACCTATAGCGTGTTCGCCGAAACTATGCGCACCATCACCGCGCCCGACGGGACCGCCGGAGTCATCACTCCCACCGGACTCGCCACCGACAAGACAACCGCACCCTTCTTCTCCGACACGCTCAGCAGTGAACGGCTCCTTGCGTTTTATGATTTCGAGAACGAAGCAAAGATCTTCGCTGGTGTGCACAATCAGTTTCGGTTCGCCATCACGGCAATGTCCGGCAGCAGACGCACAGCAGCACGTGCCAGGTTCGCCTTCTATACTCGCTACCTGTCTGACGTGGCTGCCAGGCGCTTCGACCTTTCGCCTAGCGAGGTGAAACTGTTGAATCCCAATACAGGAACTGTTCCAATTTTCCGCACCCGTATCGACGCCGACATCACCCTCGGCATCTACCGCCGTCACCCCGCGCTCATCCGAGACGACGCACCCGACGGAAACCCCTGGGGCCTGAGCTTCACGCGACTCTTCGACATGGCTAACGACTCGGGACTGTTCCACCAGCCGGAGGACCTGGCCGACGCAGAATTCAACGGATGGTCCTACGAACGAGATGACCGTGAGTATGTGCCCCTGTACGAGGCGAAAATGCTCAGCCACTTCGACCACCGCTTCTCCACCTACCGCGATGCAACCCAGGCCAATTTAAATAAAGGAACCCTGCCGCGGCTGGATGACGACCAGCATCAGGACCCTAGCCTCGAGCCCCTCGCCCGTTATTGGATAGACAGACCCAAAGTCGCAGAGGCGCTTCACGAGAAATGGGACCGGCAGTGGTTGCTCGGCTGGCGCGACATTACCAACGCAAGTAATCAGCGCACGTTCGTTCCCTCAGCGCTCCCGGCTTCTGCGGTGGGTGATAAGTTTCTGCTGGCTTTCCCTAAGAACAGTGCGCATGGCCCGCTACTTCACACAGTGTGGTCAACCCTCGCTTTTGACTACGTTGCGAGGCAGAAGATCAGTGGAACCGGGATGAAGTACTTCATCGTCAAACAGCTCGCATGCCCTACCCCGTCCATCTTCGAGGAACGCGCTGCTTGGCAATCGGAAAGGTCTCTCGCTGCGTGGGTTACCCCATACATTCTCGAACTGTCGTATGCATCATGGCGCATACGGCCCTACGCGCAGGAGATGGGCGACAACGGCGCACCGTTCCACTGGGATCCCGAGCGCCGATCATTGCTCCGGGCTGACCTTGACGCGGCATTCCTCCACGTCTACGGCCTCACCCGATCAGAATCTGAGCACGTTCTCGACTCATTCCCCGTTGTCCGTAAATACGAGGAGCGCGATCACGGCGAATACCGCACCCGTCGTTTAGTCCTGGAAGCCTACGACCGAATGGCGACCGCGATCGCCCGAGGCGGAACAGGTTGGGAATCGTTGGCCGAGGTTCCGGCAGGAGAAGGGCCTCGCCATGCCGGATGAACAGGTACCTCAGGCGAGCGGAACCGCGCCGGAACTTGAGGTCGCATCTTCAGAAACTGGCCCCTCGAGTAGCAGGCCGCAGGGGCATCGAAGCCCAGGCATCATCGAGGAACTCCTCACCGCGATCCTGATAGACGGAGCCGATACCCATCCTGCTGTTTTGGTGGCAGATGGGCCGGAAGCCACGACGATTGAATCGCCCACACCCGAGGGATGGCCAATGCGATTGGTGCCCAACATGATCGAACTAGCAGCCTCAGCTAGCGAGGAACTCCAGGCAAGGCCCGTTGTACTGATCCCGCCGTGGGAACGGGGTCAGCGGAACGGACAATACGATTCTTATGAGCAGGTCCTTCTGGACTGCGATCCAAGTCATGCAGAGTTTCCGCTAATAACTCTGATTCCGGCCGCCTGCCTCGATTCCCAACGCGGTGAATCCTTTCGAGAGCAACTGTTCACGCGATGGCATCCCACGGTGATCGCCTACGTCAAGGGTGGGATCGAAGGCGTACACCGCCAGTTCGAGACTGCCATCCTGGTCTTGAGGAGACCCGAAGATGCAGCTGGTCCGGTGCGACTATTTGAAACGCCAAGACGACCAACGATGGAGTCTTCCGACGTAATCGAAGACTTTCGGCGACTCCTACGGATGAAAGGCGGTAGTCGGGACTTCGGCTACGTCCTTCAATCCGCCCCGGACAGTGGCGCAGGACTGGGCTTCCGGCGCAATGACCCCAGGATCGCAGCACGCAGGAAGCAACTAGCGGACTTCGGACAAGCAACTCGGCTCGATGAGGTATTTGAGATTCGCCCGCTCGGTATCAATCAAACGATGGCGAAAGCTCATCAGGTTGACCGCAACTTCGAGGGTGCGACCCGAATCCTGACAGGACGTGATATTCAGCGCGGCGGCCGAATCGCATTCGGCGACGAAGCATCGCTATGGTCGTCGGTAGAGTCAGAAGCGCGACTCAGAGCGGGCGATATCGTGATGCGTGCACTGCATATACCTACCGTCCGTCCAGGTTTGGTGTGGGCCAGAGTCACCAAAGAAGACCTTCCGGTGGCGAGCAGCCACACCGTTCTCGTCCTTCGGCCTCGCGAAATGGTTGAGCCTGTCGTCGAGGACTTCATACTTCGGTTCTTGTCTTCGAGGCAGGCCACTGAACTTATTGACTTCAGGACAGCTGGGCTGTATCTGAATCGTAATGATGTAGGCGCACTGCAGGTTCCGATCCCTGATGAGTCAATGCGCACGGCCCTTGAGTCGGTGCAGTATGCGCGTGATCGCGCGGGGGAATGGCAATCAGAGGCCAGTGAATTGCTTGATTCGATCTTCGACGAGGATACGGCCGCTGTATCGAAGAACCGAGTTTTGCGCGCGAGCCGAACCGTGCGGTGGCGTATCGATGCCGCAGAAGCGATAAACGATTTCGGACACCAAATACGGACACGATTCCCGCATCCTGTCGCATATCGCTGGCGAGTTGCCGAAGCTCTGTTATCGACAGGACCTAATGCCGACGGCTACCGCGCAGTCCTCGAAGCGGCAGAGGTACTCCTTGCCTACACAGCAAATGTGGCGCTCGCGCTGGCCCACGCAGCAGGAATCACTGCCGGTTCCATCGATGGGATTCGAAAAAAGCTTACCGCGGGCCAAGGCCCGGGGATGGGTGACTGGGTCGCTGTCCTGAATGAGATCACTGGAAAAGGGTTTACCGCACTCGATGAGCGATTCGGTATCCCAGAGATTCGTGAGTTCTTCGCGCACTCCGACGTTCGCGATGCGCAGCGCTGGCTCAGCGCACGACGCAACGACGAAGCCCATCATCGCCGCGTCGATTCCATTGATCTACCTCAGGTGTGTGAGCGAGCAGTCCAGGAACTGCTGATTCTCATGCGAGCTGCGGAATTCATTGCCGACCTCCCGTTACTGCTGATCGTCTCCACCCAATGGGATTCGTTGGCGAGTAAAGGAACTGCTAGTTACCGCCAGTTGACGGGGGACCACACCGTTGTACGGCAACAGACGATGAAGGTTACGGACTCGGTAATTGAGAAGGGAAGCTTGTATATTCGGGATTCTGACCATCGACTTCACCTCATGAGACCGCATCTTATCGGCCGAGAATGCCCCACATGTCGAGACCTTTCAATCTTCCACATAGACAAGATTAATGGCGGGATTGCGGTGCTAAAGAGCCTTGAGCACGGGCATACCGTCGAGGATGCTGATCTACTTGAATCTCTAGCATTGGTGGGATTCGTCGCATAGAGGTGCACGTTCGGCGGCGAATGAGGGATGGTATTGAGCTCCGTCGGCTCGCCACCCGTTAACAGAGACGGATCGGTTGTCGACATTGTGTCCTCGACCTGACGAGTACGATCTACCTACGCGCTGCTGGTGCACAGAGTCGATCGGCGAGGTCGGATCGATCCACGGGCGGGAGCTCTCGGGCCCCCTTGGCATCCGTGCGGCGTAGTCGATTTTGGCGCCGGTCGGTCATCAACTTTGCCGATTGAAAGTGACTAGAAGCAGCCCGCGAACAATCTCTCAGCCACATTAAGGTGAATACACAGGATTCGTATGTGTCCGAAATGTCGTCCCCATCGGGGACGCCTCAACCCCGCGCCTTCAGCGCCGCCCGCGCAGCATTGAACCCACCCATCCCGTGGACCCCGCCGCCCGGGGGAGTTGCGGACGAGCAGAGGTACACGCCCGGGGCGCCGGTGGCATAGGGGTCCAGCCCGAACCGGGGGCGCGCGATGATCTGCCGCGCAGTGTTCGCCCCAGCGGAGATGTCGCCACCCACGTAGTTGGGGTTGTACGCCTGCATCTGCGGCACATTGCGCACGTGGACGCCCACGATCCGGTCCCGGAACCCCGGCGCAAAGCGCTCGATCTGACGGGTGATCGCTTCTGTGGCGTCACCCGGATATCCGTGCGGCACATGCGCATACGCCCACACGGGATGGATGTCTCCGACGGAACGGGAGGGGTCGGCCAAGAATTGCTGGCCCAACAGAATGAAGGGCTTGTCCGGCATCTGACCCCGCACGGTCTGGCGTTCGACAGCAGCAGTTTGCGAAATCGTCCCGGACAGATGCAGGGTGCCGGCCTTGCGGGCGTGCGGATTCGTCCACGGCACGACGCTTCCGTCGGAATCACCACGCACGGCGTAGTCGACCTTGTAGGCGGCGGTGCCGTAGCGGAATTTGCGGTAGGCCCGGGCAATGCGGTCGGGCTGCCGGCCGTCGAGCAGGCGCCCGGCCGCATCGGGGGCGATGTCGAGCATGACGATGTCGTAGTCGGCGATCTGGGAGTAGTTGGTGACCCAGTTCCCGGTTTCGATGGTGCCACCGAGGCTGCGCAGAATCGACGCGAGCGCCGCAGCAATTGATCCTGAACCACCCTGCGCCACAGGCCAACCGTGAGCATGAGCGGCCGCAGTGAGCATCGAGCCGACAGCACTGGAGAGTGGAAGGGTCAGCGTCCCGAACATGTGCGCCGCGACGCCACCGAACAGTGCCCGCGCCTGTGGGGTCTTGAACATCCGAGCGAAACCCGTCGCGGGAAGCAGAGCACCTGTCCCGAAACGGGCGAGCATCAGCGGGTGCTTCGGGAGATGCACGATCGGCTTGAAGACGTCTTGCACCAACTCGTCGAAGTTCTCGGCGAGGTATCCGAAGACGTCGAGCCAGCGCTTGCCGTCGACACCCAGTCCCTCAGCGGTCCGGTTGATGTCGCGCCACAGAACCCCGGCGGTGCCGTCGTCGAGTGGATGGACCAGATCGATCTCGGGCCACAGCCACGTCAGGCCATGTTTGGCGAGCCCGAATTCGCGGTCGAGGGCCTTGAAGTAAGGAGAAGCCAAAGCGGTGGGATGGAAGGCGGAGCAATCGTCGTGGACGAGTCCGTCGACTATGTATTCGCTACTGCGGGTGCCACCGCCGATCTTGTCCGCACCCTCGATGACATGGACGTCGATTCCGGCGCGGGCGAGTTCGATCGCCGCCGCGAGACCGTTGGGACCACTGCCTACCACTACTGCTGTTGTCATTTGCTCTTCGCCACCCGTCTTCTCAAGGGTGAGCCTACGGAAATTACAGCGATGGCATTCTGCGAGCAAACAATTCAGGCCTAGACCTTGGTTGATCGATCAACTTTTGTTACAGTTCGAGGCGCACTGGCCGCAGCTGATTTTCATCGCTGCGGCCAGTTGTTGCATTCATCGCCCATCGCGCCTGTTTCCTGCGGATTCGGTATCCTGTGAATCGGAACTTCTCTGCACAGACGCAGCTCCGAAATCTGTCGAGGGGCCTTCTGGCTCCCTGCATCGCCGCAGTTCAGAGCAATTATAGGGCTACCTTAGTTGCGCCCGTGCCGGGGTTCTGAATTATCGTTTTCGTTACACGGTTGACTCACAAAAGTTTCAACCGACCGAAGACTCACGTCGCCGGGTGCCAGAACGCACACCATCGCGTCTGCGCAGGGCGGCTACTTCGGTGGTACCGAACACATCGTCGTGTCGGTGCTTTGAAGGACTTGCATTGCAAGTTGATGGCCATCAGCGCTGCTGGTCGTCGGTGCATCTTTATGGCATACGAAGGCTGGGTATGAAGCAACTTCCAGGCCCCCAGGGCCTCTATCACCCGTCCAATGAGCACGACTCCTGTGGAGTCGCATTTGTTGTCGACATGCATGGTCGCCGCAGCAGGGACATCGTCGAAAAGGCGATCACCGCTCTGGTCAACCTCGAGCATCGCGGCGCTGCCGGATCAGAACCCAACACGGGTGACGGTGCGGGCATTCTGCTGCAGGTTCCCGACAAGTTCTTCCGAGCTGTCGTGGACTTCGCGCTGCCCGCCGAAGGCGCGTACGCAACCGGTATCGCATTCCTCCCGCAGGGCGACGCCGATGCACACGAGGCTGCTGCTGCAGTCGAGAAGATCGTCGTCGAAGAGGGCCTGAAGGTTCTCGGCTGGCGCGAGGTCGGAACCGACGACTCCTCGCTGGGCGCACTGGCGCGCGACGCGATGCCGACGTTCCGTCAGATCTTCATCGGCTCCGAGGGTGACAAGTACACCGGCATGGATCTCGAGCGTCGTGCATACGTGGTGCGTAAGCGCACCGAGCACGAACTCGGCTCCGAAGGCGCCGGCAAGGGTGGCCCGGGTAGCGAGACCGTGTACTTCCCCAGCCTGTCCGGCCAGACGTTCGTCTACAAGGGCATGCTCACCACCCCGCAGCTCAAGGGTTTCTACCTCGACCTGCAGGACGATCGTGTCGAGAGCGCACTGGGCCTGGTCCACTCGCGCTTCTCCACCAACACGTTCCCGTCGTGGCCGCTGGCGCACCCGTTCCGCCGGGTCGCTCACAACGGTGAGATCAACACCGTCACCGGCAACGAGAACTGGATGCGCGCTCGCGAGTCCCTGATCGACAGTGACGTCTTCGGTGGCCGCGAGAACCTGGACAAGATCTTCCCGATCTGCACCCAGGGCGCCAGTGACACCGCTCGTTTCGACGAGGTGCTCGAGATGCTGCACCTCGCCGGTCGCAGCCTGCCGCACGCAGTTCTCATGATGATCCCCGAAGCCTGGGAGAAGCACGAGAGCATGGACCCCGCTCGTCGGGCGTTCTACGAGTACCACTCGGCTCTCATGGAGCCCTGGGACGGACCGGCGTCGGTGTGCTTCACCGACGGCACCGTCATCGGCGCCGTGCTGGACCGCAACGGTCTGCGTCCGTCGCGTCTGTGGATCACCGAAGACGGCCTCGTCGTCATGGCGTCGGAGGTCGGCGTCCTGCCGATCGATCCGTCCACCGTTGTCCGCAAGGTCCGCCTCCAGCCCGGCCGCATGTTCCTCGTGGACACCGCGCAGGGCCGGGTCATCAGCGACGAGGAACTGAAGAACGAACTCGCTGCCGAGCACCCGTACCAGCAGTGGATCGACGAAGGTCTGATCCACATGGACGACCTGCCGGACCGTCCGTACACGTACATGTCGCACGAGCGCGTCGTCCTGCGTCAGCAGCTCTTCGGTTTCACCAACGAAGAGGTCAACCTGCTGGTCAAGCCGATGGCTCTCTCCGGTGCCGAGGCACTGGGCTCGATGGGTACCGACACTCCGATCGCCGTGCTCTCGTCACGTCCCCGGATGCTGTTCGACTACTTCTCGCAGCTCTTCGCTCAGGTCACCAACCCGCCTCTCGACGCGATCCGTGAAGAGGTTGTCACCAGCCTCGGCGCGACCATCGGCCCCGAGGGTGACCTGCTGCACCCGAATGCGGACTCCTGCAAGCAGATTGCGCTCCCGCAGCCGATCCTGCACAACGACGACCTGTCGAAGCTCGTTCACGTCAACGACGACGGCGAATTCCCGGGCTTCCGCAGCGTCGTGATCCGCGGCCTGTACCCCGTCAAGGAAGGCGGCGACGGTATCCGTCGTGCGCTCGAGGGCATCAAGTACCAGGTCTCGCAGGCAATCGAGGGTGGCGCACGCATCGTCGTGCTCTCGGACCGTGAGTCCACCGAGGACTACGCGCCGATCCCGTCGCTGCTCCTCACCTCGGCCGTGCACCACCACCTGGTTCGTGAGAAGTCGCGCACCAAGGTCGGCCTCATCGTCGAGGCCGGCGACGCCCGCGAGGTGCACCACATGGCGCTCCTCATCGGCTTCGGTGCCGCAGCGGTCAACCCGTACATGGCTTTCGAGACCATCGACGAGTTCCTGCAGAACGGCGAGCTCGAGGGTCTGACCCTCGAGAAGGGCATCGCGAACTACATCAAGGCAGCCGGCAAGGGTGTCCTGAAGGTGATGTCCAAGATGGGCATCTCGACGCTCGCGTCGTACACCGGTGCTCAGTTGTTCCAGGTCATCGGCCTCTCGCAGGAGCTGACGGACGAGTACTTCACCGGTCTGCAGTCGCAGCTCGGTGGCATCGGCCTCGACCAGATCGCAGTCGACGTCCAGGCACGTCACGCCGTCGCATACCTCGATCGCCCCGAAGAGCGCGCTCACCGCGAGCTCGAGGTCGGCGGCGAGTACCAGTGGCGTCGTGAAGGCGAGTACCACCTGTTCAACCCGGACACCGTCTTCAAGCTCCAGCACGCAACTCGCACAGGTCAGTACGAGGTGTTCAAGGAGTACACGACCATGGTCAACGACCAGTCGGAGCGCCTTGCCGCTCTGCGTGGTCTGTTCGACTTCAACATCGGCAAGCGGCCGTCGATCTCGATCGACGAGGTCGAGCCGGCCAGCGAGATCGTCAAGCGTTTCTCGACGGGTGCGATGAGCTACGGCTCCATCTCCGCCGAGGCTCACGAGACTCTCGCCATCGCGATGAACCGTCTGGGCGCCCGCTCCAATTCCGGTGAGGGCGGCGAACATCCGTCGCGCTTCACGCCGGACGAGAACGGCGATCTGCGTCGCAGTGCCATCAAGCAGGTCGCGTCGGGACGCTTCGGTGTCACCTCGCACTACCTGAGCAACTGCACCGACATCCAGATCAAGATGGCGCAGGGAGCCAAGCCCGGTGAGGGCGGCCAGCTTCCGGCTCACAAGGTGTACCCGTGGGTGGCCGAGGTTCGGCACTCCACGCCTGGCGTCGGCCTGATTTCGCCGCCGCCGCACCACGACATCTACTCGATCGAGGATCTCGCTCAGCTGATCCACGACCTGAAGAACGCCAACCCGCAGGCCCGCATTCACGTGAAGCTGGTCTCCGAGGTCGGCGTCGGAACCGTCGCGGCCGGTGTCTCCAAGGCACATGCCGACGTCGTTCTGATCTCCGGTCACGACGGTGGCACCGGTGCCACCCCGCTGACCTCCGTCAAGCACGCGGGCGCTCCGTGGGAGCTCGGCCTGGCCGAGACCCAGCAGACGTTGCTGCTCAACGGTCTTCGTGACCGCATCGTCGTGCAGGTCGACGGCCAGCTCAAGACGGGTCGCGACGTCGTCGTCGCTGCCCTGCTCGGCGGCGAGGAGTTCGGTTTCGCCACCGCACCGCTGGTTGTCTCGGGCTGCATCATGATGCGCGTCTGCCACCTCGACACCTGCCCCGTCGGTGTCGCGACGCAGAACCCGTTGCTGCGTCAGCGTTTCAGTGGCAAGCCGGAATTCGTCGAGAACTTCTTCATGTTCATCGCCGAAGAGGTTCGCGAGCTTCTCGCCGAACTCGGTTTCCGCACGCTGCTCGAAGCAGTCGGCCAGGTCGACATGCTGGACACCACGCGCGCTCTCGATCACTGGAAGGGAAGCAAGGCAGGCAATCTCGATCTGTCGCCGATCCTGACCCAGGTCGAGTCCGCGTTCATGGACCAGGACGTCCACTGCACCGGCACGCAGGATCACGGTCTCGACAAGGCGCTCGATCAGCAGTTGATCGTCTCGGCCCGCAACGCACTCGACAAGGGTGAGGCGGTCTCCTTCGAGTCCGCGATCACCAACGTCAACCGCACGGTCGGCACCATGCTCGGCCACGAGGTCACCAAGGCGTTCGGTGGAGAGGGCTTGCCCGAGGGCACCATCGACATCACGTTCACCGGTTCCGCCGGTAACAGCTTCGGTGCTTTCGTGCCCAGCGGTATGACCTTGCGCCTGCACGGCGACGCCAACGACTTCGTCGGCAAGGGCCTTTCGGGCGGACGCATCGTCGTACGCCCGCCGCTCGATGCAGCGGAAGGCTTTGTCGCCGAGGACAACATCATCGGTGGCAACGTCATCCTGTTCGGCGCCACCAGCGGCGAGGCTCTGCTTCGCGGTGTCGTCGGCGAACGCTTCGCAGTCCGTAACTCCGGCGCCACTGCCGTCGTCGAGGGTGTGGGCGATCATGGTTGCGAGTACATGACGGGTGGAAAGGTGGTCATCCTCGGAGCCACCGGACGTAACTTCGGCGCCGGCATGTCCGGTGGCGTCGCGTACATCTACAACCCCGACAAGGCATTCGAGAAGAACCTCAACACCGAACTGGTGGACCTCGAGGATCTTTCGGGCGACGACTTCACCTGGTTGAAGGGCGCCATCGAACGTCATCGCGACGAAACCGGCTCCGAGGTTGCAACGCGCATCCTCGCTGACTGGTCGCAGCAGGTGGGTCACTTCGCAAAGGTGATGCCCCGCGACTACAAGAAGGTTCTTTTGGCCATCGCGGCCGCAGAGAAGGATGGCAAGAACGTGGACGAGGCAGTTATGGAGGCAGCTCGTGGGTGATCCAAGCGGCTTCCTGAAGCACACGTCGCGCGAACTTCCGGTTCGCCGGCCGGTGCCGTTGCGCCTGCTCGACTGGAAAGAGGTCTACGAGGAGTTCCCGAAGGAAACCCTCAAGACCCAGGCCAGCCGTTGCATGGACTGCGGAATTCCTTTCTGCCACAACGGTTGCCCTCTCGGAAACTTGATTCCCGAGTGGAACGACCTGGTCTACAAGGACCACTGGCACGACGCCATCGAGCGTCTGCACGCGACCAACAACTTCCCGGAGTTCACCGGTCGTCTGTGCCCCGCACCCTGTGAGGCGTCCTGTGTCCTGGGCATCAACCAGGATCCGGTCACCATCAAGCAGGTCGAGGTCGAGATCATCGACAAGGCCTTCGACGAAGGGTGGGTCAAGCCGGTTCGCGCCGCGCACGCCACCAACAAGAAGGTTGCGGTTGTCGGCAGTGGTCCGGCCGGTCTGGCTGCAGCGCAGCAGCTGACCCGCGCCGGTCACGCAGTGACGGTCTTCGAGCGGGCAGACCGCATCGGCGGCCTGCTGCGCTACGGCATCCCCGAGTTCAAGATGGAGAAGCGGCACATCGACCGCCGTCTCGAGCAGATGGAAGCCGAAGGCACCGTCTTCAAGACCAACGTCAATGTCGGCGTGGACATCACCGCGGACGAGCTGCGTGAGCAGTTCGACGCAGTGGTTCTGGCCGGCGGCGCCACCGCAGCTCGCGATCTTCCGATCCCGGGCCGCGAACTGGACGGCATCCACCAGGCGATGGAGTTCCTGCCGATCGCCAACCGCGTGCAGTTGGGTGACCTCGACGCTCCCACCATCACCGCTGAGGGCAAGAAGGTTGTCATCATCGGCGGCGGCGACACCGGAGCGGACTGCCTCGGCACCTCGCACCGTCAGGGTGCGGCCAGCGTCCACCAGTTCGAGATCATGCCGCGTCCGCCGGAGACTCGCGCCGAGCAGACTCCGTGGCCGACGTACCCGCTCATGTTCCGCGTGGCTTCGGCTCACGAGGAGGGCGGCGAGCGTCTGTTCTCCGTCAACACCGAGAACTTCGTCGGTGAAAACGGCAAGGTCACCGGACTCAAGGCTCACGAGGTCGAGATGAAGTCGGGTCGCTTCGAGAAGGTCGAGGGCTCGGACTTCGAGCTCGAAGCCGATCTCGTGCTCCTGGCAATGGGCTTCGTCGGTCCCGAGAAGCCGGGTCTGCTCACCGATCTCGGTGTCGACTTGAACGAGCGTGGCAACGTCGCCCGCACGTCGAAGTGGAACACCAACGTCGACGGCGTGTTCGTGGCCGGCGACATGGGCCGCGGTCAGTCCCTGATCGTCTGGGCCATCGCCGAGGGACGTTCCGCAGCAGCCGCTGTGGACACCTACCTCGAGGGTGTCACGGCCCTTCCGTCACCGATCCACCCGACAGCGGCTCCGCAGCGCTAGAGGCTCTCACAAAGCCGCACCCCACCGCATTCGGTGGGGTGCGGCTTTGTTTCTGCAAGCAATTCGCACGATCTGTAACAAACCTTCATCAATCGTGCATCGGACAGACACAACGCCCAGACAGTATGATTCCGGAGCACCGATAGTGGTGTATGGGTTGCTGAAGGTAAAACAGGGGAGTTTCATGCGTGCGAGGCGTCTCGTTGCGGTGTTGTCGGCACTTGCTGCGGCAGTAGTGGTACCGGTTGTCAGTGCTCCCGTGGCGTCGGCTGATCCCTGCCCCAGCCTGTACGTCGTGGCCATCCCGGGAACCTGGGAGCCCTCGGGCACCAGGCCCGGCGCCGGCATGCTCGCCCCGGTGACCAACGGGCTTCCGGGCTCCGTACGCACCGATTACGTCACCTACTCGGCGACGGCCTTCCCGTGGGAGTCCAACGTCTACGCCAAGTCGAAGCAGCAGGCCGTCGACAATGCCCGCGGCATGATCGGCGCCATGGCCGCCTCGTGCGGTGACACTCGCTTCGCCATCGTCGGATACAGCCAGGGCGCCGACGCGGCAGGCGATCTCGCCGCCGAGATCGGAACCGGCATCGGCGTGGTCCCCCCGACTCGCGTCGAGGGCGTCGGCTTGCTGTCCGATCCCCGTCGTTCCGAGTCCGACGTCCTGATCGGCCCCGCTGTCGGCGGTAACGGTGCCAGCGGCCCTCGCATCGGTGGATTCGGTTGGCTGTCAGGCAAAACGGTGACGCTGTGCGCGGTCGGTGACCTGTACTGCTCGACGCCGAAGGACGATTTTGTGATGCGCCTGGCCGGATTCATGGCTCAGGCGTCCGATCCCACTCCGGCCAGTGCGCTCGCGCTGCGCGACGAAGCGGCCGTGATCGTCAACGATCTGATCACCGCAGGCGGGCTCCCCGCTCTGATGGCCCAGCTCGATCCGGGCGCGAATTCGCGTCGCATCGATCAGCTGGTCGACTTCTACGGCTCGCAGGTCCACACCGACTACACGCGTTACGTCGTTGACGGCGCAGGCAATTCGGCTACATCCTGGCTGCACGGCTGGTTGGCCGGCAAGGCCTGATCAGCAGTACGTCTGCTCCGCCGTGTCGACGTAGATCTCGGCAATGCGCTGCGAGGACATCGGCGTGATCTGTGAGTACACCTCGCCGACGGAGTTGAACTCCGCCAGCACTTCGGACCGAGGCATACCGTCAGCGAGAGCCTTGCAGGTGCCGTCGGCGTAGAGGATCTCTGCGGAATCCATTCCGGCGGGAGGGATCCCGGCCAGACGCAGAGCGGCGATGTACCGCTGCCCCTTCTCGCCGGCGTTCGCGACGATCTCTTCCGGTGAGCGTGCGTCGATCGGTGCGTTCGCCGGAGGCGCTACCGGTAGTGACACCGCCGGCGGAGTCGATTCGACGATGCTCGGCGCTGCTTCCGCAGGTGCGGCGAGTGGGCTGGTCGGCAATTCGGGGAGCGAACTGGGGGCAGTCGAACTCGACGTCGCCGCAACCGACGTGCTGGTGGCCGCAGAAGTGGATTCCGATGCGTCGCTGTCGGATTGGCTGCTGCAGCCGCTGAGGAGTAGGCCCGCTGCCGCGACGCAGAGGACCAGTCTGTTCGTGTTCATCCCCGTGAGTGTTACATACCGTACCGCTTATTTTGTCCGTTTTAAGGAAACTCCCTTTTGCCCTGTTTTTAAGTCGAAGTCCTGTGATATACATCTGTTCAGTTGTTACTTGTGAGTAGGAGCACACCGCAAAGACCTTGTCGGCGGCGGTCGAAACACAAGCAATGACTGCGAGTTTCGTCCCCCATCACATAAACGGCAGGGAGAAATCAGTGCAGAAATCTCACAAGAACGGCAACAGACGTCTCGGCACGCGCGTGGCCGTCATTGCAGGTACCGCAGGTGCGGTCCTCGCGTTCGCGGCGCCGATGGCCTCGGCTCAGGATCCGGTCGACAATTCGATACCCGGTGCCGCAGTGTGTCCGGCTACTGCCGAATCCTGTGTGTCGGTTGTGGTTCAGAGCGGAACCTTCGACAACAACGGCTTCAACCTCCCGATCGGAAAAGGCGACATGATCATCGCCGCCGAGGCCGGCTCCGGTGAAGGTGAGTCCACCGTTCTTCTCCCGCGAGACGACGGACATCACGGTGTCTACTCCAAGCCGTTGACCGTTCCGGGTGGAGTCCTCGGAATCGACCTGCCGTTCGGCAATCTGTTCGGCCTCGCCGCAGTCACCGCCGAGGTGGAGGCGACCGCTGCCCCGACCCTCAACGGCATCATCACCGACATGGATCTGAGCATCCCGGTGCGGATGAAGATCAACAACGCGTTCCTCGGTGACAACTGCTACCTGGGCTCCGCGGCTGCGCCGGTGAATCTTCGTCTCGCGCCTGACCCGTCGGTGGTACCGACCTACACGGTGCTCCCGGACAATGCACTGAAGGTGAGCCCGGTCGGGAACCAGGCCACCGGCTTCGCGCTGCCCGCCGCCAGTGGTTGCGGACCGTTCGGAGTGCTGAACCCGATCGTCAACTGGCGAGCAAAGGTACCGGCCACGTCGGGAACCTCGCTCAGCACGATCTCCGACGCCTACCTGTACCCGGGCGGCCTCACCGGTAGCGATCCTCTCGACGATCTCGGCGGCGGAACAGGATCCAGCGGTTCCAGTGGCTCGAGCGGTTCGTCCGGAAGCTCCGGTTCCTGAAAAATCCGCTGCGGCGTCCGACCTGTAATAACCTGTGCCTCAGGGTGGGCGAAGGCGGCACTCCATCAGGAGCACCTGCGCGGCCACGAAATCACAGGGGAGTCCTCAAACATGTTTCGAGACAGCGTTCTTGCCGGTCCGGTCCTGCGCCGGGGTGTGACGGCACTGGCAGTTGCGGCCGCAGCCACCATGTTTGTCGGTACTGCAGCGACGGCGGAGCCGGCAGCAGTTGTAGGTGAGGTGTCCGCGGACTCCATCGCGGCAGCCCGTGCGCAGGCCATCGGAACGACGGTCACCGTCGTGGGAACCGCGACTACGCCGTCCGGAGTGTTCGAATCCAGCTTCTACGACAAGGGCTTTGGTCTCCAGAGTGGCAATTCGGGCATTTACATCAGCGATCCGAACAATTCCGGGGTTGTTCTCGGCGATCGGGTTCAGGTCACCGGAGTCCTCGCGGATCAGGAAGGCCTGCTCGTCGTCCGCCCGACTACCGTCGAGGTAATCGGCACGACTACCCAGATCAGCCCGGCGCGACTGCCCCTCAATGCAATCGGTGAGGGCAGTGAAGGTCGTCTCGTGACGGTGTCCGGAATCGTGAGCGGACCCGTCGTCGACGATCTGCCGTACGGCCACAAGATCCTGGTCTCGGGCGCCGAGGGAAACACCGTCATCTTCGTCAACACACAGACGGGAATCGACGTCGATGCCGTCGCCGTCGGACGCCCGATCACCGTCACCGGTTTCAGTGGCCAGTACGCCAGCACCTACGAGGTTCTTCCCCGCTCGGAAGCCGATGTGCAGCAGGGTTTCACGGGCAGCCTGAGTTTCGGAAGCTGACCTAGATCTCGAACCGAGCTCCGACGCGCATCGACCCGGGAGACAACCGGCTGATGGTGCGTCCGAGCTTGGCTTCGACGGTCACGGGTACGACGGCCTTGTTCGTGCGAACGGCTTTCACGATGGCACTGGCCACTCGATCAGGAGTGAAGTTCCGCTTGCGGTAGAAGTTGTCGACCTTGGTCTGGTTCTCGAGCTGCTCCTCGGCGGTCGTGCCGGCGAACTCGGTGGTCTTGAGGATGTTCGTGTGAACGAGGCCGGGACAGATGGTGCTGACGCCGATGCCGTGTGGAAGCAGCTCTGCCCGTAGGCAATCCGAGAGCATGAATACCGCTGCTTTGCTTGTCGAATACGCGGTGAGGGCCTTCTGTGGTGTGTACGCGGCGGCCGAGGACAGGTTGACGACGTGCCCACCTGTTCCGCGGTCGATCATCATCGGGGTGAATGCCCGGCAGCCGTAGACAACTCCCCAGAAGTTGATGTCCATGACGCGCTCGAACTGGCGCTGCTCGGTGTCGGCGAACGTTCCCGAGAACCCGATTCCGGCGTTGTTGACGACGATGTCCGGTACGCCGTGATGTGCCGCGACGGTCTCCGCGAACCGAATCACGGCCTGTTCGTCGGACACGTCCACCTGATAGGCGTGGGCGCCGCCACCGAACACTGCTTCGGCGCCGCCCGCTTGCGAAGGGATGTTTACAAGTGCCGCAGTGTCCTGCGCGCTTTCGAGATTGATGTCGGAGACCACGACGATAGCTCCCTGGGCGGCGAAGGCGAGGGCCGTTTCACGCCCGATGCCGCTGCCCGCACCGGTGATCACCACCAGCGTGCCGGTGAGATCGCGCAGTCGACGCTGCAACTTCGTTCCGCGTCGCCAGCCGGTGACGTCCTTGAGTAGCCCCATTGGTTGCCCTTTTCGTGTGTACGTTTGTGGCGTGTGTCTCTAGCTGACTTCCCCTCTGCGAAAGGTATCCGATGAGCGAGCTTCGTGTAGTTGCAACCATCCCGGCCAAGTCCGGTTCCGAGGACGACGTCCGATCGGCTCTGACAACTCTCGCGGAGGCGAGTCGGTCCGAGGACGGCTGTGTGTCGTACGAGTTGTTCGAGTCAGCGGCTGCGCCCGGCACGTTCGTCACGATCGAAACTTGGCGCGGGCAGGAGGAGTTGGACGCTCACATGCAGTCCCCGCATCTGCAGGCCGCGCTGGCCGCCGCCGGACCACTTCTCGACGGCGCTCCGGCGATTCATCCGTTGAAAGGCGCCTGAATCAGAATGAATTCCTGACCTTCGCTAAGGGTCTGACCTGCGAATGTCGCTCGAAAACTGACCAATCGTCGCGCTCCATTCCACTGAGCGGGACCTGCGACTAATACCTGTGCCTTAAGTCACAAACTGTCTCGACAATGCTTCACATCACAGTTTCTGACCTGGAGGTTTTGAATGAGTCGCAGTTCTCGGCGCGGTCACCGCAAGGTTGCCGCCGTCGCGCTGGCAGTCTCCGCCGGCCTGTTCGTCTCGTCGTGCGCTGACAGCGGGAACGGGGGTGGGAGCGGCGACGCACCGGACTCCGGTTCGGGATTGTCCATCGGCCCGGTCAACGAGCAGTCCGGCGAGGGCGATCCGGTCAAGGGCGGCACCCTCACGTTCAGCGGGTACTCCGCCGTCACCAATCTCGATCCGGCGAAGACTCAGATCGCCGGTTCGGTCGCCGGTTCGGAGTTGGGCGCGATCTACGACACGCTCCTGCGGTACGACCCGGCATCCAAGGAATTCGTTCCGAAGCTCGCAGAGTCGATGGAGCCGAGTTCCGACTTCAAGACGTGGACCCTCGAACTGCGTGACGGTGTGAAGTTCAGCGACGGGACGCCGGTGGATTCGGCGGCCGTCTCGGCGAGCCTCAATCGCTACGTCACCAACAAGGGACCGCAGTCGAGTCTGTACGCGTCGAAGGTCGCGTCGGTAGACACTCCGGATCCGTCGACGGTCGTCTTCAATCTCGTCGACCCGTGGACCGGTATCGAGTCACTGCTCTCCACCGGCCCCGGCATGATTGTCGCGCCGAGCGCCCAGCAAGGTGATCAGTTCACCCCGATCGGCGCGGGTGCCTTCACCCTCGAGAAGTTCGCTCCCAACGAGGAATTGATCCTCGACGCTCGGGAGGACTACTTCGACGGTGCCCCGAACGTGGACAAGCTGCGGTTGATCAGCATCGTCGGTTCGCAGTCCACCACCGAATCGCTCAAGAGCGGCGGCACGGACGTCGCGTACATGCGGTCGCTACCGAACGTGCTGGATCTGATCGACTCCGGCTACCCGGGCTTCGTCGACATTCCGTCGCTGTCGTACCTGTCGCTGGTGAACACGGCACCCGGTCGTCCCGGTGCCGACGTGCGCATCCGTCAGGCATTGGCGCTCGCAACCGATCCCGTCGCACTCGACAACCGACTCAACGAGGGCAAGGGTCTGCCCGGGCAGGTCATCTTCCAGGACACCTCCCGCTGGCACAACGACGTCGCTCCGATCGGCGTCGACACCGCCAAGGCGAAGCAGCTTCTCGACGAGGCCAAGGCCGACGGTTACGACGGCAAGATCACATACCTGACGCTGCAGGAGAATTCGGCGCAGGCGATGGCTCTGGCACTGCAGTCGATGGCCAACGCCGTCGGTTTCGATTTCCAGATCGAGTACGTCAACTCGGTTGCCGACGTCGTCAAGCGTTTGTACGCCGACCGCGACTTCGACATGGCAACAGGTTCCGCCAACCTCGCGGAAGCCGATCCGTTCGAGCGTCTGTACTCCAATCTCAAGTCGGGTGGACGAAACAACGCCACGAGCTTCTCCGACCCCGAGATCGATTCGCTTCTCGACCAGTTGGGTGTCGCGACGTCGACCGACGCGAAGATCGAGGTGCTCGCCAAGATTCAAGAGCGGGCCAACGAGGTTGTGCCGTGGCAGGTTTACGGCAACACCCCGTGGCTCGGTGTGTGGGGACAGAACGTCCACGGCATTCAGCAGAGCCTGGACGGAATCATGTTCTTCGACAAGGCCTGGAAGAACTAGACAGCTGAAGAACTGACTGGACCCGAGAAGCGTCCCCGCGGGGACGCTTCTCGGCATCAGAGAGTGTGATAGATCAAGAAGTGAGATCGAGGGCGGCGCGGACGATGCTGTCGGAGTCGAGGCCGTGGTACCGGTAGACGTCCTCGAGCGAACCGACCTGACCGAACCGGCTCACTCCGAGCGCAGCACCCGGAACGTTGTTGATTCCCGTCAGGAACGCGAGGGTGTGCGGGTGCCCGTCGAGAACGGTGACCATCGGCGCGGACCGGCTGCTCGGAAAGACCTGATCCAGGATCCACGACGGACCGTCCGCGAGACCGCGCCGAGACTGGAGTGCTTCGAAGAGCAAGCCGGGGCTGGTCACGCACACGACGTCGGCGGAAATACCTTGCTCGCCCAGTCTTTCGGCTGCGACCAGTGTTTCGGTGACGGTGGCACCCATGCCGACCAGGGTGACGGCCGGATCAGGGTTGTGCCGCAGTGTGTACGCGCCGGCCACCACCTGACGTCGACGGCGTTCTCGCGCAGCCGGATCGGTCGGTACCGCGGCCAGGGCCTGGTCGACCGGACGGGTCGACAGACGCAGGTACGACGAGCTGCCGTCTGGTCGGCCCAGGCGTCCGATGCTGTCGAGGAGCGTCCACTCGACGTCGACGGCGAATGCCGGTTCGAAACTGACGCATCCCGGCTGTTCCAGTCCGATGGATGGGGTCTTGATCGACTGGTGCGCACCACCTTCGGCGGCCAAGGTGACGCCCGACGGAGTGCCGACCATGATCGACTGTCCACCGGCGTAGATGCCGTACGACCACGGTTCGAGAGCCCGCTCGATGAAGGGGTCGTACATCACGCCGATAGGGAAGAGTGGCTGGCCCCAACGACTCCAGGTTGCACCGAGTTCGCCCATCAGTCCGACCAGGTTGGTCTCGGCGATACCGAGTTCCATGTGCTGACCGGTGGGCTTCTCACGCCAGTGCATGATCGTTTCGGCGTCGTCGGCAAACCAGTTGTGCCGCTCGTCGGGGGACCAGACCCCGACCTTGTTCAGCCAGCCTGCGAGGTTGGTGGTGGAACTGACGTCCGGGCTCAGTGTGACAACACGTTTCGCGGCGTCCGGCGCTTCGCGGCTGAGGTCGAGTAGTACCCGGCCGAGAGCTGCCTGAGTGGTGGACGTGCCGGAGGGCGTACGGCCGATGTCTTTCGGAACTGCCGGGGGCACCAGATGCTCCACCTTCGGGCGAGTCAGGCGCCCAGCGGTTTCGGCGCAGATGCGGCCGGACGGGCTGTCGGTCTCGAACCGTTCCCAGGGCTTCGACGGATCCATGCCGAGTTCCGCCGCCAGGTGCTCGAACTGCTCGGCGGTGAGCAGCGACGAGTGGTTCTGCGGATGACCCTGCGTCGGCAGACCCCGACCCTTGATCGTGTACGCGATGATCACGGTGGGACGGGTGTCGTCGATCTGTGCGTACGCCTCTCGCAGAGCGTCGAGGTCGTGGCCACCGAGATTGCGGATGGCCTCGAGCACCGTGGCGTCGTCGAGGTCGTCGATCAGCGCCGTGATCGCGTCGGCGTCCGCCGCGTCGCCGGGCAGTCTCAGACGTACCTCGTCGGCCGTGCATCGCAGCAGGCGCTGGTACTCCGGATTCGGCATGTCCAGGATTCGTTCGCGCAACGCGGTGCCGCCCGGCCGGGTGAACAGTGATTCCAGCAGCGCACCGAACTTCACGGTGATGACCTGCCAGCCGGCACCCGAGAACATGCGCTCCAGGCGGGTTGCCGCGATGTTCGGCACCACCCGGTCGAGTGATTGGCGGTTGAGGTCGACTATCCACACGATCTCACCCAGTTCGGCAACCGAATGATCGAGAACTGCTTCCCACACAGCGCCCTCGTCGAGTTCGGCGTCACCGACCAGGGAGTACTGGCGCCCGGTTCCGGCGCCGCCGAGGGAGGCGTCGACGTATCGGCGAGCGATGGCGCCCCAGATGGGAGCCGTCGCGCCGATGCCCACCGAACCGGTCGAATAATCCACCGGATCAGGATCTTTCGATCGACTCGGGTAGCTCTGCAGGCCCCCGAATTCGCGCAGAGTCGTCAGGTAGGACTCGTCGAGTTCACCAAGCAGATAGTTGATGCCGTGGAGCACCGGCGCCGCATGCGGCTTGACGGAAACCCGGTCGCCGGAACGAAGTTGGCCGAACCACAGGGACGTCATGATCGAGACCATCGACGCGCACGAGGCCTGATGGCCGCCGACCTTGAGCCCGCTGGGGTTCGGTCGAACACGGTTGGCGTGATGGATCATCGCGGTCGACAACCACAGAACGCGCTTCTCGATCTCCGCCAGTGACTCGGGAGCGTTCTGGTCGATGTTGGGGCTGTTCACGGCCGGTCCTGCCTTCAGTAGTGGACATCGATCACCGCACCGCCTGTACCCCAGATCGTGGGGCCGACGATGTGGTTGTGATGTTTGGCAGGACTTCCTGAGGCCGAACCGTTCGGTGCGGCAAAGTCCAGCCGCACCTGTCGATCTGTTGTGCAGATTCTGCGTCAAAGTCCATCATCGGCATACAGATTGGGCAATAGCTACCCAGTGGATTGAGCAATGTGCGCAACACCGAGGCCTGTGCGCCGTGACAGGTGGGCACTATGCGCAGTGCACCGCCAGTCGCGCGCGGTCAGTCCATCAGGTCGTGGACGTAGCACCAGCGCCAGGATTCGCCGGGCTCGTGTGAGCGCATGACCGGGTGCCCGGTTTCGCGGTAGTGGTTGGTGGCGTGCTGATGAGGGCTGGAATCGCAGCATCCGACGTGGCCGCAGGACAGGCACATGCGCAGGTGAGACCAGTTATCCTCGCCCAACTCGGCGCACTCCTGGCAGACGCCGGGCGTCAGCGCCGCCGGGTCCGTTTCGGGCGCGTTGGTTAGTTCCTCGCAACCGGTGGGAGCGGGTGCGGGCTGCTGTGTGCGAGCTGCTGCTCGCTTCAGGATTTTCTTCATCGCCTTCCATACTGCATGCTGCCAGGGTGAACGGCATATTACTGGGGGTTGTAGTAGCGGCGTTGCTGGTGGCGGCGGTCGCGCGAAGGTTCGGGCTGTCTTCGCCGCTGATCCTCGTCCTGGTCGGTTTGATCGCCTGTCAGATACCGGGTGTTCCGGAATTGGAACTCGATCCCGACCTCGTCCTGTTCGTCGTGTTGCCTCCACTTCTGTACTCGGCAGCACTGGACAGTTCATACCTGGCTTTGCGCTCGAATCTGCGTCCGATCGGATTTCTCGCGGTGGGGCTTCCCCTGGCGACGACGGCTGCGGTGGGCTTTGTCGCCTACCTGATCGTGCCGGAGTTCTCGATAGCGGCTGCTCTGGTTCTCGGCGCCATCGTGGCGCCGCCGGACGCGGTGTCCGCGAGCGCAATCGGACGCAAGCTCGGCCTGCCGCGCCGAATCATGACCCTGCTGGGCGGGGAGAGCCTGCTCAACGACGCCACCGCTCTGACGGCGTACAAGGTCGCTCTCGCGGCTGCCGTCGGTACGGGTGCGACGCTGATCGGCGGCTTCGAGACCTTCCTCGTCGCGGCGGTCGGTGGAACGGTGATCGGCCTCGCGGTGGGGTTCGTCATCTCGAAGGTTCGCGGCAAGCTCCAGGATCCGGTGATGGAGAGCGGAATCGGATTGGTGGTGCCGTTCTTTACCTACCTCGCTGCGGAAGAGGTCCACGCGTCGGGCGTCATCGCGGTCGTCGTAGCCGGATTGTTCCTCGGCCAGCGCTCCACTCGCGCGAGTTATGCGACGCGTTTGCAGGACACGGCAGTGTGGAGGGCCGTCGACCTGATCCTGGAGTCGTTCGTCTTCCTGTTGATCGGTCTCCAATTGCCCAGTGTCGTCAACGGATTGCAGGGGTACAGCACTTCGATCGTCGTCTGGGCGTCGGTTGCCGTTCTCGTGACCGTCGTGGTGGTCCGAATCGCCTGGGTGTTCCCGTTCACGTACGTACCGCGCTGGCTGTCGCCGCGTATTCGAGCGAGGGAGCCGGAGATTTCGGCGCGGGCGGTGTTCGTCGTGTCGTGGGCCGGTATGCGAGGGGTCGTGTCGCTGGCAGCTGCCTTCGCCATTCCGCTGACGGTCAACAGTGGGGAGGACTTCCCGGGCCGTTCGCTGATCCTCTTCCTGACGTTTGTCGTCGTGGTCGGCACACTGTTGCTGCACGGCCTGACGTTGCCGTGGGTGATCCGTGTCCTCGGCGTGCAGGGGGACGAAGAGCAGTCCGACGCCCGCGCCGAGGCGGCAGCCCAGGACAAGGCTGCACGGGCCGCTGCGGCGCGGCTGGACGAATTGGTCGGAGCCGACGCCGACGACGTCCCTCAGGTCCGCAATCGTGCCGCGGACATCTTGCGAAGCTGGAACACCCACCGCGCGAACTCGGCGTGGGAGCGACTGGGACGCAGCGACGAGGATCTGGGGGAGAGCCCGTCGAACGCCTTCCGCTCGCTGCGCCTCGAGATGATCGATGCCGAGCGAGGCGTCTTCATCGCCGAACGCGATGCCGGCCGGATCGACGACGAGGTCCTCCGGAAGGTGCTTCGCGAGCTCGATCTCGAGGAAGCGACGCTCGACCGGGACTAGACCGGCTGGTCTGCTGTCCACGAAGGTAACCGCTGGCCAGGGTCGGTTTACCTGACTGTTGAGGCCTGCAACTTAACCGATTCCACTGAGCGAGACTCGATCCAATTTTCTGTGCCTCCCATCACAGACTGTTTCGTGTTCAACATCACGTCACGGTCTTACCCCGCCTTGGAGGCATTCGAATGAGTCGTAGTTCCCGCCGCGGAAGTCGCAGATTGGCTGCGGCTGCGCTGGCGATCACCGCAAGTATGTTCCTGGCGTCGTGCGCCGACAACGGCTCGAGCAATGGCGGCGGCGAATCCGCTGATTCCGGTTCCTCACTGAAGATCGGCATGGTCAACGAGCAGGCCGATCCCGGCACTCCCACCAAGGGCGGCACGCTGACGTTCAGCGGTTACTCGGCGGTCACGACTCTCGATCCCGCGAAGGCTCAGGTTGCCGGCGCCACCGGTGGCAGCGAGCTCAGCGCCATCTACGACGTGCTCATGCGTTACGACCCCATCGGGCAGAGGTTCGAGCCCAAGCTCGCTCAGTCGCTGGAAGCGAGTTCGGACAGCAAGACCTGGACGCTGAAGCTCCGCGACGGTGTGAAGTTCAGCGATGGCACAGCTCTCGACGCGAAGGCCGTCGCCGACAGCATCAACCGCTACGTCACCAACAAGGGACCTCAGTCGAGCCTGTGGGCTTCCAAGGTTGCCTCGATCGACACCCCCGACGCGACGACCGTAGTCTTCAACCTCGTTGATCCGTGGACAGGCATCCAGTCGATGCTCGCCACCGGACCCGGCATGATCGTCGCCCCGAGCGCCCAGCAGGGTGACCAGTTCACCCCGATCGGCGCCGGCGCCTTCACCCTCGAGAAGTTCGCTCCCAACGAGGAACTGCTGTTGGCTGCTCGCCCCGACTACTACGACGGCGCACCGAACATCGACAAGCTCAAGCTGATCAGCATCGTCGGCGCTCAGCCCACCGCCGAAGCACTCAAGACGGGCGGCATCGACGCCGCGTACATGCGTACGCTCACCCCGATCCTGGATCTGATCGAGTCGGGTTACCCCGGCTTCGTCGACATCCCGTCGCTCGGTTACATCGCCAACGTGAACATGGCCCCGGGCCGCCCGGGCTCGGATGTCCGTGTCCGCCAGGCGATGGCGCTGGCCGTCGATCCGGAGACGCTCAACACCCGCGTCAACAACGGCAAGGGACTGCCCGGCCAGGAGATCTTCCAGGACACCTCGCGCTGGCACAACGACGTCGCACCGATCGGCGTCGATCCCGCCAAGGCGAAGGAACTGCTCGATCAGGCCAAGGCCGACGGCTACGACGGAAAGATCACCTTCCTCTCCATCCAGGAACCGTCCGCACAGGCAACGGCTCTGGCCATCCAGGCGATGCTCAACGCAGTCGGCTTCGACGCTCAGATCGAATACGTCACCGGTGCAGGTGATCTGGTCAAGCGGATGTACGCCGATCACGACTACGACATGAGCACCGCAGCACTGAGCCTCGCCGAGGCCGATCCCTACGAGCGTCTGTACACGGGCATCAAGTCCGGTGGCCGTAACAACGCGACCGGCTACTCCGACGCCGAAATGGATGCTCTCCTGGACAAGTTGGGCGTCGCAACCACCGACGAGGACAAGAAGGCAGTCCTGGCCCAGATCCAGGAACGCGCCAACGAGACCGTCCCGTGGCAGGTGTGGGGCAACGTCGCCGCACTCGACGTGTGGAACCAGAACGTTCACGGACTCGAGCAGAGCCTCGACGGAATCGTGCTCTTCGACGGAGCTTGGAAGTCCTAGAGAGCCTGAAGTTCACAGCCGGCCCCGCGCCCGTATTGCAGCGGATCGGGGCCGGCTGCGAACGAAGAAATGAAATCAGAGGAACTGCTGTGTATTGCGAGCTCGCTGTCCGAAGGAGACGAAATCGATGAACATCGGCGCAATAGGTAAGAAATTGGGCCAGCTCGTCATTGTGATCCTGATCGTCAGCTTCGGAACCTTCGTGCTGGCATCACTGATCCCCGGCGATCCCGCTGTCTCCGTTCTCGGTGAAGGCCGAACGCCTGCCGAGTACGAGGAAGTTCGGCAGCAGCTCGGACTCAACGATCCACTCCTGGTTCGCTATTGGGACTGGCTGACCAGCGCTCTCCAGGGCGACCTCGGCAACTCGCTCGTTCCCCCGCAGCAGGACGTCCTCACCGCGATCAGTTCCGCTCTCCCCGTCAGCGTTCAGTTGGCAGTGATGGGTCTGGTCATCGCACTCGTCGTCGCAGTTCCGCTCGCACTCTGGTCGGCGCACCACGAAGGCGGCGTCATCGACCGCGTCATCAGCGCCGCGACGTTCGGTGTTCTTTCCGTCCCGAGCTTCCTCGCCGGTCTGTTGCTGATCATGGTCACCGTCAACTGGCTCGGCTGGTTCCCGCGATCACAGTGGGTGCGCATCGGCGACAGCCTGTCCGGAAACCTCTCACACGCAATACTTCCCGCGATCACCATCAGCCTCCTCGAGATGGCGATGTTCACTCGCGTTCTCCGATCCGACCTGGTGACGACGCTCCGTGAGGATTACATCCTCGCGTCGAAGGCCAAGGGAATGCCCACGCTGCGAGTGCTTTTCAGCGACGCGCTCCGCCCGTCGTCGTTCTCGCTCATCACGATGATGGGTCTGGCTCTCGGCGGCATGATCGGCAGCACCGTGATCGTCGAGACGCTGTTCTCACTGCCCGGAATGGGCACGCTCATCGTCCGCGCAGCGCAGCAGGGTGATTCGCCGATGCTGCTGGGCGCGGTGGTCGTGATCGCGGTCATCTACGTCCTCGTCAACAGTGCGATCGATGTTCTGTACACCTATCTTGACCCGAGGAGTCGTCGTGTCCATGTCTGAAGTGACGCCAGACGGAGCGGCCCCGTCGCCGGCCCCGTCCGAGGTGATGACATACCGGCAGCAGACAGTCCTGCTGGCTCCCGGTCCCGTCGAGACGCTGGAACAGCCCAAGAATCTGGTCCTGATCGGATCGATTCTCACAGTGGTCGGCGTTGCGCTGCTCGGCACCGCACTCTTCGGTTCAGCGATCATGATGACCGTCCGCATCGTGCTCGCGCTCGTTGCCCTGGTTTTCCTCTTCAAGGGTCTCGGCAAACTCGGTACGTCCAAGTGGGGCAGTCAGTTCGATCTCTCGTACTGGTTGGCGTGCATCTGGCTGGGCGCGCTGATCCTGGCCGCGATCTTCGCGCCGCTGCTGCCACTCGGTGAGTACAAGGACACGGTCAAGACCTTGGCCGAGCCGGGCTTCGCCTCGCCGAGCCTGCTCTCCGATCATCCGTTGGGTACCAACAACTTCGGTCTCGACCTCCTCGCCCGCGCCCTGTTCGGTGCTCGCGCCTCCTTGACTGTCGCCATCTGCGCCGTGCTGATCGGCATGATCATCGGTGGCACCATCGGCGTCATGGCCGGCTATTTCCGTGGCAAGGTCGACGCCGTGGTCGGAATCCTGACCAACTCGCTGCTGGCCATTCCTTCTCTGGTGCTGCTCATCGCACTGGCCGCGGTGCTCACGTCGAACCTGCGCAACATCACCCTCGCACTGTCGATTCTCTGCATTCCCAGCATGGTTCGAATCGCCAGGGCAAACACCATCGTCGTCGCCCAACGGGAGTTCGTGCTTGCCGCGAGAGCCATGGGCGCCACCAAATGGCGCGTCATCTGGCGCGAGTTGGTTCCCAACGTCCTCGTTCCCGTCGCCGCGCTCGGACTGGTGGCCGTTTCCGGCCTGATCGTCGCGGAAGCATCACTGAGCTTCCTCGGACTCGGTATCGCACAACCTGATCCGACCTGGGGCAACATGATTGCGGAAGGTCAGGGCGGGATCGTGGAGAAGCATCCGTTCATCGTCCTGGTACCAGGCGTCTTCCTCTTCCTTACGGTGTTCTCCTTCAACCTCATCGGCGAGAAGTATCGGAGTAAGCTGTGACCACTTCAGCTCAGAACGGCGTTCCGCTGCTGCAGGCGGACAATATCAGAACCGTATTCGCCACTCCCCGTGGCCAGTTGCGAGCAGTCGACGGTGTCTCGATCCACGTCTCCGCCGGCGAAACTCTCGGCATCGTGGGTGAATCCGGTTCCGGCAAGTCGGTTCTCGGGCGCACTATCATGGGACTGCTCCAGAAGGGCCCGGCTCTCGACATCAGCGGGACGGTGACGTTTGCCGGCCGCGACATGTCGACGATGAAGAAGTCGGAGATGAAGCACTTCTGGGGACCCGAGATCGCCATGGTCTTCCAGGATCCGATGACCTCGCTCAATCCGTTCAAGCGCATCGGTACCCACATCACCGAATCCTTGAAGTTCCACCTGGGTCTGAAGAAGGACGCGGCCCGCGATCGCGCAGCGGAACTCCTGTCGATGGTGGGTATCCCCGAGCCCAAGCGTCGGCTCGACCAGTACCCCCACGAACTTTCGGGAGGTATGCGACAGCGCGTGGTCATCGCGATGGCGCTGGCTTGCGAGCCGAAACTGCTGATCGCCGACGAGCCGACCACCGCTCTCGACGTGACGGTGCAGAAGCAGATTCTCGATCTGCTCGCCTCACTCAACGACAAGCTCAACATGGCCGTCATTCTGATCAGCCACGACCTCGGTGTGGTCTCGGGTCGATCGGACCGTGTTGCGGTCATGTACGCCGGTTCCGTCGTGGAAACGTCGGCGACCGAAGAGTTGTTCACTCGTCCTCGCCACCCGTACACCGAAGCGCTGATGGCCGCGATTCCGCGACTCGAGTCACCGACGCACACAGTGCTGCAGACAATTCCGGGCGGTCTCCCGGACATGACGAAGCCGATCACCGGCTGCCGCTTCGCCGCCCGCTGCCGTTACGCCCAGGACGACTGCCTGACCGGCGACCCGGCCCTGGCTCCCGGCGGACCGGGGGACAACACAACCGAAGGCCACACGTTCGCGTGCCACTACCCGGTCGACACCCCCGAAGGCACAACGGCATTGGTCGCCAACGAGAAGGCCGGCACTACCGCAGCGGGCCTGACGCTCGCGGTGAAGGAGATGGTCTGATGACTGCAGCAACCGATACCAGGAAGCCCGAGACGGTGGACGCGGCCCTGACGGTCGAGGACTTGGTCGTCGAATTCAACGTCGGCAAGGGCCAGACCGTTCACGCCGTGTCCGGAATCAGCTTCACCGTCGCGCCGGGCGAAACCTTGGGCGTGGTCGGTGAATCCGGCTGTGGCAAGTCCACGGCGGGCCGGGCGATCATGCAGTTGCCCTCACCGACGTCGGGCTCGATCCGCCTCGGAGAGACGGAAATGACGGCACTGGGCGCGGAAGAATTGCGTCGCAGCCGCACTCAGTTGCAGATGATCTTTCAGGATCCCATCTCCTCCCTGAATCCCCGTCGCAAGGTCAAGGCTCTCATCACCGAGGGTCCGTCGATCTGGGGTGGAAAAGACAAGGCCGCCATCGAAGCTCGGGCGCGCGAGGTTCTTGCCGAGGTCGGGCTGGACCCGGACATGGTGTGGGATCGAACCCCACGCGAACTCTCGGGTGGTCAGTGCCAGCGCGTGTGCATCGCCCGCGCATTGATGCTCGACCCCAAGGTCCTGATCTGTGACGAGCCGGTCTCGAGCCTCGACGTGTCCGTGCAGGCGCAGATTCTGAACCTGCTCGAGGATGCGAAGAAGCGTCACGGGCTGTCTTTGCTGTTCATCGCGCACAACATGGCCGTAGTGAAGAACATCAGCGACCGCGTGATGATCATGTACTTGGGCCGCGTCTGCGAAATCGTTCCCGCAGAAGACATGCAGAACCGCGCGCTTCACCCGTACACGCAGCTACTGCTGGCGTCGATTCCCGATCCCGACGCCACCGTCACCGCGGCGCAGAACGTCGAGCAGAAGGTCATCGAACTGCCCTCGCCGCTCAATCCGCCCAGTGGCTGCCGCTTCCGCACGCGGTGCCCGCTGGCTACTGATCTCTGCGCCGAGGTAGTTCCCGAGCTGCGTCTCGTCGAGGGCGGCCATCAGGTGGCGTGCCACCACGTGTGACTACACGCGAAGCATGTTGCGTACGTGACCGGTTTCGTTGATCGACCCGACCCTGCGGCTTCCGTTTCGCGACACGAGAATGCGCGTGACGGACACGTACTCGATCGGGAAGGTCAACGGGCGCTCCAGTCCGAGCAGTTCCTGCAGAACGATGTTGACGACGCCGCCGTGGCAGAAGATCGCCACGGTGGCGTCGTTGTCCGTTGCCGCGACTATCTCGTCGATCGCACCGAGGACTCGCGCACGAAAGGCGTCGCCGTCCACCGACTCGGGGAGCCAGCCGGCTTTGATGCGCGCATAGGTTTCCGGCGCCCGCTCCAGGACCTCGTGCATCGGGATGTAGTGCGGCTGCTCGTAGTCGTATTCCGCCAGACCCTCGCGCTGGGTGACCGGAAGGCCCAATATCTGCGCTACCGGGGCTGCGGTCTCGAGTGCGCGCTTTTGCGGGCTGCTGAAGAGTCCGGTGATCCGGTACGGCGCCAGTGCTGCGGGCAGCCGTAGTGCCTGGGCACGACCTTCGTCGGTCAGCGAGGGATCTGCGCGGCCTTCGGTGACCTCGGCCAGTTCGGGGAGCGCGTGTCGGATCAGGAGTAGTTGCACCTACGTCACCTTGCCATGTAGAGATCGAACGCCACCACGAGGTTTCGGCCGTCGCGTTTTGCCTGGTACATCGCGTTGTCGGCGATATCGAGCAGAGTCTCCATGCCCGGCATCGCGCGATCGGCCCAGGCGACGCCGATACTGACCGTTCCCGCGAAACCGCGAATGGATCGCGCGTGGGCCTCTTGCGCCTCTCTGATGCGCTCCGCGAGCTGGATGGCTTCCTCGAAGGTGCAGTCGGCGGCGGCGACGGCAAATTCTTCACCACCCAGTCGGCCGGAGAGTCCCAGCCCTTCGGTAGCGGCGAGGAGGGTGTTTCCGAACTGTTCGAGGACGGAATCGCCGGTGAGGTGGCCGAGGTTGTCGTTGATCGATTTGAAGTGGTCGAGATCGAGCATCATGACGGCGATCGGTCGTTGCGCCGCGTGCTGGGCGTCGAGGAGTTCCTGCGATTGGGTCCAGAACGCGTGGCGACTCAGCGTTCCGGTGAGGGCGTCGCATTCGGCGATGCGTTGGAGTTCTCGCTCAGCGCGCCGCTGTGCGCCAGTGGCGACGGCTACGGCGATGGGGGAGAGTGCCATCAAGATGACGGAGATCCGGGTGGTCACCCCCTCACTGAGTAGGTGCACCGGATCTGCCAGTGCCAGACGTCCCTTACCCGCCATGACCAGTGCCCACGCGCTCCATCCGGCTGCCAGGAGCGAAGTGCTGAACAGTGAGACACGCATTGCGCACCACAGGAGCGCCGGCATCGGCAGCAGCAGCGCAAGGGCTCCCTGGACCTCCAGGGCGAGTGGCAGACAGGCCAGGAGAGCGGCCAGAGGTGCCAGGATCTGTGCGAGCCGCCTCAAGCGCAGACTCTGCCGCACGGACGGCCCGCAGGTTCTTCGAATGTGTTCGAGCGTCGGTGCCGACAGAACGATCGGCAGCACGATCAGATACGTACACAGGTCGGCGAAGAACCACCCCACCAATTCCGTTGCCGCACCGCTTCCTTCGTGGAGTTGAGTGCGTAGTGCGCTGGCGGACCCGGCCGTGAACGACGCCAGAACCGAGATGAGGAAGATTCTGGCCGTGTACTTCGTCTCGGAGATTCGCCGTGGAAAGCAGCCGAGCAAGTTCGCGGCGATCAATCCTGTCGTGACGCCGACCAGATTGATCGCATTCAGTTCGAAGGCCCTCTGCACGGGGCTTCCGGTCGCAAGATCCGCCGTCAGCAGCGCTGCGCCGCCGACAGCGAGTCCGATCGGCGCAAACGAGCGTGGGTTACGGAGGAGAATGCCCAGAAGGATCGCGTTGGCGGGCCAGAAGGTCGACAGAAAACCGGGCGGACGGGCGGCGATGCCCGCCAGGGCGACAACGAGGATCGCCACGAAAATCAGGCACGAGCGCACCCGACGTGTCGAACGGTCCATGGTCAGCCTGTCGTAGAAAGCAGAAGCTGTCCGAGACTAGCAATGATCCGGCTACTGTCCGAGTTGTAACTTTAAGTGTCATCCCCGACGGTTCGGCTGCGTGAGGCGCCGAATCAAGTTCGCCAACTCCTCGGGTTGATCGATCATCGCGTGGTGATGCGCCGGGCGCAGGACGTGAAAACTCCCGCCGAGGTAGGTGGCGAGTTTCTGCTGCTTTGCCATCCAGGCGATGGACCAGGGAGTGGTGTGGCCAGTGTGTGCAGCAACGACGCTGAGGTCGATGTCGGGCAGTGGATGCTTGCTCGAGCGTCGTAAAGCGGTGAGCTCCAGCGCCATATCGGTGTACGCGACGTATTCGATCATCGCCGCTTCCAGATAATGAGGCTCGCGGTAGATCTTCCGCACCCATTCGAGAGTGGCTTCGGACGACCCGCTCGGCGGCACGGACTGGTTGAGGATTTTGCGCGTCGTCGTACCGAGGAGTCGTTGGAGCCCGGTGGTGCTGAACGAAGCCGCGGCGGCTCGGGAGGCGATCAGCAGCAGGTCGCGGGGGAAAAGACGTTTCGGCTCCTTCTCGGCACTGGAATCGAGGAGGAGCATCCCCGCCGCCCGATCGGGGAACAGGCGCGCGAAGCCTTCGACGTAGAAGCCGGCGATGGAGTGGCCGACCACCACGGCCGGACCACTCAGTCCCAGAATGTCGAGCACGTCGCGGATCCGCTCAGCTTCGCCGCGGACGGTCGGAACTTCGGAAGTAGGCTCGCTGAGCCCGAAGCCCGGGCGATCGAAGCGGACGACGGTGTGGTCCGACTGAAGATGACGCGCGCAGTCATCCCAGTCGAACCAATTGCCCGCCAGCCCACCGCACAGGACGACGACGGGGCCGTCGCCCTCGGCAAGAACATGCAGTCGGCTCTCGCCGACCTGCAAGATCTCGCCCGGTGGTTTCACGTGGAACAATTCCGGCACGCGAGAATCCGGACTACTGACGCGGTTTCGCGAGGGGGAAGGCCAGCGTCTCGCGGATGCTGCCACCCGTGATCAGCATGACGATTCGGTCGACGCCCATCCCGAGACCACCCGTCGGCGGCATCGCGTGTTCGAGGGCTTGGAGGAAGTCTTCGTCCAATTCCATCGCTTCCGGGTCGCCGCCGGCCGCGAGCATCGACTGCTCGGTGAGCCGGTTGCGCTGATCCACAGGGTCGGTCAGCTCGCTGTATGCGGTTCCGAGTTCGACGCCCCACGCCACCAGGTCCCACTTCTCGGCGACGCCGGGGATGCTGCGGTGCGGCCGGGTGAGCGGCGACATCGAGGTGGGGAAGTTGGTGTAGAACGTCGGGAACTCCGTGTAGTCCTCGACCAGGTGCTCGTACATTTCCTGCGCGATGGCGCCGGTATCCCAGCTGGACTGGTACGGGATCTCGTTGGCGTCGCACAACTTCTGCAGGTCTTCGAGACTTGTCTCGGGGGAGACGTCGACACCAAGTTTTTCGGCGACGGCGCCGTGCATCGTCTTCACCGGCCACTCACCGGAGATGTCGACCTCGACCAGTTCGCCGTCCGGGCCGGGACGCATGATGATCTCGCGACCGAATGCTGCGACGGCCGCCGCCTGGATCAGCTCGCGGCACATCTGCATCATGCCCTCGTAGTCGCTGTGGGCTTCGTAGGCCTCGAGGATCGTGAATTCGGGATTGTGTTTGAAGTCGACGCCCTCGTTGCGGAACACGCGGCCGATCTCGAACACCTTCTCCATACCGGCGACGCACAACCGCTTCAGGTACAGCTCGGGTGCGATGCGGAGATAGAGGTCGAGGTTGTACGCGTTGATGTGTGTCAGGAACGGAGCGGCATTCGCTCCGCCGTGCACCTGCTGCAGAATCGGGGTCTCGACTTCGAGGTATCCGCGACCACCGAGTGAATCGCGCAGCGACTTCACGACGTCGCTTCTAGCCTCGAGAAGTTCGCGGGCCTTCGGGTTGAGGGCGATGTCGAGGTACCGCTGGCGGACACGGGTCTCGGGATCCGAGAGGCCCTTCCACTTGTCCGGCAGCGGGTGCAGGCACTTGCCGTTCATGCGCCACTCGACGGCGACGAGCGACAGCTCGCCCTTGCGGCTGCGCCCGATGGTTCCGCTGACTTCGATCAGGTCACCGAGATCGAACTCGGCAGCGAACTCCGCCAACTTCTCGCGGCCGACGTTGTCCTGGTCGACCAGAACCTGGATGTCGCCGGACCAGTCGCGCACGTCCGTGAACACCACTCCGCCGTAGTCGCGGACCCGCAGGAGGCGTCCCGCGATTCGCACGCGGGTGCCCTCCGGTGACTTCGCTGCGGCCGCGATCGTGTGCGTCGGTGGATAGGCGACGGGGTAGGCGGCGATCCCTTCGTCGGCCAGTTGCGCGAGCTTGTTCATGCGCACGCGGACCTGCTCGGGTCGACGCGGACCGTTGGTCGTGAACGTCGGAGCCGAGTCCGGCGGGCTGCCGTCGGCATGCAGTCCTTCGGAAGTCACCAGAGCTGCCGGCACCGCCGCATGCGTGCCGGTGTGCTTGACGACCTGGCTGGACTTGCGCCCGAAACTGGGCAGCACCACAAAGCCTTCGGCGATGGCCGACGCGAATCCGACGCGCGGCAGTTCGCGGTTGTCCTCGAAGCAGAGGAAGCGCGGCGCCCAATCCGGCTGGTATTTCACGTTCGAGCGGTACAGCGCTTCGAGCTGCCACCAGCGGGAGAAGAAGACGAGCACCGAGCGCCAGATGCGGAGGATCGGGCCCGCGCCGATGCGCGAACCTTCCTCGAACACCGAGCGGAACACGGCGAAGTTGAGCGAAACTCGCACGACGCCGATCTCGTCCGAACGTGTGGCCAACTCCGAGACCATCAATTCGACGACACCGTTGGGCGCCGTCGGCTTACGGCGCATCAGGTCGAGCGAAACACCGTTCGGTCCCCACGGCACGAGCGAGAGCATGCCGACGACGCTTTCGTCCTCGGTGCCTTCACCCATGACGGCTTCGACGAGGAGGCAATCGCCGTCGAGGTGATCGCCCAGTCGGCCGAGCGCCATGGAGAAGCCGCGCTCGGTGTCGGTGTCGCGCCAGTCGTCGGCGCGGATGATGACGGCTGCCATGTCCTCGGGCGGGATGTCGCGATGGCGTCGCATCCGCACGGTGACGCCGTGACGCCTCACGCGAGTGACGGCCTGGCGCACCGGGCGCATGTCGCGTCCGTTGAGATTGAATTCGCGGGTGCGCAGGATCGCTTCGTCGCCGAGCTGCAGGACGCTCAGGCCCGCCTTCTTGTATGCCGTCGCCCCGGTTTCGCTGGCGCCCATGACGGCCGTCGCCCAGCCGTACTGCGATGCGAGCCCCTGCCACGCTTCGATGGCGTGCGGCCACGCTTCAGGATCACCGATGGGATCACCACTGGCGAGGCAGACGCCGATCTCGACGCGGTACGTGATCGCGGCCTTGCCGCTCGGTGCGAAGATGACGGCCTTGTCGCGGCGGGTGGCGAAGTAGGCGAGCGAATCGTCGGCGCCGAAGTTCTGGATCAACCCGCGGATCGCGGACTCGTCGTTTCCGGTGAGCGCGTTGTTGGAGCGTTGCGCGCGGAAGAGCGTCATGACGGCTGCGAGTAGCGCGATGGCACCGAGGAGACCGAGGACCGTGTTGACGAAGACACGCGGGTGGCCGTCGAACACCTCGTTGTCGACCGAAGCTGCAGCGGTGACGCGGTTCAGGGCCCAGAGGAATCGCTGGTTCTGCGGTAGGTCACCTGGGAAGAGTTCGACAAGGCCCCAACCGATCACGGTCGCTACAGCCATGCCGCCGATCAGTACGCCGAGTGCTTTCCAGCCGGCGCCGCGCCGTACGCGTGTGTAGAACTCGGGCCTCGCCGCGATGAGGATTCCGATCACGACAAGCAGAACGACAACCGCCACGGCGTTGTTCGGGTTCTTGTCGACGATCGCGGAGGCGATGTTGGTGAGGGTGATCAGTGACAGGTAGATCGTCAACAGCCACCAGGCGATGCGCTTGCGGCTCGCGAGGGCGGCGGCGAGCAGGGCGACGACGAGCGCCCACGACAGGCTCGTATCCGGTGCGTCGAAGTAGTAGCTGTCGATGTATTCGCGTGGGACGCGGAGGATGTGCCGCAGTACCGGCGAGATGCTCCACAGGAACACCAGTACGGAGAAGACTCCGAGGATCAGTCCCGAGATATGGGGAACCTGGCTGAACCGCCCTTTGCGGAATCGACGCGCCTGGCGCGGATTTTCGGGTGGCGATTCCACCAACTCTGCAGTGGTGTCCGATACCTCGGTCAATGGTGCCATCGAGCTTCCTCTCCTACCGGTCGATCAGATCCTCACGCTAAGTGTGGTCTGTCGTGTCCAGTTTTGTGGGAGGAGGAAGATGATTGACATGACCGACAACATTCCAGCAGTACCCATCCGCGACGAAATGATTCGGCTCGGTCAGTTTCTCAAGCTCGCGAACCTCATCGAATCGGGCGCGGAGGCGAAGGAAGTGATCGCCGACGGCATGGTTTCGGTCAACGGTGAGGTCGAAGATCGTCGGGGCCGCCAGCTTCGTGACGGCGACGTCGTCGAGATCGGCGGGATGGCCGCCAAAGTGGAAGCCCCCGCCTGATCCCGCGACTTCTGACTAGCTCTCGCGAACGACGACGCCGTCCTGGTCGCTGTAGACGATCTCGCCGGGGTTGAAGGTGACTCCGCCGATTTCGATCGGCACGTTCTTCTCGCCCGAACCGGTTTGCGTGCTCTTGCGCGGGTTGGTGCCCAAAGCCTTGACGCCGATGTCGAGGGTGCGCAGGATCGCGGAGTCGCGGACGGCTCCGTTGACGATGACGCCGGCCCAGCCGTTGTCGACGCCGCGGCCGGCAATGATGTCGCCGACCAGCGCGGTGTGGATGCTCGCGTCACCGTCGACGACGAGGACTCCGCCGTTGCCCGGTTCACTGAGGGTCTGCTTCACGAGCAGGTTGTCCTGGAAGCACTTGATGGT
This sequence comes from Rhodococcus qingshengii JCM 15477, assembly GCF_023221595.1. Taxonomy (NCBI): domain Bacteria; kingdom Bacillati; phylum Actinomycetota; class Actinomycetes; order Mycobacteriales; family Nocardiaceae; genus Rhodococcus; species Rhodococcus qingshengii. The sequence goes on from NZ_CP096563.1 coordinate 92,385, forward strand.
CGTGATGGGGCCGGCAAACACTTCACGTCCACCGAACTGGGTGAACTGCGTGTCGCAGCTACGGATGTCGGGTCCGATCTCGTCGGCAAGGTCAGCGGTCGCTACAGGCTCGGTCATGCCCCACAGGATAGTCGGCGAGGTTGGCGCCTAGTTGTCGTCGGGGAGTATGCCGTTCAGCACTATGTCGGCAAGAGAATCAGCAAACGGTCCCGGGTCCGAGACGTCACGAACCGACAGCGCGAAGATGGCCGCGCCCGCCATGATGTCGAGAAGAGCGTCGGCGTCGACGCCGCTTCGGATGTCGCCGCGCTCTCTCGCCGCCTCGAGTCGACGGTTCAGCTCGACGCGGACTCCGGCCAGTTGCCGCACCACGAGAACGTCGCGTAATTCCGCGTTTGTTCGCACTTCGCTCATCAATCCGGGAGCAGCGGCTCGTGTGGCGGGAGCTGCGAACAGAGCAACCGCGCCGTGCACCAGCGCGCGGATCTGATCCGTGATCGTGCCCTCGGTGCCGAGTTCGGTGTCGATGTCCGCGCCCTGTTCGACGTCGAGTACGGGGTAGATCGCGTCGTTGACGATGTGTGCCTTCGACGGCCACCGACGGTAGATGGCTGGACGTCCTACTCCCGCACGCGTGGCTATGGCGTCGATGGACGTGCCCGCGTACCCCTTTTCTTCCAACAGTTGCCTGGTCGCGTCCAGTACTGCGTCGTCGATTGCAGGGTTTCGCTGCGGGCCCAGGCGGTGCTGAGTTTCGGAATCTTTGGACATTTTGGGCAAATCCCTTGCGGTATCGCTGTGATGGCCGTTACATTCTGTCACGGCTTTAGTCGATACATATTGTATCGACAATCGGCACGTGCGCATCGGCGCCACCGAACCACGAGGAGTGGTGATGAACCTTCGAACCGAAACAGAAACCTCCGGCGAAGATCCCGACTACGCCGAATTTGCCAGGCCCGGCGAATCCCGCAACGACCCGGCGGAGATGCGGCGCAGCCTCGAAGGCTGGCTCGCGACCGTGCTGTGGCGAGGTTCGAAACCTTCCGTGACCTCGGTCGAGGTGCCGGCCGCGAACGGCATGTCCAACGAAACTGTGCTTTTCGATGCGACGTGGATCGAGGACGGGATTCGAGCCGAGCATCGCTTGGTCGCCCGTATCGCCCCGCGGGACAGTGCGGTACCGATCTTTCCGTCTTACAACCTGGACCAGCAGTTTCGGGTCATGAGCGCCGTCGCCGCTCACACGTCGGTGCCGATCCCGCGGGTGTACTGGTCCGAGAGCAACCCGGACGCGCTCGGCGGCGAGTTCTTCGTGATGGAACGGCGTGAGGGCGAAATCCCGCCCGATGTCATGCCGTACACGTTCGGATCCTGGCTCTCGGAAGCTTCGGCCGACGACTGTTCTCGACTCCAGCAGTCATCGGTCCGGGTGCTCGCCGAGCTACACGCTATGGCCGATCCGCACCTCGCACTCCCCGAGTTGTGCCGCGATGGTGCCGAACCGACTGGGGCAGAAGCACTTCGCGCGCACCTCGAGGACCAGCGGCGCTATTACGAGTGGGCAACAGCCGACGGACCAGGATCTCCTTTGATCGAGCGCGGTTTCGACTGGATCGAAGCGAACTTTCCCGTCGATTCCGGTTCCGCAGTGCTCTGCTGGGGTGACTCGCGGATCGGAAATGTCATCTACCGCGACTTCGAGCCGGCGGCGGTCCTCGATTGGGAGATGGCCACACTGGGGCCGCGTGAGCTGGACCTCGGCTGGATGATCTTCCAGCACAGGTTCTTCGAGGATCTCGCTGCCATGGCCGGACTCCCCGGAATGCCGGACTTCCTTCGTCGCGAGGACGTGGCAGAGGCCTACGGCTCGCTTTCCGGCCACCAGGTTGCGGATCTAGATTTCTACATCCTTTACGCCGCGCTGCGGCACGCGGTGATCATGTTCCGAGTCCAAAGCCGCGCAGTGGCTTTCGGTCAGGCCGAATTCCCCGACAACCCGGACGAGATGATCCTGCACCACAAAACACTCGAAGCCATGCTCGACGGCACCTATTGGGAGTCGCTCGCAACATCCCCGCTCACAACAGGAGATGCACGATGACACTGTCCCCGCTCGACGACTACCCGGTACATCAGATCGCCGAGACCATCCGCCACGTGGGCACCTCGGATCGAAACTTCTACGACCGCTACTACTTCAACTGCCATGCCGGCGTCGACGGCGACACCGAGCCGCTGTTTCTCATCATCGGTCTCGGTCAGTACCCCAATCTTGGTGTATGCGACGGCTTTGCGGTTCTTCGGCGCGGCGAAGACCATATTGTCTTCCGGGCATCCCGAGCCTTGGGTGACGATCGTATGGACCTGTCAGTAGGCCCGCTGCGAATCGAAATCATCGAGGGTCTGCACCGCCTACGTGTGGTGTTGGACCCGAGTCCCGAAGCGCCGGACCTGAGCTTCGACCTCACCTTCGAGTCCGACGGCCCCGCCAATCTCGAGGCCAGACATTTCCATCGCCAGCTCGAACGAGTCACCTTCGACACGCAACGATTCGTGCAGACCGGAACATGGTCCGGATCCCTGACCGTCGACGGCGACGTCATCCCGGTCACCCCGGAGACGTGGCGGGGTAATCGCGATCGGTCCTGGGGTGTGCGACCGGTCGGCGAAGCGGAACCGCCTGGACGCAAGGCAGATCCGGCGATAGCCGGCAGTCAGAACTTCTTCTGGATTTACTCGATCATGCAATTCGGCGACTTCACCATCGTCACGATCGTTCAAGAAGATCAGCAGGGACGCCGAATCCTCGAAGATGCGACTCGCGTCTGGGCGGACCGCTCGCGCGAGCCGGAGTGGTTGGGTCGACCGGACCACCAGCTCACGTTCATTTCCGGTACTCGCGAGGTGAAGAGCGGAACTCTGTACTTCCGGCGCCCCGGTGCACCAGGCGAATCCGACCACATCCTGGAGATCACCTGCGAACCGATACTGCCCAACTACATCGGTGTCGGCACGGGCTACGGACTCGAGCAGGATTGGCGCCACGGGATGTGGCAGGGCGAACTGGTGGTTCAAGGCCTGCGGGAAAAGGTTTCGGACATCGAATCGTGGAAGAAGATGCTGTGCCCGGTCGACAACCTGGCTCGGTTCACCCTCGTCGAGGACGGCGTAACCCGCACCGGGACAGGCCTGTTCGAGGTAGCAGTCATCGGACCTCACCAGCGATACGGATTTACCGGCATCGGTGATGTCGCTCCGTAACTCCAGATCACCACACCACAAATCCCAAACTGCAGAGAAAGGCACTGCCACATGTCCACACGCACACGAATGTTGTTCGCTCGCACTGCAAAGGCCGCCGCATTAGTTGTTACAGGTGGTCTGATGTTTGCTGCTCCCGCCACGGCAATCCCGCTCGACCTGGGCTCTCTCAACACAGGCTCGCTTGGAGCGGTCGATCTCGGCTCGCTCGATCCTGTCCTCGCGCCGACACCGAATTTGGCCTCCGTGGCCAACTTTCGCGACGTTGCCGGCAACGACGGTAGGGGATACGCCACCGTCGACGGCTCACACCTCAAGCGCGGCGTCATCTACCGGTCCAATGCGCTGACCGCTACCACCGACGCAGACAAGACGACACTCACCGGCCTCGGGCTTGCCGACGCCTATGACCTGCGCGGCGCAACCGAGATCTCCAACCCGTTCATCGGTGGCGCGGACAAACTCCCGGACGGTGTGACGTACACGAACATCCCCATCGAGTTCAAGGATCTCACCCAGCTCGCGACGACGATCAAGTCGCCGGAGGAGGCCAAGCAGTTCTTGGTCGACACCAACCGCAGTTTTGTCACCGATCCCGTTCGCCGTGCCGGCTTCAAGCAGGTCCTCTCGGACATCGCTGCGAGTGACGGGGTGCAGTTGTTCCATTGCACCTCAGGCAAGGACCGCACGGGTTGGACCGCGATGTTGCTGCAGTCCATCGCCGGTGTCCCCGCCCAGACGATCATGGACGACTATCTGTTGAGCAACACCTACCTTCAGGCGACCAACGAGAAGATCCTTGCGCAGATCTCTCAGGCCCTGAGCCCGCAGGTGGCGACCAATCTCGAGCCGGCCCTCGGTGTCGACGCTTCGTACCTGGAAGCTGGACTCGCGCAGGTAGCCAGCGATTACGGAACCGTCGACGGTTATCTCACCGAAGGTCTCGGACTCACTCCGGACACGATCGCGCTTCTGAAGGCCAAGCTGGTCGGCTAGTTTCTCGCTGCTAAAACGCTTGAACGAACGAGTACCAGTCGCCGTCGAACTCCTGGTATCCGATCTCGCCGTCGCGGCGGGGCTTGCCGAGATATGGTGCGCCGTCAGGTAAGTACGCCAATCCGATCGAATCGATTAGACCACCCTCGATGTGGAAGCGGCACCCGTTGCCGACGGGCCAGACCTGCAGGACCCGGTAGACGCCAATTGTTTGGTTGTCCATCGACTTCTGGCAATCCGCGGCCACTGCTTCGAGCGAATCTTTCGACAATGCAAACGCAGCACGCGAAGGGACGGACAAGGTCACGAGCGCACCGGTGACGAGCACGATCACCGGCGCGATCGTGCTCAAACGCAGAGTTTTGTACTTCATCCAGCCAATCAGGCTGAGTATCAACCACACTCCGCCCAAACCGAGCAGTACTGAGGCTGCGAGCGCAAAGAACGGAAAGTACACAACCGGCGGCATGAAGGACCAGACGATGACGCCGCACGTGAGGGCGACAAGCACTGCGGCGACAATCGCTGTCACCTTCCACCAAGATGCCGGACCTCCACGCTCAGTTGTCGGATCACCGTCAGTCATCGGACAACCCTTGCACACCGCAGTAACTGCGGAGCGGCAACGAACGGAATCGTCCACTGATATACGTCGGGGTCGTCGTGCGTAGATCCGCGAATTGAACATTTTCGGCGCCAGCCAGTCCTCTAATGTCTGAGGGTATGGTCGGATTGTGAACCAGGATCTGATCATTCGCCGCTACCAGCCCTCGGATGAGGACGTGGTCGTCGACCTGTGGTCACGCGCTGCCCGTGAAGCCCATCCGTTCCTTGCGGGTGAGGGGACGGGCGAACGCGAGCAGAAGATGCGAGAGGTCTATCTGATTCAGGCCGACAATTGGGTCGCTGAGCACAACTCCGCTGTCGTTGGACTGTTGGGAATGATCGGCTCCGAAATCGGGGGACTGTTCGTCGCGCCGGCGTCACAAGGGTTGGGCGTCGGGCGGGCGTTGGTCGAACACGCCACAACCATGCACGGCGAGGTGACACTGGAGGTCTACACGCTCAACGATCGCGCCCGCAGGTTCTATGCGCTGATGGAGTTCGAAGAAGAGGGGCGTCGACACGACGCCGAGACGAACCATGAATTGATCACCCTGCGTCGCGCGGGTCGAGGCTCTTCCCTTTCCCAGGCATGAGAATTACGGATCAGCCCAGCACGGGCCTGACATTGTGCACAGATCTGGCGGCTACCGATTGGCTGGTCGATCAGGATCTTCCTTGGTATCAGTTGGCGGGGCGCGGCCCGATCGGATTTCCGAAGTATGCGCGCTTACGGTTCATCCCCGATCCGAGCTTTCCCGGTCAGAAATCCAATGATGTCGACTTCGATCAAACCGGGCCGGAAGAGAAAGTGCTGATCGGCTTCGCCCTGGATGTGTTGTCCAGTTACACAACCACACCCGACGAGTGCTATTTCTGCATGTGGACCGGGTGGGGGTCGGCAGTCGGTGATGACGTTCCGCGGTTCGAGATCCCCAATCGTGACTACTGGCTCTTTCGTGGAACGCTTGCCGACTACGCCGATTGGAGCGTGGAAAACTCAGCTCGTTGGCCGTGGGGTTCTTCCCCTGATCCGGCCTTCATCTGGCCGGCTGATCATTCCTGGTGCATAACCAATGATGTCGATCCACATTTCGCGACCATTGCGGCCCCCGAGGAGGCCATCATTCGAATTGTGGCTGATTCGCGGATCGACGCCGTGCTCGACGACCCGGATATCGATCCGCCGTATTGGCACTGACGCCCGATCACTTCCAAGTCTCGAGTTCGACTACCAGCGTGTTCCAGCGGACGCCGAAATCGGTAGGTACCCAACTCGTCTCGCAGTACACCGTCGGCCCGTCGAAGACGACGTTGAAGAGACCGGGATGAATTGTCGTCAAGAGTGTTTCGTGTTGAACGAGGTGGCCGGGCCGCTCTTTCACCCGCACGCGCCCGGTGGGCTGAGTGCGGTATCGAGTCCAGAGGTAGCGATCCCACACCAGGCAGCCTCTCAACCGCGTCTTGCCGACGGCTCCGACATCGTCGCCGATCAGTGTCGTAAATCCGTTTCCGAGATGGGCTATGTGCTCAGTGCGGCCGTCGATTGTCACGGTCGCGATGCGTGCATCGATTTCGCAGCAGACCTCGGCGGGAAGGTCCAACATTTCGGGACTGGCCCAATAGGTCGTCGGTTCGCAAGTATCGCCAGGCATGGGGGTGTCGCGCCACGGTTCGAGATCCTCGAGCATCCAGAGTTGCGCCACCGTGCAAGTATCCCAGGTGCTTACGCTTGGGCCTGCTGGTCTGCCTGCAGGTGCTTGACCGGGCATCCCGTGGGGAAGGTGCCGAGGTCTTCGACCTTGTAACCGTTCGGGTAGCTGCGGATGTTGGGCAGCTCGCGGGCGAATTTCCGCTTCGTACGCACGGGGAAGAACCGCAGCAGGCGCGCGCGGACCTTCAGCGCACCGCGTGAGACGACGCGCATCGCAGTGCTCGGGTGCCTGTAGTGGAAGGCGTCGAGTAGGTGATCGTCCATGAGAGCGAAGGCGAATCCCTTGACCAGAGCCTTCGGTGCCAGGTTGTTGGGCGGGAAGGTGCACATCAGGTCGAGGGTGGAATCAGCGACGGCTCGGGCGCCGGGATCGAATGAAAAGTGTTCGCGCTCATAGTCGTCGAGAAGTTTGACGAAGCCCTCGTAGGTGTCCGGCGTGTCTTTGATGTTCATGTACCGACCCAGGTGGCGGTAATAATTCGTCGACCCGACGATCTCGTTGTCGGTCATCTTCCGCCAGCCGTACTCGTCGAGCCATCTGACCGGCGTGACGACGAAGGTGGCCAGGACATAGAGCATGTCGTCGTTGGAGATGTCGTACGAGCCGTGCATCTGATTCATTCGACGCACGCTCTTGCGGCCTTCGGTGCTGCTGAGGCCGTGCTCGAGGATGGCGTCGAGGATCAGGCTGGTGTCGTCGTAGCGCTTCTGAACCTTGTCGGTGAACTCGCCCGTGGAGAAGAGGAGCTTGCCGATCGAGGGGACAGCGTATGTACGAAACAGTGCGAAGCTGAGCGCCTGATTGATGTCCCAGGGAAACTCTTGCGCCGCGAGAATGCGCGACATCTCTTCGTAATCGGTTTCGGGATCGAGTTGATCCGTGCGACTGCGGAGGTCGTAGCGCTTCATCTGAACACTCCCTGGGACTGGTCTGCGCGCGGCAGAGATAGGTGTGAGCTGCACCACCGACTGTAGTTCTGACAACACGCGTTGTCTAGGGGGTGTGAATAGTCGTCTTTCCTTCGTTTCGGGCGTTGTACCAGGGGTATCCGGAAAGTGTTGTCGACCCGAGGAGCAGCTATGAGCGTCACACGCACGGCCGGGGTTTTTGCGGCCATCGGACTACCGATTGCCGCGAGCGTCATGTTCGCCGGAGTCGCCTCGGCTGATCCGCCCCACCCTTTCGGCGGCGCCGCCGTCACTATCGGGTGTCCGAATCAGGGGTCGCTGGCCTCGTTGACCGGGCTCACCGGCCAGTCCGGGCCAGAATCCAATCCGCCCATCGCCAAGGGTGACATTCGCTTCGATTCGTTCCCGGCCGCTGCACCCATCCCGGCGGCGGGTCAGGTGACTGTTGCGTGGGTCAACACCGACACGGGCAAGTCCGGAATCGTCGACCTGGTCGGTACCTATCCGTACCTGTCCGCGACGGTGAACACCGGCGTCGGCAATGTCGTTGCGACGGCGTTCGGTTCGATCAACTGGGGCAGTAGTCCCATCTGCCAGTCGAATCCGACGATCGGCAGGTTCATAGCCTGATCTTGAGCCTGATCGTCACAGCCTGGACGGGCACAGGGTTGGCGGTATCGCGTGATTATCTGTCATCTCGGAGATACCGCCGGGTCCGTCCCATCCCATATTCTGAAACATGTTAGGTGAAAGCATATTTCAGGGATGGAAAAGGTGGCGACGTGAACGGGTCGAGCGCGCGTCAGTTGATGAGCCAGATGCTCGTCGAAAAACGAAACAGTCTTGCGCCCGAAAAGGTCGGCATGCGCTGCGAGGGTGCTCGCCGAATGCACGGCCTCAGTCGGCGCGATGTCGCGCAGATTGCCGACATCAGCTTCAATCACTATCAGCGGCTGGAACAGGGTACGTCCGTTGGTGTTTCGGCTCCGGTTATCGTGAGGATCTGCGACGCCTTGTTGATGGAAGACGACGAGAAGGCGCGCATGCTGGCATTGCACCAGGTATGGGCGCGCCCTCGTCGACCGCTGGCTGGATCCCGAGTTGCCGGATCTCAGGCTGCCGGTGAAATCTCCGGCAGGCAGCGGGCCAGTTCGTCCGGCGTGTAGAAGAAACTCCCGGCGCTCACCGGAGCGCACGGGGCAGCAAATGCTGTCTCGCGCTCGTTGTAGAGCATTCGGACCAGACGCTTACCCTCCGGTCCGGCGTAGACGTCCCACTGCACGTTCGCAGCCATCGGGCTGACCTGTGATCCGCGCCAGGGGTTGTTCGCATAGGTGTAGAGGTCGCCCTCCGCCTGCGAGACGGTGCTTCCCGGCAGTTTCAAGAGTGCTGCGAAGGGGATGATCGTTTCTGCGTGTGCAAACCGGAAATCCGCTCCCGGGACGGCGTCGTCGCCGGTATGTTTCTGCAGGCCGCGCAGGAACTCGTCGCGCAGGACAGTTGCCATCCGGTAGGTGACGTCTTCACCGGTGAAGCCCGGGCCCTTGGCGTAGAAGTCCTCGGCATCGTTCGTGTATGCGAGCCACTGCGCGTCAGCAGGTTCGATGAACCGCTCGAAATTCCACTTGCCTTCTTCGGCCATGCCCGGAGTGATGATGTACGTGTTGTACAGCATGTACGCGGCGTCGACTTCGTTGTCGATCGTGCTGGAACCCTTGCCACGGTCGACGAGTGAGAACTCGCCCGCACTCAGCCGGTTCACGAAGTCCTCCGAGTAGAGCCTGAGCATCATGTGCCGCGAGACCTCGCGGGTGCGGGGAAGATCGGCGATCTGGTCGTCGACGGCTTTCAGTCGAGGATCGGACTCTTCGTAGTCCTTGTAGTCGGCGTTTGCATCCGAGTCGTGGAAGTAGAGAAGGTCGGCATCCGTGGTCACCGGTGCAACATCGCCGGCGACGGCTGGAAACGCACCGGTCAGCCCTTGCGCGAAGTTCTCGGCGCTGTCCACGGCACGGTCCACACCCGACGAGGTCAAGGTGATGGTGCCCTGTTGCGCTGCGATGGCGTCGAACAGTTGGGGGAGGCGTTCAGTGACCCGCGCGCCGAGCTGTCTGTGTTCGGTGATCCCGCGTCCGCTGAGGTTGCCGTACCCCAGCTTCTTGTTGGCGGCCATGAGATCACGGAGGGCCGGGCCGAATTCCTTGCCGACGGGAGTCAATGCGTTCTCGGCTTCGGCGATTTCCCACAGCTGCAGGCTCAGGTCGTCGTACTTCAGGCTCGACAGTGCTCTGGAACCATGGCGCGCAACACTTTCCGTGTACACGGGGGAGTATCCCGTCGGCGGCGCCTGATAGTCGGCGATGCGCTGGCCGGGAGTGTAGGGCGTCTTGGACGTGAAGCCGCCGTCGCTGACGGTTGGTATCTCTGTCGAACCGGAGCTCGAACCGGCGTCGAGCGAACCGAACGGTGACGCCGTGGCGATGGACTGGACGCTGCTGGTGACAAGCACTAGTCCGACAGCGCCGGCAGCGGCCAGCACGCCGAAGCGTGAGCTTCGCATGGTGAGTTGATCCTCTCCGTCGGTGCCGAGGTGACACGACGGAAGGAAAGTTAGAACAGCTAAGCGTCCGAATTGCACCTATTTGCCCATGTGCAGATGGACGCGGGGTTACAAGTTTCGGATTCGCGGAGCTCAGGAGGGTTTGGCGGCAATCCCGATCGACACGGAGAGCGACAACGCGATGAGGGTCATGGCCAGCCACTGGTAGCTCTTGGGCGTGGGCTGCTTCTTACGTCCGAACTTGCTCACTGATGTCTCCCGTTTGTCCGTGGGTACTCAGCACATATTACTGTTCCATTACCCCAATGGCGCGGTCGACCGGAAACTGTGCGCGATCAGACAGCAGGCGGACCGCGAAGTCCGCCCGCTGCCCCGCGATCAAGAGATCGTGCGCAGTTCCCGTCGCAGTATCTTGCCGGTGACGGTCTTGGGCAGTTCCTCCACCAGCACCACGGAGCGTGGGTACTTGTACGCCGCCATCCGCTGCTTGCAGTGATCGATCAGATCTTCCGGGGTGACGGACGCCCCCGCGACGAGGCTGACAAACGCCTTCACCGTCTCACCGCGGTATTCGTCGGCGATCCCGACGACTGCCGCCTCACGGACTGCGGGGTGCTCGGCAAGAACGTCCTCGACCTCGCGTGGCCACACCTTGTAGCCGGACGCGATGATCATGTCCTTCTTACGGTCGACGACGTAGAACCAGCCGGCTTCGTCCATGAACCCCACGTCGCCGGTGTGGAACCACCCGTCGCGAATGGCCGACGCACTCTCCTCCGGCTTGTTCCAGTAACCGCGCACCACCTGTGGACCTCGGACGACCAGTTCGCCGATCTCTCCGATCGGCAGGATCGCACCGCCCTCGTCTTCGATGCGGACCACGGTGTTGGGTACGGGAACGCCGACAGACAGTGCTCCGGATGTGGGGTCGACCGGCGTATCCGCACCAACGGGAACGGCATGGGTCGGCGACGTGGTCTCGGTCAGCCCGTAGATGTTGTGCAGCGCAGCACCGGTCATGGCGCGGACGGCCTCGGCGGCAGTCGGCGAGATGGGTGCGCCGCCGGAGTAGAGCAACCGTATGGAGGTGAAGTCTTCCGGCGCGCAACCCGGAGTGTTGAGCAGTGCCGTAAAAGCAGTGATGGCGCCGACTGTGAATGTCGGTTGGTGCTCACGAATCGCGTCGAGCATCACCTCGGGGTGGAAGCGATAGGCAAGCACCAGCGGCATTCTCGCCAGGACGGACACCGCGATGTGACCGATCAACCCCGTGATGTGGAAGAGCGGTGCAACTCCGAGAACCGTGTCTTTCGGGGTGAGCTCCAGCCAGTCCCGGTAGACCTGGGCGTTGAAGGTCATATTCGCGTGAGAGGTCATCGCTCCCTTCGGCGGACCCGTGGTTCCCGACGTATACGTCAGTACCGCAATGTCTTCCGGTGCAGCGTCAGTGGTGATCGGATCGCCGAGACGATGTTCGTCGATCAGCGTCGCAAGATCGTCGGTACCGAGATCCTTCTTGACGATTCCGTCGAAAATCCTCGGATCGTTGCGACTTTGGTACTCGAGTTCCGAGGTGGTGATAACTCGCCTGACCGGCGAGTCGGAGACGACATTGCGGCCGACGGACTCGTAGAGCCCCTCGAGAGCGATCAGAACCGCTGCTCCGGAATCTTCGAGTTGGTATCCCAGTTCTCGTTCACGGCTCATGGGATTGATCGAGACTGCGACGCCGCCGGCTTTCCAGATTCCGGCGAGCGCAAGCACGAACTGCGGAACGTTCTGGAGGAACAGAGCGACGCGGTCACCCTTCACCAGTCCACCGGCTCGGAGTGCTCGGGCCAGGGCGTCACTCTGCTGATCCAGTTCGGCGAAACTGAGTTGACCGTCGAAGTACTTCACAGCCGTGGCGTCCGGATCAGAGCGGACCGCCGCTGCCAACATTTCGAGCATCGTGGGGTGCTCGACGTCGATGTCGGGGGGAACGTCGTTGCGGTACAACGCCAACCAAGGGCGATCTTCGTATGTCATTTGATGGCAACCGGATTCACGGGAGAGCCGCTGGCCTTTGCGACCTTGAGTGGCGCGGCGACGTACAGGAACGTGTACTGGCCGTCGGCCGCGCAGTCCGCGGCCAACTTCTCCAGATCGCAGATCTCGGTGAACACCACTCCGAGGTTGCGCATCAATGCGTTGTGGAGAACCAGTGCCACACCGTTTTCGGGGTCGGTGGTGACCTCGTTGGCAATGGTGTCAGTGACAAGGTTGGGGATCTCCATGTCCTGGAACCACTGGACGAGTTCGGGGCTGTAGATCAGGCCGGGCTCGCAGAAGCCCTCGTAGAAGGCTTCGCCCTGGTCGAAGAACAGCTTGAGGAAGTTGGTGCGGATGACGAGGATGTCACGCTTCTCGATGGTGACGCCCTGCGCTTCGGCGCAGGCCAAAAGATCATGGTGCGTGAATGTTTCGGCCTTGTCGAGGTTTTCCTTGCCGCGGAACTTTGCCATGTCGAGAAGTACTGCGCGTCCGACGACGCCACGGTCGGCAATCGGTTCGACGCTGGCCTTCTCGAGGCCGCCGACTGTCGTGTCAGCGGAGTATCCGTTCCACAGGGCGCCGTCGTACCAGACGTGTCCGAGCGCGTCGTACTGCGTCGAACCCTGCAGGAACGCGTCGATCTTGTCGTCCGCGTAATGCAGGCCGCCGGGGAAGTTGGGTGCGTCGTCGCCGTCCCAGCTGCTCTCGTCGAAGATCTGTGTGCGCTCGGCGGGGCTCCGGCCCGGCCAGACCGGATCACCCTTGGGATCGCCGATAAGACGTTGGAGTGTGAACACGGAACCCTGCTTGATGGTTCCGACGCCACGAAGCACCTGTCCGGCGTCGAGGTAGTTCAGTGAACCGACCTCGTCGGACTCTCCCCACTTGCCCCAGTTGCTGGGTGCGTCGCGCAGGAGTTCTCCAAGATATGGCGCCTCGGTCATGGTGATTCGATCCTCTCGCTACCGACACCGAACGATCGCTCGGGCGGACCTGGGTCTTTGTGATCCACATCATGTTCAGGCCGATAATCAGTAGTCAACAGGTTCACCGATTGCCGTGGTCATCGCATTGTTGGAAATCCAATGTTCGGGAATACTGAACACTGTGACCGAATTCGAGAATGCCGTCCTGATCGGAGCGTCGATCCGGCAAGCGCGGCGTCACAGCGGGCTCTCGCTGCGTGAATTGGCCAGGCGTCTCGATGTCAGCCCGGCTACCCTCAGCGCTGTCGAGACCGGAAAGACCAGAGTCAGCGTCGACCGGTTGGCGGCAATCGGCGGGATTCTCGGAGTGCGTTTCGACGCTCTGCTCCCGGCTGCGATAGTGCGTCCGCCGGAACAGCCGCGATGGGGAGGCGACGACGCCGACCCGGACGCACATTTTCGCCCGAACGAGTGGCGAAGGTTCGGTCCGAGTTCGTTCGATCCGGTGTTGGCTGCAGCGCTCGCGGAGATGGTGAAGACCGGATATCACGGCGCTGCGATGCGTGAGATCGCCAAACGTGCGCAGATGAGTGTTCCGGGTCTGTATCACCACTATTCCAGCAAGCAACAGATGTTGGCCGAAATTCTCGACCTCACCATGGCTGAACTGAACACGAGATCGTTGGCGGCTATCGACGAGGGCGAAAGTCCCTCCGAAAGGCTGGCTTTCCTCGTCGAATGTGTGACCTTGTTCCATATCTATCGGCGTGATCAAGGATTCCTCGGCGCCAGCGAAATGCGCAGTCTCACAGCCGAGAACAGGTTGCGCATCACGGAATCACGCAACTACCAGCAATGGTTGATGACGAAGCAGGTGGACGACGGAATCGCTGCCGGTGTGTTCGGGACGGATCGGCCGCGACAGGCCGCGCGTGCAATAGTCGTGATGTGTGTCTCTGTCGCGCAATGGTATCGGCCGAGCGGACCACAAACGCCCGAGGAAATTGCACGCGACTACGCGCGTTTTGCACTGGATCTGGTGCGCCTTCAGCGACCGTGACGGACGTCATCCGGTTCGGGTGATGCGCCAGCGGGCAAAGGGGTCCATGCTTGGAAGGTATCCGTACCGCGACTCGAGTAAGGAACGAAACCCAATGTCTTCCAAGCTGTCTCACAAGGCCTACATGATCGGTGCCGGCATCGGAAACCTCTCGGCTGCCGTCTATTTGATTCGAGACGGTGAGGGGAGCGGTGAGGACATCACCATCATGGGGCTGGACATGCATGGAGCGAACGACGGCGAATCTGCCGCTACCTTCCAGCACCAGTACGGTCATCGCGAGCTGGGCAACGACGCGGGCTTCATCAATCGTGGCGGTCGCATGCTCAACGAGGAGACCTATGAGAACCTCTGGGACGTGCTGAGTGTGGTTCCGTCGCTGGACAACCCGGGAAAATCGGTGACGGATGACATTCTCGATTTCGACCACGCGCATCCAACGCACGACGTCGCACGATTGATCGATCGCGACGGCATTCGCAACAAGGGTGAAAACGACTACAAGCACATGCAATTCGACAACAAGGATCGGTACTTGTTGACGAAGCTGATGACGATGCCGGAGTCGGACGAGGCAAAACTCGACGACATCAGTATCGAGCAGTGGTTCGAGGACACTCCGCACTTCTTCACCACCAACTTCTGGTACATGTGGGAGACCACATTTGCTTTCAAGCGGGTGAGTTCGGCGATGGAGCTGCGCCGGTACATGAACCGAATGATTCTCGAGTTCAGTCGCATTCAAACTCTTGCCGGTGTCACCAGATCCCCGTACAACCAGTACGAGAGCATCATCTTGCCGATGCGGGCCTTCCTCGAAGGCAAGGGCGTGAAGTTCGTCAACGAACTGAAGATCACGGAGTTCGTGTTCAAGGACACCCCGCTACGAGACGAGATCATCGTGACGGGACTCGATTACGAAAACGTCCGCACCGGTGAGAAGGGCCGAATCGACGTGGCGGAGGGCGATTTCGTCTTCGACACCAACGGCAGCATCACCGACAGTTCTTCGATCGGCGATCTCGACACCCCGATCGTCGAAGACATGGGATACGCACCGAGTGCGCTGCTGTGGAAGCAGGCCACCGAGCATTTCTACGATCTCGGGAATCCCGACAAGTTCTTCGGGGACCGGGCGCAGAGTGAGTGGACCAGCTTCACCGTCACCACTTCGTCACACGAGCTCATCAACGAGATTTCCCGAATCACCAAGCAACTCCCCGGAAATGCGCTCAACACATTCGTGGACTCGAACGTGCTTCTCTCGATCGTGGTCCACCATCAGCCGCACTACCACGCGCAGAAGGAGAACGAAGGAGTCTTCTGGGGTTACTGTCTGTTCCCGCGCAAGGACGGCGACTACGTGAAGAAGCCGTTCATCGAGATGACCGGGCGGGAAATGCTGGAAGAGACGCTCGGACACCTCGAGGCGCTCGACGAGAGCGGTGCGCTCGCCGCGCGTCGACAAGAGATTATGGACAGCGTCGTGAATTCGATTCCCAGCCATATGCCTTACGCCAGTGCGCTGTTCAATCGGCACGCCGTCGGCGACCGGCCGCTGGTGGTGCCGAAGCACTCCAAGAACCTGGCGTTCATCAGTCAGTTCGCGGAGCTGCCGTTCGACATGGTGTTCACCGAGCAGTACTCGGTGCGCTGCGCTCAGGTAGCCGTCTACAAGTTCCTGGGGATTCCAGAAGACAAGCTCACCAAGATGCATCACTACGAGAAGGATCCGAAGGTCCTCGCCAAGGCCGCAGTGACGATGTTCCGCTGAGGGGTGCTCAGCGACCGTGCCGCTTCTCGTAGTCCTCGCGAGTGCGATCGGCACGGCGCTGGGCCTTCTCGTCGAGCAGTTCGGGATCGAGTCCGTGGCTCAGCAGGCGGTGACGGCGGTAGATCGTCCCGAGCGCCACGACGAAGTACGCGAGCGGGATGAGCAACAAGGCCATCATGGCCAAG
This sequence comes from Rhodococcus qingshengii JCM 15477, assembly GCF_023221595.1. Taxonomy (NCBI): domain Bacteria; kingdom Bacillati; phylum Actinomycetota; class Actinomycetes; order Mycobacteriales; family Nocardiaceae; genus Rhodococcus; species Rhodococcus qingshengii. Next base: position 108,410 of record NZ_CP096563.1, read on the forward strand.
GGAATCCAGATCGGTCCCGGGATCAAGAGGAACAGCAGAAGAATCAGCGTCGCCGGCACGGTGAAGCGGATGATGTAGCGGGCCTGGGCACCCGGTCCGACCAGATCGTTCCGCACCCAGTCCTGGTACCGGTCGGGGAGCGTCTTCCCCAGGAGGTATCCGCAGTACTGAGGAAAGTTCGGGCGAGTCTGTTCGGCCATGGCATCCAGGATAGTGCCTGGTACTGCCGCTTACACCGGTGCCTTGAACGTGCGTCGGTAGGTGCTCGGTGAAACGCCGAGCGCCTCGTTCATGTGTTGACGCATGGATGTCGCGGTCCCGAAGCCGGTTCGAGCAGCAATCGCATCGATCGACAGATCGGATTCCTCCAGTAGTTCCCGCGCCCGATCGACACGTCTGCTGGTCAACCAGCGGTTCGGTGTGGTTCCGACTTCGTCGCGGAATCGACGGCTGAACGTGCGGACGCTCATGTTGGCGCGCGTCGCCAGGTCCGCCAGGGTGATCGGGTCGTCGAGATGTTCGAGGGCCCAGTGCCGAGCGTCGGCAGTCGATTCCGAAGGCTTGTCGGCCAGGGGGCGTCGGATGTACTGAGCTTGGCCACCGTCGCGCCACGGCGGTACGACGCAACGCCTCGCGACGGTGTTCGCCACTTCCATGCCGTGGTCACGCCTGACGATATGCAGGCAGAGGTCGACTCCCGACGCCACCCCGGCCGAGGTCAGGATGTGGCCTTCGTCGACGAACAGCACGTCCGGATCCACGTTCACCTTGGGATAGACACGCTGGAAATGGTCGGTGTTGCGCCAGTGCGTCGTGGCGCGGAGTCCGTCGAGCAGACCCGCCGCGGCGAGGATGTACGAACCGGTGCAGATCGAGACCAGCCGAGTGCCCGGCTGGATGTGTTGGAAAGCTGCGGCCAACTCGGGGGAGAGGTAGCCGTCTTCGTAGGCCGGACCCAACTCGTACGACGCGGGGATGACGACGGTGTCGGCGGTGGCGAGCAACTCGCTCCCGTGGTCGACCGAGATGCTGAAGTCTGCGTCGGTCTGCACGGGATTGCCGTCGACGGTGCACGTCAGGATCTCGTACAGCGGCCGATCCTCGACGTCGAGGGCACGTCCGAAGATGCGCGCCGGGATGCCGAGTTCGAAGGGGATGACTCCATTCAGAGCCAGTACGACGACGCGATGCGGACCAGACATGGCTTGATTCTTTCATATATTGGCAATCTGGCCACTGTTCTCGATCGAATCCGAACTGCAGAATTCTCTCTGTGACTTCTGAGACCGCTCTCCCCGAATCAGGCCAACAGCAGGTGAGCCCGCCGCGCTTTCACCGCGCCTGGTCCGTCGCGATCGTGGCATTCCTGGCGTTGGTCGGTGCGGCGAGCTTCCGCGCTGCCCCATCGGTGCTGATCGATCCGCTGCACGAAGATTTCGGGTGGTCGCGCGCCAGCATCTCGGCGGCCGTCTCGGTCAACCTGATTCTGTACGGGTTGACCTCGCCGTTCGCTGCTGCCTTGATGGAGAGGTTCGGTATCCGGGCGGTCGTCACCTCGGCGTTGGCGCTCATCTCGCTCGGCAGTGGTCTCACGATCTTCATGACCTCGAGTTGGCAGCTCATTCTGCTGTGGGGTGTCTTCGTCGGTCTCGGTACCGGTTCGATGGCGCTGGCGTTTGTCGCCACCGTCGTCGATCGCTGGTTCGTCGAGAAGCGTGGTCTCGTGACCGGCATCCTGACGGCCGGTGGTGCTGCCGGTCAGCTGGTGTTCCTCCCGGTCCTGGCGAAGATCGCCGAAACGTACGACTGGAAGAGCGTCGCCTTCACAGTTTCGTTTGCCGCACTGGCCGTTGTGCCGTTCGTTCTGCTGTTCCTGCGTAACTATCCGTCAGACGTGGGTACGACGCCGTACGGCGCGCCCGGCGATTACGCCCCACCCGCCAAGCCTGTCTACCAGCGCGGCGGCGCCGGAGGCCGGGCGATCTCGGTGCTGGTGATGGCGTCGAAGACCAAGGTGTTCTGGCTTCTCGCCGGTACCTTCGCGATCTGCGGCGCGAGCACCAACGGCCTGATCGGCACGCACTTCGTCCCGGCGTCGCACGACCACGGAATGCCGATCACCACGGCCGCGTCCCTGTTGGCGTTGATCGGAATCCTCGACATGGTCGGCACCATCGCTTCGGGTTGGTTCACCGACCGGATGGACTCGCGAAAACTTCTCGGCATCTACTACCTGTTCCGCGGAATCTCGCTGCTCTTCCTGCCGCTGCTGCTCGCGAACACTGTGAATCCACCGATGATCGCGTTTGTCATCTTCTACGGGCTCGACTGGGTGGCGACGGTTCCGCCGACCGTCGCGCTGTGCCGTCAACACTTCGGCGCCGACGCCCCCATCGTGTTCGGTTGGGTGCTGGCATCGCACCAGATCGGTGCGGGTCTGGTGGCCTTCTTGGCCGGTCTCGTTCGTGATCAGATCGGCTCGTACGACGCTGCCTTCTTGGTGGCCGGCGCGCTCTGCGCGATCGCCGCAGTCATGTCGTTGTTGATCGCAAAACGTCCGAAAGAGGCAGTATTGGTTGACTCTGTCTGATTCGGCACTGTGATCGGTACCACCGACGGGGTAAGTTGTGTGTAACTCCAAGAACTACTCACCAGTAGGGGTGCTGAAATGCCTGCTCCGTCCGCTGCGACCTTCTCGCGGCTCGCCGATCTGATCGCCATCGACAATGTTGCCGACCGCCCGACGAAGTCCATCACCGAGGTGTTCACCGGCAAGGAGCTGGCGACCATCCCCGTCGGCACCGCCGACGACGCACTTGCGGCCATCGCCCGTGCCCGCGTCGCCCAGAAGGAATGGGCCAAGCGCTCCGTCCTCGACCGCGCTGCCGTCTTCCACCGCTACCGCGATCTCATCCTCGAGAACCGCGACGCCCTCATGGACATGGCTCAGGCCGAGACCGGAAAGTCGCGTACCGCAGCTCAGGAAGAAGTCCTCGACATCTCGATGACGTCGCGGCACTACGCACGTGTGGCTCCGAAGCTGCTGCGTCCGCGTCGCGTCTCCGGCATGCTCCCGGGTCTGACGAAGACCGTCGTCCGCTACCAGCCCAAGGGCGTAGTCGGCGTCATCTCGCCGTGGAACTACCCGATGACGCTGGCCGTGTCCGACGCCATCGCCGCGCTGCTCGCCGGTAACGCCGTTGTCCTCAAGCCGGACAGCCAGACGCCGTACTGCGCGCTCGCCTGCGTCGAACTGCTCTACAAGGCGGGTCTGCCTCGCGACCTCTTCGCCGTGGTTCCCGGGCCGGGCTCCGTCGTCGGCACCGCCCTGGTCGAGAACACCGACTACCTCATGTTCACCGGTTCCACCGCGACCGGTCAGCTCCTCGCCGAGCAGGCCGGCCGTCGACTGATCGGCTTCTCCGCCGAACTCGGTGGCAAGAACCCGATGATCGTTGCCGCCGGCGCAGACCTGCGCGAGGTCACCGACGCCGCTGTGCGTGCGTGCTTCTCCAACTCCGGTCAGCTGTGCATCTCCATCGAGCGCATCTACGTCGAAGAGTCCATCGCACCCGAGTTCATCCGCATGTTCGGTGACCGCGTCAAGAAGATGAACCTCGCCGCCGGATACGAATTCGGAATCGAGATGGGCAGCCTCGTCTCCGAGGCGCAGGTCAAGGCAATCTCTGCTCATGTCGACGACGCAGTGGTCAAGGGCGCCACCGTCATTGCCGGTGGCAAGGCTCGGCCGGACATCGGACCGCTGTTCTACGAGCCCACCCTGCTCACCGGGGTTCCCGAAGACGCCGAGTGCTACCGCGACGAGACCTTCGGGCCGCTCGTCTCGATCTACCCCGTCAAGGACGTCGAAGAGGCCATCGCTGCGGCCAACGACACCGAGTACGGCCTCAACGCCAGTGTGTGGGCGGGAAGCAAGGCTGCCGGCGAAGCCATCGCAGCGCGCATCCACGCCGGCACTGTCAACGTCGACGAGGGTTACGCACCCACCTGGGGCAGCACCGCAGCACCGATGGGCGGTATGGGTGTCTCGGGCGTCGGTCGTCGTCACGGCGCCGAGGGGCTGATCAAGTACACCGAACCGCAGACCGTTGCCACCACTCGCGTCATGAATCTCGGTGGACCGCGCGGACTTCCGGCCAAGGTGTGGGCAAAGCTCATGCCTCACGCCATCAAGATCATGTCCTGGGTTCCGGGCCGGTAACGGGTGGAAACCGCCAGCGCGTACATCGAGGCAACGCCGGTATCGGTGTGGAAGGTTGTCAGCGACATCGAAGGTATGGGTCGCTTCAGCCCTGAAAACACCGGTGGAACATGGACTTCCGGAACTCCGGGCACTGTGGGTGCAAAGTTCAAGGGCACCAACAAGCATGGTCTGATTCGGTGGAGCACGCACTGCACGGTGGTCGACGTGGTCGACTGCCGGAGGTTCTCCTTCGAATCGGACGAGCCGAAAGCGCGGTGGACCTTTGTGCTCGAGCCTTCGGGAACGGGCACCGTGCTTACCGAGACTCGTGAGATCTATGCGACGCCAGCGCTTTACGTGCGCATGATGTCGGGTAGCGGCCTACTCGGTCGGGGTCGAGATCAGCTGATGCAGACCGGAATGGAAACCACTCTGGCGCGCATCAAGGCGTTTCTGGAGAGCTAGAAACTTACACAAGTGGGGCTGCACTCGAATCGAGTGCGGCCCCACTTGTGTTGTTGGAGATCTAGTTTGCAGTGCTGATGAGCGCAGCGTCGATGAGCGCGGTGTAGACACGCTCTGGTTCTTCGGCGATGCGATTGAGTACGTACAGCCACCACTGTGTTCCGAAGATGACGTATTCGCGTGTGGTGAAGCCCTCTGCTCGGAGGGCGTCCAACTGCTCGGTACCGAGGCCGAGCAGCATCTCGAACTCGACGTGCTCGCCTCTGAGCTTCGAATCATGTTCGGCGCGTAGTGCTTCGAGGATGTCGCGGTCATGTGTCGCGATGGAGACCTGGTGACCCGAGTCGACGATTCGGGCTGCGTAGTCGAGATACGCGCTGCGCAGTTCGGCACTACCGCGTGGGTAGGCGACGGACTCGGCTTCGAGGAAGGCGCCCTTCACGAGACGGATGCGGCCGGGTCGGTCCAGCAGAGCGGCGAGATCCTTTGCCGTGCGGTGCAGTCGGGCCTGAACGGTGATCCCCACATGAGTGAAGCGCTCGGCCAGTCGCGCGTGCATGTCGAGGACCAGGTCGGTGCGGTCGGACGCTTCGGCAGAGATGATCAGCTCGGCACCTGCGCGTTCCGTGGTCTCGGCCAGGCGCACGACATTGCGAAAGCACTGCTCCGGATCGATGACCAAGCCGATGTGCGAGAGGTCGAACGACACGGTGCTGTCGACGCCCGACGTTCCGATCCGTTCCGCCAATTCCACGAACACATCGGTTTCGGCGTTCGCGAGTTCGGGATCCCGGACGCTTTCCCCGGTGTATTCGATGCTCGCCTTGTGTCCTCGCGCGAAGATCGAGGGGAGTCGGTCGAAAGCGTCGTCGATGGTTTCGCCGCCGATGTAGCGAGCGGCGACTTTCCGTGCGAGTGCTGCCGTCGCGGCGTCCGCCATGGTGCGTTCTTTCAGGGATTCGTCGAGTGCGAGGCGGCGTAGGACGTCCGCGGCCTGGGCTTGTAGATCCGTGTTCACGGCTTCAGCGTATCCGGACGAGGGTGCGGGAATTATTCTACGAACCCTTGCGTTCGATCTATTGTCGATATATCGTCGATATGTCAAATAAACACAGACAGTCCAGGAGGACAACATGTACGCCCCACACAACAACCCAGAAATGCAAGAACGTCGCGAGCATGGCCGCCGAGGCCCGCATCGTGGACACGGTTTCCGTCGAGGATTCGAGGGAGAGCGACCCGAGGGTCGCTTCGAAGATCGAGCAGAAGGACGCCCCGAAGGCCGGCGCGGTCGACTTGACCAGCGCGGATTCGGTCGACCTGACCAGCGCGGACACGGTCGGCCGGGTTTCGGTGAAGCCGGCGCAGCGCTCCGTCCCGCGATGGGCCTACTCCGAGGTGCCGCTGTCGCGGTAGCCGCAGGTGGGACCGCTGAGCAGGTAGCCAAGGCCGAGGCAATTCTCGCCGAGGCACGCCGAGCACTGTTCGAGATGCTGGCGGAAAAGTCGGCTGACGCGCAGCAGGCTCACACAGAATCTACCGACACGCTGCCGGCAGAGTGATCACGGCGCTCAGGCGCCGACGGTGACTTCCTCGCTGTTCATGCCGGAAACGTGGCCGTCGGCGCCCTCTCGCCAGTACCCGACAACATTGTGCTTGTCGCGAGCAATTCCTCGAACTTCCCTCAGGTGCTTGCGAATACGACGGCTGGTTGCGCTTTCGCACGCCACCCACGCGTAGACGTCGGCCGTTTCGGATTCGGGAAACTCGACCTTCTCCACAGCTTCGAACAGCGCGCTCGGCGCCTTTCCGAGGCCACTCCCCACGAGCCACGTGTACGTGACGTCGCCGCGAGTGACAAATTCCTGTCGATCCTCTTCGGTTTCGACCTCGATGATCGCCTGTGCGACATCGCCTTCACGAAGTTCTTCGACAATCCTGCCCAGTCCGGGGAGACCCGTGGCGTCTGCGACCAGCAGCTGCCAGCGAGGACCCGCCGGTGCTTGGTAGTGGGACCGCGAACTGTCCGACCAGAAGACGCCTAGTAGGTGACCTGGTTCGGCCCGCAGGGCCCAATCCGCTGCAATACCGCCAGGGTGCACGACGAAGTCGATTTCCAGACGTCGGCCGCCGTCGTGCACCTTGCGCACGGTGTAGTGCCGCCACGGTGGCTCGGTTCCGAGATCGGCCTTGCCGTAGTCGGGATTGTTGAAGTAGTCGTATTCTGCTTCTGTTTCACCGGGTTTCGGGAACGCGAGGTCGATGCGCTCGTCGCCTTGTCCGCCGGTCGGCCAGTGCCAGTCGCCTTCTGCCTCGATGCTGATTCGCCGCATGTGCGGGGTCAGGGACGTGACGGTGACAACGCGGGCGGGTTCGCAGAAAGACATGCCTCGACCCTATGGGTCCGGCGTGTCGAAGTGGAGACAGATGCTGTCGCAAGACGGACATCGAGCGCAGCCGAAAAGGCCAGCGTATGCCCCGGGGCATGATTCTTCCCTGGTGTACACGCTGGCCTTTTCAGTTATGTCGGTTCACGCCGCTGTCGGTGGGCTGTTCCCACCGATCGGCTGTTGATACGGATCGATCGACATCGGTGGATAGAACACCGATTTCCGATCCGGCCCGATCTCCACCCGCCACTCCGTGTGGTGCAGCGTCCGGTGGTGATGACCGCACAACAAGATCAGATTGTCGAGATCTGTTGGGCCGCCATCGTTCCAGTGAACAATATGATGGGCATCGCACCACCCCGACGGCGTTCCGCACCCCGGAAACGCGCACCCACCATCACGAACCGCCAACGCCCGCCGTTGGGGTACCGTCGCGGTCCTTGCTTCTTTGCCGCAGTCGAGCGGAACCCCGTTCTCATCCAACAAAATCCGCGTCACGGTGCAGTCGCAGGCCAACATCCGTGCGGTGTCGATGCTGATCGGGCCCACCCAATCCGCCCACGCGAACCCGAGTTCCTCCGTCGACGGCAGGAGGTCTTTCAAAGCCTGCAGATCCGTCATGTCTTTCGCGGACGCGGTGACCGTGATGTGCGGTTTCACCCCGCCTTCGATCGGACCCAACCCCGCCCGCTCGCACCGCCGCAGTAATTCGCAGAACCCGTCCGCCCGCCGTAGCGCCGGCGTACGGGTGTCCTTGACGCCGTCCTTCTCCGGCGTCGGAGCAGACAGACTCGACAACAACGTGATCAGACGCGCCCCGTTCACAGCATCCAGATCACCCTTCACCGACACCCGCCCGTACAAACCTTTCGAGGCATAGAACTCGTTGCGCTCCGAATCCTCACCCACCGGAACACCGTCCTCACGCTTGCCGTACTGCTTCTCGATCCGCCGGATCGCCGCCCGCACCGCATCACAATCAGCGATGTTCTTCGACGCCAACCCCAACAGAATCCCGCGAGCCTTGTCCACATCTGCCAGGGTCATGTTCTTCGGCGGATGCTGACAAAACGACGCAACCTGCCGCGCCTTCAACGCATCCACATCACCACGGTGAAACGCATCCGCGACAACAGGTTCGAGCATCAACAACCGCGCCAACCCGACCAGCAGACTGCACTCACCGATCTCCAGATTCGTCGAACCATGCAACCACTGCGCGATCGCCCGAAAACCCTTCCCACCGAGAACCTCCCGGGAAAACATCTCCACGATCAGCAACACCATCCGCGACTGCAACTCGTGCCGGACACGCACCAGATCCAGAACCTCACTCTTGAGGTCCTCGCCATCCAGTTGCCACGCTTCCCGACTGTCCATGCTAAAAGTCTAATCGAACAAAGTTTCGAACACAAGAGAATCGCAGGCGAAAATTGCTGCTGTCCAGCTACTTTCGACAATTCGGGCAAATGTCAGATTGAACCCAACTCGCGCGCACGAGCTACCGCCGACGTCCGCGACTTCACTCCCAACTTGCCGAAGATGTGAACCAGGTGCGACTTGACCGTGGTCTCACTCAGGAACAGTTCTTTGCCGATCTCTCGGTTGGAGCGACCCGCCGCCACCAACTTCAGAACTTCGATTTCCCTTGGGCTGAGGCTGGTTTCGGGTTTGCGTACCCGAGTCATGAGCTTCGACGCGATGGCGGGGGAGAGAACGCTGTCCCCGCTCGCAGCGGCGCGGACGGCTGACAGCAACTCGACCGGTGGTGTGTCCTTGAGTAGGTACCCGCTGGCCCCGGCCTCGACAGCGCTCAAGATGTCTGCATCCGTGTCGTAGTTGGTCACGACGAGTACGTGCGGCGGATTCGGCAGCGCGCACACCGCGCGGGTGGCGTCGACGCCCGTCTTCCCGGGGCCGAATCGCAGGTCCATGAGCACGAGGTCGACCGGCGTGGTGGCGCAGAAGGCTATGGCTTCCTCGGCGGTGCCCGCTTCGCCGACTACCTCGATGTCGGCTTCGCTTTCGAGCAGCGCTCGTAGCCCGGCGCGCACGATCGCGTGATCGTCGGCGAGCAGCAGGCGGATCACGGTTCGCCGACTTCGAGAGGAAACGTCACTGCGACGGCCGTGTGTCCCGGCTCGGACTCGATGGAGAAAGTCCCGCCCTGCAGTTCGACGCGCCGGCGAATTGCATTGAGGCCGAAAGATTCCGCCGGGCCACGTTCGAGAACTGCCACGTCGAAACCGTGACCGTTGTCGACCACGTCGAGGCTGACGGTGTCATCGGAATAGGTCAGTGTCACAGCCATTCTGGTTGCATCGGCATGGCGGAGAACATTGGACACCGCGCCCTGAGCGATGCGTACCAATGTTGCTTCGAGGGGCATCGGCAGCCGCACTGCCTCGCCTTCGACCACGGAGCGCGCTTCCAGTTCAGGACTGCTCGCGCGTTCGCAGATTCGACGAAGCGCGTCGGCGAGCGACTGACCGTCCAAGGCCGCGGGCGTCAATTCGGCTATGAGTTGGCGGGTTTCGGCAAGACTGTCCGCGGCAGTTTCCCGTGCGAGGCTGATCTGACGGATGGCCGGGCTGTCCGGATCGGCGCGTTCGGCAGCGTGAAGGAGCATCTGGATGCTCGAAAGTCCCTGGGCCACGGTGTCGTGAATCTCGGCGGCGAGTCTTTCACGTTCCGCGAATTTTCCGGCGTCGCGAGACGTCGACGCCAATTCTTCACGAGTATTCATCAACTCGTCGATGAGACGACCGCGCTCGGCTGCCTCGCGGTACAGCGCTTGATATCCGAGGCCGATTGCAACCGCTACGGCAGCGCCGATGATCGGGCCGACGGCGCCGGCAATCGTCCATCCACGATGCAGGCCGGTGCCGACCACGGCGACAGCCGTTGCCGCGGTGACGGCGAGAAGACTCCAGGGGCGTCGCAGAATATGGAGATAGAGGAAGAAGAGTCCGAACGCGAGGTAGGCGGCGTCGGCGGATACCGCCATCGTCGCGATCCAGACGAGGGTCAGCACGGCCAGCCACCAGCGGGCAGCGTTGCCGCGCAGCCTTTTGGCGACCCCGAAAAGATAGACGGCAACAAAGATCACGGCCAACGCGATGATTGTTGCGGTCAGGTCGGATTCGTCGAGCAGCGCTCGAAGAAACACCACACCGGCCAGCGCCATGACAAGGACATGCAGGCCCAGTTGTAGGCCGGCGAAGACAGGCGTGAGCGGAGATCGGTGCATCTCGCCCAGCTTAGCGAGGTTCGGGCCTCGTTCATCCATCAAAAGTTGTAAACCGGGATGGTTCTTTCGAGCGCTGGAATGTCGATCCGAGGTGCGATGGAAAGAGTCTGCATCCGCGAGAGCGTAGAGGCAAGCACAGGAAAGGAATTCACAGTGTTTGTCGCAATGAGGGACTTACGGGCAGCGCGAGGTCGTTTCGCGCTGATCTCCGTCGTGGTTCTGTTGGTTGCACTTCTGGTCAGTTTTCTCAGCGGGTTGACTGCAGGACTTCGCCATCAGAACGTGTCGGCCATCGAGGCCATGAATGCCGACACGGTGGTGTTCGCCGACACCGGAGCCGGGGCGTCGTTCGACGAGTCGGCGCTCACGCAGGACCAGGTCAACGCTTGGACCTCCACGTCGAAGGACGTCGATCCCATCGGAATCGGTCGCGGGAAAGCGGGATTGGCCGACGGAAATCAGAAGTCGGTGGCCCTGTTCGGCGCTGATGGCGGTTTCGGTGACGTGACGCCGTCGGCGTCAGGCACGGTGGTGTTGAGCGAAGGTGCCGCTCGCGATCTGGGGGCGGGCGCCGGCGATCAGGTGAGTGTCGGTACGCAGCAGTTCACCGTCAGCGCCGTTCGCGGTGACGACTGGTACAGCCATTCGCCCGTCGTCTGGATGACGCTCGACGACTGGCAGGCGGCCAATCCGCGCGGCGGAGTTGCGACAGTACTGGCTGTCACCGGAGCCTCCGACGCTTCCGCAACGGACAAGGCGGCTGCGACGACGTCGACGACGGTCAGCGGTTCGCTCGACGCGATCGGTTCGTACAAGTCGGAGAACGGGTCGTTGACGTTGATGACGCTCATGTTGTTCGCGATCTCAGCCTTGGTGATCGGTGCGTTCTTCACGGTGTGGACGATCCAGCGAACTCCGGACATCGCGACGCTGAAAGCGCTCGGTGCGACTACCGGTTCGCTGGTGCGCGACGCACTGGGTCAGGCGCTCATCGTTCTGATTGCCGGTGTCACCGTCGGAATCGGGCTGACGGCCGTGGCCGGATCGCTGATCGGTGACGCCATGCCGTTTGTCCTGGACGCATCCACCACCGTCGTACCTGCCGTGGCATTGATCGGGCTCGGTCTGCTCGGCGCGGCCTTTGCACTTCGATTCCTCTCGACCACCGATCCACTCACAGCATTGGGGAGCGCACGATGACCATGACAACCGGCACCACAGTTCTCGACATCCAGAACGTCGATCTGACGTTTCCCGATGGGCAATCGCGGGTGACGGCGCTGGACGACGTGTCTCTGCGACTGCACCGCGGCGAGATCGCCGCGATCACCGGGCCCTCGGGTTCGGGCAAGTCCAGCCTGTTGGCGGTGGCGTCGACGCTGATCCGTCCGGATTCCGGGCACGTCTATCTCCGGACGCCGGAAGGCAGCACCGACATCGCTGCGCTGAGTCGGCGGGCGGCGTCGGAGCTGCGACGCTCGTCGATCGGCATCGTCTTCCAACAGTCGAACCTCGTGTCTTCGCTGACTGCACTGGAGCAGCTCGAGGTGATGGCGCATCTGGGGCAGTCCGTGTTCACGTCACGGACCCGTCGCAAGGCCGTGAAATCAAAAGCGATGGATTTGCTGGACGCTGTCGGGCTCGCGGATCAGAGCGGAAAACGGCCGTCCCAGCTGTCGGGCGGACAGCGACAGCGCGTCAATCTCGCGCGAGCATTGATGAACGATCCGCAGCTTCTCGTGGTCGACGAGCCCACGAGTGCGCTCGATCAGGAGCGCGGTGCCGCTGTCATGGATCTGATCATCGGGGTGGTGCGGGAACGCGAGGCGGCAACCCTTCTCGTGACACACGACCGAAGTCACCTGTCTCGGATGGATACTGTCTATCGTGTTGTTGACGGTTCCTTGGCGGAGGATCAGGAGGCGCTCGCGGCGTGACTCAGGCGGGCACGATTCGGGCATTCGTCACTGCATCCGGGCGGGAAGTCAACCCGCGATTTGCTGGGCAGTTAGACTGTTGTCGACTCGGGCAACTTGAGAGGACGTGTTATGGAACGCCGCCGCAACGTTGCGCAGCCGCCACAATCGCCGATTGCGGATCTGGAGCAGATGCCTGCCCTGATTCTCCTCGACAGGCTTCCGGTGCCGGTCATGGCCGTTCACCGCGACGGCAGCATCGTTTTTGCCAATCCGTCCTTCGCTGACATGCTGGGATATCCCAAGAAGGCCGTCTCGGCGTTGCGTTTGCAGGACATCCTCTACGACAAGGATGCCGACGACGTCAGTGCAGAGCAGGCCCATCGTGAACTGAGTTCCGAGCCGGGCTCGGTCAAGGAGTTCGTGCACTCCGACTCCACGTTGGTGCGCGCGACGGTCAGTCAGTCTCTGCTCCGACGGGACGACGACACGATCACCCTTGCCGTCCTCCACGATCTGACGGAGCGCCTGTGGAACAACCCACGGCACATCGACGACAAGCCCACCAAGTAATCCCAGCTACTTCCGGGATTTGACGGTTCGGTCCAGACCGAGGGTGGCGGCAAGGGTGTTGACCACCCATTCTTCGTACTGTTGGCCGGTCCAACCCGCGCCGACCACGAGGTCTGTGTAGGTCTCGGGACTGAGCAGCGTGAGTGCGACGTTCACGGCTGTTTCGAGGTCGACGGTTGGCGCTTTTTCGACGATGCCGACCATCAGATGTTCCTGCACCGTGCGTCTCTGAGTGCGGTTGATTTGCCACAGACGGGCGGCGTCCTCGTCGGCGGAAGCGGCGGCCCGCAGTGCCAGCAGGATGTCTGCGGTGCGTTCCAGAATGAGCCGTCCGTGGTGAACCTGAATCCGGAGTTGCCCGAGTGGATGTGGGGCGCCGAGTGCTGCCGCCACCCACGGACGGTCGAGAGTTGCCGTCTTTTCCTCGTCGCCCGCAACGGCCACGTCGAGTAGTGCTGACAGCACGCTCGGCTTGTTGCCGAACACGAAATAGACACTCTGCACCGACACGCCCGCCGCCGCGGCAAGCTGCTTGATCGTGGCGGCCGCGTAGCCGGGATCGACAAAAACCTCACGCGCTGCCTCGATGATCTTGCGCCGCGCCGACGTGTCTTCCCGAAGAACCTCAGTCATGATTAGAGTTTAACTCTAGAGTCGAACTCTAGCGACTCGGGAGGCGAAATAATGACGAAGGTTCTTGTACTCGGTGGCTACGGTGCCGTCGGGATTCCCCTGATGAAACAACTCGCGAAGGTCCCCGAAATCTCCGCGTACTCCGCCGGCCGTGATCCTGCCCGCGCGGACGTCGTCGTTGATCTTAAAGAACCAGGCGCGTATTCGACTGTGGTTCGAGACTTCGATGTGGTGGTGAATGCGTCGGGTTTCGAGGACGTTGGCCTGGCAGACGAAGCGGTACGCGGTGGGGCGGCATTCGTCGACATCACGGCGACCTCGAGCTACTGCGAAGAATTGGAAGCGGTCGACGGACCCGTTCTGATGGGCGTCGGGTTGGCGCCGGGATTGACCAGTGTCCTTGCAACCGAGGCGCATCGACTCGGCGACCGACCCGTGGACATCCTGATCGGCCTCGGCGGTGGAGAACTACACGGGCCGGCCGCAACGGCGTGGACGTACGGGATGTTGGGCACGAGGTTTCCTGATCCCGACGGACGATCGGTCCGCAACTACACCGGGATGGAGACGTTTCGAATACCGGCCGATGTGACCGGCTACCGCACCGGTCCTGCTGTGCGGGCCGACTTTTCGGACCAGCATGCGTTGACGCGAGACCTCGGTGTTCCGGTCAGGACGTACCTGCGATTGGACACGTCCACCGCGACGCTCGGACTTGCGGCCATGACGTGGGCACCCGCGCTACAGAAGGTCGTGCCGAAGAAGCTGTGGGGCTCGGATCGTTGGGTAGCGATGGCCCGAGCGGATGCCGGCCCGGCGCTGTGGGTTTCGGGGCGTAGCCAGTCGGTCGCGACGGCAGCTATCGCCGCGCGCGCCGTGCAGGTGATTCGGGATGCCGCGATCTCGAAGCCGACGTGGTTCCACGCGGTGGAAACCACCGAGTCGTTGCAAGCGGCGGTTCCCGAACTGTCAGTGCGGCAATGGGATGGTGCGAGCCGATCGTCCGGCAAGACAGTCCACTAGTCGGGGCGAGCCGAGAAACGGCAATCCGGCGGCCGCATTGGTGAGACAACCGGGTACGACGACGCGGACGACGTGCAGGCCGGCGTGGAGAACATCAGTTGTGGTGAGATCGACCCATGCCGGCCGGAAACCGGCTGCCGTCAGAGCGCTTTCGGTGCCGGCGGCTGATGTCAGAGAGTCGAGTCCCACCTCGCCGACGACGGCACCGACCAGCTCACTCTCGAATCGTGCTTGGATCTCCGGGTCCAGGTGAAGTTGCAAGTGGCATCCGTAGTCCATCACGTCGGCAAAATCCGATCGGTAGGCGCCTGCGTAGCTTCGGTCAGCTCGCCACGGCGCAAGCGGACTGGTCGGGGAGGCCGCGGCTCGACCGATGCCGCTCTCCGGGTTGTCGTAGTCGGCGGAAAGCAGCTGCAGCTGAAGCGCTTCGCCGAGTGACTTGAACGCAGCCGTCTGCGCTTCTTCGTGGCAGGCGGTACCGATGGTCGAGTATCCGGTGAGTCCGTCGTGGACGAGGGCGCCGAGCACCGGGATCCCGAAATCGCTGTCGAATGACAACCACCTGGTCGAGAGGGTGCCGTGATTCCCCAGTCGCCGAAGCACCTCGGGAATGCCGGTGACGATCCGAACGCCGCGTCTTCCGGTCCAGGACAACGTCATCGCGTCGCGCTCGACTATCTCGCGCAGTGCATTCCGTATCGCGAATTCCGTCGTGGGACCGGCGGCGAGACCCGCCTGAGCCACCGGAGAGATCGCCGGACCCGTCCGGGCGACGAAATGAGGATACGAACCCCAGACGAGTTCGGCCGGTACCCAGATATCCGAACCCGTGATCAGGTCGGCTCCGCGAGTCCAGTCCATCTCCAGATCGTCGGTTGGTTCGACGAACGGGAACTGTGGCCGCGCGTACTGGGCAGCGTCGAAACGCGCGAGTTGTGACAGCTCGATGCTTGCTCCGATCAACGCTTCGGCGGACCCGCGGACGATCGGTTTGGCGACGATGTTGCCGCAATACCGTTCCACCGCTTCGCCTATCGCAGCTGCGGTAGGCCGCGCACGGTCACCCAGATCGAAGCAATATCCGGCGCCGGCCGAGTCACTGGACCAGGGTGTAAAGCGTGCTGAATCACTGACATACGAGTGAATCAGCTTGAACTCGGGCGGAAAGTGCTGGGGAACAACGGCGTCGACCAGCTCTCGAATGATCCCAGTTCGGCGGTCGACGAGCGAAGATGTCATGCGAGGGGGACCGGCAGATGCAGATGGGTGGTCGATGCGCTGGTCAATCTGCTACCTCCAAGAAGGGGAAAGGCTGCCGGGGCGTTGTTGTACAGGCCCGGAGTCAGGATGCGGACGACGTGCAACCCGGCAATCGAGATGTCGCCGGTGGTGAGATCGACGGAAATCGGCTGGTGTCCCCGTGACGTCAGAAGCGCTACGAGAGAAGCCAGATCCAACGGCGCTTCGTCGGGAATCTTTGATACCGAGAGTGTTTCGGTGTAGTCGAAGAGATGTTCCTCCGCGGCCAGGGCCATCGTGGGATCAAGATAAAGCTGGGCAACGGTCGGCAGATCGACGACGTCTTTCCATTGCGGATCGAACTCGTCCCGGTAACGACGGTCGGCCCGAAAGGGTTTGTACAGGTGCGCCGGCAGCGTTCCGTCCGCCACGCTGCGCCAGGTCGGCCCGTCGGGGTCGGCGAGGTCGATCGTGATGGCAAGTACGGCACACGCCTCGACAAGCGCCTTCGAGACTGCCGCCTCCACCGTCGGTCGACAAGCTGTGCCCAGCGCGACCAGTCCACGTCGGTCATCGCGGATCCACGCTGCGGCGACGGGAATGCCGAAGGGGGAGGGAAGCAGAAGCACTCGAACGCTCCGGGTCTGGCTCTCCAGATCCCCGAGTTGGCGGTGCGCAGGCAACCGCTCCCAGTCGGAAAGCTCGATCGCCGGCTGTGACCGGTCCCCGCACCACCACAGCGCGGTGGCATCGCGTTCGAGAAGTTCCAGCAGAGCTGACATCTCGGCCTCGTCGCGTGAGCGTCCCGCTGCGATTCCGGCGTACTGCAACGACGCGATCGGTGGCTCGCAGCGACGGGTGCCTGTGTAGTACCCGAGATAAGTCAGGGCCGCAGGCACGTAGGTGGGCACCTTTTCGTCCATGGTGTGACCCAATGCCCAGCGAATGTTCAGATCAGAGGTGAAGGGAACAAAGGGGAATCCGGGAAGGCGGTACTGATCCTCGCTGTACAACGCAAATTCAGCGGGATCGACGACCCGTGAGCCGGCCAGTTCCAGCGCTGATGCACTGCTGCGGACCAGATCCTCGGGGACCACGTTGCCGCAATATCTTTCGACGGCCTCACCGGTCGCCGCCCCGCGAGCTGCTGCATCGTCGCGTATCGAAGCCCCGAATCCGTAAGGGTCCGCGCGAAACAGTGAACCGCTGCCGCCGAAGTTTCTGGTGTCGGCCACCCTCGCGGCCCAACCGACCCAGCCTGTCGGCATGTCCGAGCGAATGTGTGGTTCCAGTGAGGTCAGCACGCCGCTCCGGGCGTCGACCAGCAAGTCATCCACCGGCAGTTCCTCCGAGTATCGGCAGGGTCAACGACCCGGAAAATGATTGGTGCAGTGCGGTACTGCGTGTTCCTCGATAGCGATCACCGTCTCCGAGATTGCGTGCGAGTCGTGGGAAGTCCGAGCCGGCGATCCGCAGCGTCAAGACATCACCCGCGCGCACAGTGTGCAACACGGGATCCAGATCGATGGTCACCATCGTCGGCTGCAGGCTGACACCCGCGCCCCGTGCGATCGATCTGGTAACTCCAGCGGGATCGACGACGCTCAGTTCGGCGATCCAATCGGCTTCGCCCTCGGGTGAATACACTTTCAGCTCCACCGATGGTGTTCCGGAGAGTACGGAGTCGTGCTTGATATCGAAAGTCAAGACAACACAGTTGTTTCGGTCCCGTAAGGCGTCATACAGGAAGCTGTAGGCCGCATCCTTCCGATCTGGTTCGAGATGAACGCGATTCGCACCCGTGACAAACGGTTCGGTCGACCATTCGCCGACACCCCGGTCGAATACCCGATTGATGGTCAGGGGCCGCGCAGCGAATACCGATTCCATCCACTCGACCTGAAGGCGGCCGAAACTTGTCTCGCCGACCCTTCCCGGGCGGAGGTCGTGCGCCCAGGGGCCCACGATCAAACTCTGCGGCCCGCGCCCCACGGACGTGAAGTGCCGCAGTGTCTCCCGAATCATCGCATCGTCCCAACCGCCGATGTGCAGCCCGGCGATGTCGAGTTCGGAGAGTTCGTCCGCGGACACCAGATCATCGCCACCGAAGTCTTCGCGTTTACGAGCGCGAAGGATCGGCGTCAACCAGCCCGGTGAATCGGAGGTCAGACCGACTTTCTCGATCATCGACTGCACCGGGAGGTGTTCCAGCAAAGCTGAATCCGAACGCATCAGTTCAGGGATGAAACCCTCACGGGAGGAAGACGAATCTCCGTGCTCGCCCCACCACGCCAGATGCTCGGCGAGGAGGAGTATCCCCGAGGGATCACGTTTGACGCGGTCGCTTCCGATGGTCGGCACCTTGGAGACGACGCCGTCTACACGAAATGACCGATCGGCGCTGTTGGTCTCGGCAGCAAATGCCCAGGCGGTTCCGGCCGCATACGAAGCCCCGCTCGCGATGACGCACTCCGGTGTCCACGGCTGATCCTGCAGCCACTCGGCCAGGGCGGCGGCGTCCTCGCGCTCGTGGACGTACGGTACCCAAGAGCCGGTGGAATCGTGCCGTCCGCGTACGTCCTGCGAGATGAATGCAATTCCTCGTGATCGCCATTCGATCCCCTCCGCCAGATGCCATCCACGCCCGTACGGGGTGCGGATCACGATCAGTCCCCGCGGTGAAGAATCCGGTGGGAGAAGCACATCCGTAGCCAACGAAGAACCGTCTGCTGCCGGGATCTTCACGCCGAGTGAGATCACCGGAGCGTCGGCGCGGGTTCGAGAACGCCGCCGGGCAGTGGTAGCACGGGATGGCGAGTCATCATGAGGGTTCGCGGATTCATCCGGATCTGGTGGTGAAGGTGTGATGGCGGTGCGCCATGCACACCAGCCACGACGTCCGAACATGCAAGCGCACTGGCCATTGCGGCTGCGGTGGGTGAAAGTTCGAGCGGGCGAGGTTCGCTGCCGGCGAGGTGATTCCACAGTGCCTGCAGATGATCCGGGACGCGCGACGCAGCAAGCCGTCGACCGCAGACGTCCCGGTAGCTTGCGCTGTCGATGCCGTCGAAGAAGGGACCGATGCAGATCTCACCCAGCTCCGTGTGGACGCGTTGCCACGGAGTTCGGCTGTGGCGGCACCAGGTATCGAGTTCCGACCACGCGTCGTGAGGAGGAGCGTCGGCAACCGACAGTACGAGGTCCGACGACGCAACATCGTCTTCGATTGGCGCAGTGGTGGATACGACCTCGAGATGCGGAAGAGCCTTGGAGAGCAGGGCGATGCAAGCATCGGCAACGGGCCCGATCCCGTCCATCAGCACACGCTGTGGGCGCGGAATCTCTGGCACTTGACCTGGAACAGCCAGCACGCCGCGAGAGACGAGGGCGTCGGCGATCTCGATAGCTCCCGGGCCGAGCACCGAACCAGAGCGCCTGAGAAAGTTGTCGAGTTCCGCGAGGTCTTCGGCCGGCGCGCCGATCGTGACCGCGTTCTCGTCCGGTGTCAGGTAATGCCAAACACCGTCCGGGGTCGGATACAGCTGGTGTCCGTCGGCGAGGGCGTACACGGATCTCCTTGTCGGTGCCCGCACCCGACGAGTCGGATGCGGGCGGGGTCATCGGCTGATCAGACTGTCGAAACAGTCTGGATCAGGGGAGGTTTCAGCTCTGGAAGCTGAACGGGTTGTCGACGAGGGCGTTGGTGCCCACACCCTGCAGGGCGTGTGCGGACGTTGCCTCGGCAACCGGCTCGAAGGTGAACGGGTTGTCGACGAGAGCGTTGGTGCCGACGCCCTGGAGTGCATTGGCCGGAGCCGAGTTGGAGACGCTGTCGAACGAAATGTTGCTCATTGTCATCCCTTCCGTAATGGAAACCATTTCCATTACGATGCCACCGTACGAAAGATCGCCACGGAGAGCAACAGGTACAAGAGAGTGCATACATGAGCGAGACCCCGACGACGGGATCCGTCGAAGCGCAACCACATGTCTTTCGGGACAGATCGTTTCGATTGTTCTTCACGGCTCGTACGATTGCCGTAGCCGGTGCGGCGGTCACCGGAGTGGCCATGCCGATCCTGGTGTTCGACATCAGCCGGTCTCCGTTTCTCACCTCGCTCGCGGCTGCGGGGACGGTTCTGCCGTATATCGTGTTCGGCTTGTTCGCCGGCGCCGTGGCAGACCGAGTCAACCGGCGGACGGTCATCCTGTGTGCGCAGGCCGTAGCTGCACTTGCTTTGGCGAGTATTCCGGCAGCGCAGGCACTCGGCGTATTGACGGCGTGGCATTCCGTCGGCGTATCGATGTGCATCGGAACGTGTTTCGTGTGGTTCGACGCCGCTGCTTTCGGAGCGCTGCCTGCTCTGGTCGGTCGGCAGAGGATACCGGCGGCCAACAGCGCGCTGTGGACGTCCAGCACGCTGATCGATGTTGTCTTTCCGGCGATAGCCGGCGTGCTTGTGGCCTCGATCGGCCCGGCCTACGCATTGGGTGCTGATGCACTGGCTTACGTACTGGCCGGGCTGGCCATGGCCTCGATCGGAGCCTCGTTTTCGATTACTCCTGCGGCGCCGAAGAAGTCGGGAACCGGAATTGCGCGTGACATACGCGAGGGCCTCAGCTTCCTCTGGCGGTCGCCGCTTCTGCGAGCCTTGACCGGCGTCGGCTTCGTCAATTCCCTGACGCAGGGTGCGGTTACGGCGCTCCTGGTGGTGTACGCATCCGAGAGGCTTGGGATTTCGACGTCGAGTCCGATGATCGGCGCCGTGTGGACGGCCGTCTCCGTGGGTGGAGTGGTCGGGGCGCTCGTGCTTCCACGCCTACCGGCGCAGTGGCCGGTCGGGGCGATCACTGTCGGGGCGCTGACCATCGCCCCGGTGGTGCTGTTCGTCGTTGCGACAACCGGCAACACCGGCGCCGCGATCACGGCGCTCGTCGTCTACTCCGGCTGTGCGACCGTCACCATCCTCAATGGCATCGGTGCACGTCAGCGCCTGACTCCGGATCGTCTGCAGGGGCGCGTGAACACCACGGCGAGGATGGTCGCCTGGGGTGGTTCGCCGGTCGGCGCCTTGATTGCCGGGGCAATCGCAGGACGCTGGGACATCGGCACCGCCTACCTCGTTGCGTGCATCTTTGCGCTGGTCGGGGCGCTCTTCGCGTGGGCGAGCGCGCTGCGGACCGACCCTTACCCGCACAGATGAGCATGTGACTATTAATGAAAACGACTGTCGTTATGGTTAGATCCACCTGTTCATGACTGCGAACCCCACCGACTCAGGAGTGCGATGACGCTGACCAGCGAGGCAGCACCACGAGTGCCGTCGCGTCCACATCCCGTCGGCGAGCGCGGGTACGTCCCGTTTCTGTTGGCCACGGCGGTTGTGCTTGTCGCGGTCTCCACCGTCGCGGTGTGGTCGGGTGCCGCGTCGGTGTCCTTTGCCGACGTGTTCGCGGTGTTGTACGCACACGTCGGCGGTCCGCCGGTCGACCCGCTGCTCGATCGGATCGTGTGGGGATTGCGGGTACCGCGCATTCTGATTGCGGCATTGGCGGGCGCCGGATTGTCGTTGGCCGGCGCCGTGCTGCAAGCGTTGGTGCGCAACCCGATTGCCGATCCGTACATTCTGGGCGTGGGTTCCGGAGCATCCTTCGGTGCAGTACTGATCATGACGACCGGCATCGGCACCGGCCTGTCGATCGGTGTCCCGGTGGCAGCCTTCCTGGGGGCCATGATCTCCCTGATCGCGGTTCTCGTCCTGGGTCGGCGAGAGGGAATGCTCGTCCCGCTGCGCATGGTCCTGGCCGGAGTTGCCATCGGCTATCTGCTCTCGGCTGCAACAAGTTTTGTGCAGTTGCGCGCCGATCCGAGTCAGCTTTCGGGAGTGCTCTTCTGGTTGCTGGGCTCGGTGAGCGGGGCCAGTTGGTCGGATCTCGGTGTGCCCGCCGCGGTGATCACCGTCTGTGCGGCAATTCTGTTGACACAATCGCGCCAACTCAACGCGTTGGCCATGGGAGACGAGAGCGCGCAATCGGTCGGCGTGGACGTGCGCCGTACCAGGTTGCTACTACTGGTGATCGCGTCGTTGCTGACCGCGGTTGTCGTATCCGTCGCCGGGGGAATCGGTTTCGTGGGGCTGCTCGTGCCGCACGCCGTACGACTTCTGGTCGGTTCCGATCACGGCAAGCTGCTCCCCGCGACCGCGTTGGTTGGTGCCACCTTCCTGGTGATCGTCGATCTTGCGGCTCGGATGTTGGATGCGCCCAACGAATTACCACTCGGGATCATCACCGCCGGATTGGGTGCACCGTTCTTCCTCTGGTTGCTTCGACGGGACGGCGGTGCGCAGTCATGAGATTGTCGGCCAGCGGAATTCACGTCGTTCGGGGCGGACGCCTCGTGGTTTCGGGTGTAGACCTCGAAGCGCCCGAGGGAAGCGTGGTCGGACTCGTCGGACCGAACGGCAGTGGAAAGTCCTCCCTCCTGCGCGCGTTGTATCGCTCGATGAAGCCTCGAAGCGGAATCGTGAAGGTGGACGAGGTGAATGTTTGGGACGATCTCTCGCCTCGATCGGCGGCACGCATCATCGGTGTTGTGGGGCAGGAGCATTCATCCGATTTCTCGTTCAGTGTCCGCGAGGTGGTTGCAACGGGTCGGACGCCGCATCACAGCGCGTTCTCTCGACTCGGCGAGATCGACCGAGACATCGTCAGCGCCGCACTGGTGCGAACCGGCATGCAGGGCTTTGGATCACGTCTCTTCGCCGAACTGTCCGGCGGAGAAAAACAGCGTGTGATGTTGGCCCGGGCGATCGCTCAACAACCGTCGGTGCTGGTCCTGGACGAGCCCACCAACCACCTCGACATCCGTGCTCAACTCGAATTGATGGAATTGGTCGCCGAACTCGGTACCACGACGATTGTCGCGATCCATGAACTCGCCTTGGCCGCAGCGTATTGCGACTACGTCTGTCTGCTCTCCGGCGGGGTAGTTGTCGCGACAGGACCGACGGCCGAGGTCCTCACCGAGGACCTGCTGTCCGAAGTATTCGGGGTTCAGGTGCATCTCGGCACTCATCCGTTGACCGGGCGCCCCCTGCTCTCGTTCGCCCCTCCGCTCCTACACACGAAAGAAGCAGTGTCTTGAAATCCTCGATACGTACTGCCGCGCTGTTGTGCTCGGCCGTTACCGCCACCGCAGTACTGACCGCATGCGGAAACTCCACGGCGGATTCGGCGGCGTCGTCGTCCGAGAAGATCACCGTCACCAATTGTGATCGCGAGGTCACGGTGCCCAAGACGGCGGAGCGGATTGTCTCGCTGTATCCGTCGATGACGGAACTTCTCATTCAGCTCGGCGCCGCCGACCGCATTGTCGGACAATCGAATACCGACCTCTCTCCTCCCAGCCCCGAACTCGCTGATCAGTTCGCGGCCGTGCCGGTACTGAGCACCGGAGTTCCCGCGAAAGAAGCATTGCTCGACGCCCGTCCGGATCTGATCGTCTCCGACGGGGAATACTGGTTCGACGGTGACCGATTGCAGACCATGGACGAATTGCGTGACCTCGGCATCCCGATCTTCGTGAACAGCGGCTACTGCCACAAGGCCGTCACCGAGGGGCGGATCGACGACGTCTGGTCCGACCTCGACGGTCTCGGCGCCTTGACCGGAACAAGTGAGGCGGCAGCAACCCTCCTGGCCGACGGCAAGAAGTCCCTCGCAGCAACCGAGGCATCTGTCGCCGGGCAGGAGCCGGTTCCCACTGTGATGGTTCAGGTTTCGGAGGGACAGTCCTATGCTCTGGCCAGGGGCCTCTACAGCAGTGTGCTCGAGGCCGCCGGGGGAAGCAATCTTTTCGAGAACGACCTTCCCGACGGAAAGTACTTCGGCCAGGTAGCCACGGAATCGGTGCTCGCGAAGTCGCCGAAGGCTGTCCTCGTCGTCTACTCCACCGAGTCGGCTCGGGAATCCACCCTGGATGCTGCGCGGACGGCATTTGCCGGAACCCCCGCCGCGACATCGAATGCGATCTTTGCCGTTCCGGAGGCGTGGTTCGCCGGCGAGTTGGTCTCGATCGACGGGGCCGGCGAGGTGTCTCGCCTGCTGCACCCGGGTTCGTGACTGCACTCGAGCGAATCGAGGCCGTCGTATCGCTGCATGCAGTGTTGGACCGGACGGTGAGTCCGTCGGAGCTACCGTTCGACGAGCACGCACTGCCGCCGGTGACGTGTGAATCCGTGGAACTGCCGGCCGCGACGCCACTGCCGGCCTGCGGGTTCGCGGACGTCTTGCAGGCACGGCGGAGCCGCTACGACCCCGCACAGACGGCACTCCGAGCAGGCGAGCTGTCAAACGTGTTGCACCACAGTGTTGTCAGCAGCCCGACGGCGGGCGGGATGCGCGAACTGACGCTGTCGTTTGTTCTCAGCCGACCCGGAGACGAGCTCGGAGCCGGGGTATACCGATATGCCCGAGGCCGTGCCGAAGCTGTCCGGCCAGGCGACGTGCGAGAGCACCTTCGAGCGAGCCTTCTCCAACCCGAGTTCGTCGACGTGTTCCCGGTTCTTTTGTTTGTGGTCGCCGACGTTGAAGCGCCGCTCGAGAAGTACGCGATGCGGCACTACCGCACGATGCACGTGGATGCCGGTGTGCTGGTTCAGAATCTGTACCTCGTGACCGAGGCGATGGGACTTGCGGGCTGCGCCATCGCAGGATTCACGGATACGCGAGTGGCATCTCTGTTGAATCTCGCGACGACGCAGCTTCCCGTCATGGCTTTTGCACTCGGGAGGCGCAGCTAGGTCAGGCGAGAATACGTGCCTTCTGGGTCTCGAACTCGGCCTCGGTCAATACTCCCGCATTCTTGAGTTCGCCCAGCTTGGTGAGCTGTTCGAGCTTCAAGTCCATCGATGCTGCCGGAGCTGCCTGCGGTGGCAGGGGTGGTAGATCGGGAATCGGTGGCACCGGCTGGGCCTGCGCTGCGCGAGCCTGATCTTCGGCGGCCCAACGGGTCCGCTGACGGCGCTGAACATTGCCGTGAATGGAGCTTGCGACGGCTACCCGGCCGGCTCGCCTCAAGAAACTCATGCGTCCTTCTCCGTATTGCCTGGTGCGGTGTTGTCCAGTGCAGCAGCCAGTTCGTCCAAGCTCAGGTGACCTTCGGTGACAATCTTTGCGCCGCTGCGGGTCCACGCGTCGATCACCGGCAGTATTGCCAGTTCCTCGTAGACGAGTACGGTGGCAACACTTCCGGCGGCCAACTCGTCACCAACGGCAGCGAGGTCGCCGGCGTCGAGCAGTCCGGAGGCTGCGCCGTCGAACTGCGCCAGATCGAAATCTGCGAGTTCGAAGGTCGATGCCGGTACGACGGCCACTGATCCATCGGCGGCTTTGGTGACGAACTCGAGGTCGAGGATGCGGATCACGCCGGAGTCGACGAGAGTGAGCAGCTGCTCGAATCCTGCGGAAGTCGGTGCACCGCCGGGAAACTCGACGGCAACGTATTCGATCGGACCGAATTGGTCTTGGTTGGACATCGGTTACTTCTTGCCCTTCGTGGGTTGCGGTTCTTCCAGAGCAGGTACTTCGTCGGGCATGCGGCCGGCCGGAATGATGGCGAGCAGGGAGAGTCCGGCGAGGACGAGTAGCGAGGTTCGCAGGGCGCGCAAGCGCGCTTCGGTGTTGATCCGGATGGCTTCGTCGATCTGTGCTTGTGTCGCCGAGGTGTTTTCGAGCGTCACGACGAGTTGATCGTTGGGGACGAAGTTGACCTGGTCGAGATTGATCCCGGACTCGACCTTGAGTGATGCCGGGATGGTGGGGTTGTCGATCAGCTGCGAGCTGACGAGGGAACCGAGGATTCCGACGGCGAAGACGCTGGCCACCGCGATGCCGACGCTGCCGGACATGTTGTGTACCAGTCCCCGCCAGGCACCGACGTCGCCGGCCAGTTCCTTGGGAGCTGCGGTGAGGAGGGTGTTGAACACCAGCGCAACGATGGCGCCCTGCCCGAGGCCGAGGGTGATCAGTCCGATGACGACAAAGATCTGATGCCAGTCGCCACGAATGGTGAAGGCCAACAAGATGAGTCCAGCGGCAACGACGACGAACCCGGCTCGTGCGATCAGACGCGGGGAGTACGTCTTGTACAGACGCGCGACGACGGTGCTCGCGATGAAGATCGAAAGTGTGTACGGGATGATCGAGAACGACGTCTGCAAGCTGCTGCGGCCCTGGATGATCTGCATGTACAGCGGAATGAGGAAGTTGGCCGCGGTTCCCACGAACATCATCGTCGCCATGCAAATCGTGGTGGCGCGCTCGGCGCCGGTCTTGAGGACGTCGAGGTTGAAGAGCTGAGGCTTGTTTTGCGCCTTGCGGCTTCGCGTCCACTGGAAGAATCCCTGCGCGCAGATGGTGCCGAGGACGATCAGGATGGCCGCGGGTGAAACACCGATGACCGAGAACGGCGCAGCGTCGGTGGCCAGGATGACGCCCCACGAGTTCAGGCCGCTGAAACCGAAGCTGAGCAGGATGACGGCAACGGCAGCAATGGCGGCGCCGGCCCAGTCGATGGTGATGTCCTTCTGCGGGGGAACAGGTTTGACCCGGAAGCTCAGGATCAGGTTGACCACCGCGAGAGCCACGACGAGGGCGAACGAGTATCGCCACCCGATCGTCGTCGCGAAGGAACCGGCGATGAGCAGCGCCAGCACACCGGCCGCCGGGATTGCTGCTGCCAGGTAACCGATGGCCTTTGCCTGCTGATCGCCACTGAAGTTCGTGGCGATGAAGACCGTCAACGCAGGAGCGATGAGGGCGATCACGGCGCCGGATGCAGCTTGGGCCACGAACAGCATTGCCGGGCTCTGACTCAGGGCGACCGCGGCCATTGCGAGGCCGTGAATCGCGACGGCAATCTGGAAGACCAGACGCGTTCCGTAACGGGCGCCGATCTTGGCCCCCAACAGAATGAAGGCAGCCATGGCGAAGGTGCCCGCGGTGATCGCGGTGCCGACACTTGTTGCGGGCGTGTCGAGATCGGTGGTGATGCCGGCCATCGAGACGGTCAGGGCGTTGACGGCGAACGACGCCTGAATCTGGGTGAGGACCACCACGATGAGTGGTAGCCAGGAGGCGGTGCTCACGGCGGCCGTTGTGGCGGCCGCGCCAGGCTTTACGGACATGATGGGTCACGCCTTCCTCGACACTGCGTGTACTCGCGACGTGCCCGGATCAGCCACGCACGGCTACATTAGCCGGAATTGTGCTGAATGGTCGCCTGCAAGTGGTTGGTTTCTTCGCGGTAGACCACCATCTCCCGGTGCAAGGCGCGCCGGAAGCGCGGTTGCTCGGCCAGCAGTACCGCCAGCACGGTCAGCAACAGCCACGTCGCGGCCGCGCTCGCGAGGAGCAGCAGGACCGGAATCCACGGACCGCCCATCTGCTCGAGCAGCGTCGTCTTTGCCCAGACGCGCCAGTAGAGCATCAGATTGACGATCAGTCCGACACCGTACGAGATGACGAAGGACAGCAGGAACTGCTTCCACGTGCCGTCGTGGCGCCGCGCCGTCATCGGTTCTGCCCGCAGCGGCAAGCTCACCGACATCACGTTCGCGACCCCCAACCAGAGCAGGATCATGGTCAGCACCTGGCCGCACGCCTTCACCAGGTCGGCACTGCTTCCGGAGCGCCACGCGAGGACGGCGCTGAGCAGGAACCCGGCGCTGCCGACGAGGAGCAGCATCACCGCGTTTTTCGCGACGAGCACGTGCCAGAGCCTCGTTCCACCGGACAACGCAGCGCGCACGCGGCCGGCGTCGAAGCTGAGCGCATTGGTGCACACGACGCTTCCGACCACACCCGAGAGTGCGTACAGCGCAAGATAAGGCAGTCGATCTTCCTTGGCGTCCCACTGGAAGAGGCGAATGAATGCCAGGTACGCCAAGCCCATTCCGAGGCTCAGCCCCAGCCGAAATGCGATCGACCGAGGCTTACCACTCACCACGTGCCGTGCTTCCTCACGGATCCGGGAGCCGAGATCCTGCACGTGCCGGACGACGGGGTTGCCCGAGTTCAGCGGGACGTAACCGCGGATCGCGGCGGCGACGGTATCGGTGTCACCGGCATCGAGCGCGGCGACGCGTGCTTCGAGAACCGCAAGGTGGGCGGCGCGCAAGGCTATCCGTGCGGTGGTCACCGCGGCGACGGCGTCGGCCTCGGCCTGCGTGGCGGTGCCGATGCCGGCGTCGGCGGGCAGTGGCGGCTGCAACGTCGTGATCAGTTCGAGTTGACGCGCCATGTGCGGCGACGGTGACAACCCGCTGTACGACGGTCGGCTCAGCGCTGATCGTTCGTCGTCGAGCGAATCACGGACGGCCGCGACAGCCTTGCGGACGGCTGCCGGGTTGTGCCAGCGCACCGACCGGGCGTCACGCTCGGCGGCGACGGCCCGGGAGGCAACCTCGGTCAGATCCTCGACCGCTGTCAATGTCTGCTCCACTCGGTTTAGGTTGGTTTCATGACCACCAACTCGGAAAAGGAAGATCTCCAGCGGTACCTGCAGGCAGCACGTGATGCGCTCGTCTGGAAGCTCGACGGGCTGTCGGAGTATGACATTCGGCGCCCGATGACCCGGACAGGGACCAACTTGTTGGGTCTGGTCAAACACATGATCGGCGTCGAGCTCGGGTATTTCGGTCCTACGTTCGGCCGTCGGGTTCCCGATCTCCCCGCGTGGTTGCGTTCGGAGGAACTCAACGTCGACATGTGGGCCCGCGCCGACGAGTCCACTGCCGACATCGTCGAAACCTATCGCCGCACCTGGGCTTTCGCCGACGCCACGATCGAGGAGCACGATCTGGACGCCCCCGGCTTCGTGAAGCACTGGCCGGAGGATCGTCGCGACGTCACACTGCACCGGATACTCGTTCACGTTGTCACCGAGATCCATCGGCACGCCGGCCACGCGGACATCGTGCGGGAGCTGATCGACGGCGCCGCTGGGATGAAGGCGGGCGACAACAATCTGGCTCCCGGTGATGAGGCGTGGTGGGCCGAGTACACCGACCGTCTGGAGACGGCGGCACGCGAGGCCCACCACGCCTGAACTACTCGAATACCGCTGCTGCGCCGATCACCACGACAACGATCACGAAGTTGATCAGTAGCAGTGGCCAGACGAAGCGCAGGAACTTGTCGTAGCCGACCTTCGCCATGGCCAACCCGCCGACAACGACGACGTTGGTCGGGGCAACCATCAGCATCAGGCCGTGGCCCATCTGGAAGGCGGTGATGACGAGTGCTCGGCTGACTCCGGCAAAGTCGCCCAGCGGCGCGAGCAGCGGCATCGCCAGGGTGGCGTGACCGGAACTGGACGGGATCAGGAACGCCAGCGGGATGTTGACGAGCATCACCAGGATCGCGAAGACCCCCGCCGAAGCGCCGCTGACCAATTGCTCCATCGCGTTGAGGATGGTGTCGAGGGTTTCGGTGTTGGTCATGATCACCGAGACGCCGCGAGCGAGCAGGATGACGATCGCCGGTCCGACCATGTCGCCGGCTCCACGCGTGATCAGGGAGACGATCTTCTTCTCACCCATCTTCGCGACTATGCCGACGAGAACGGCGGCGAGGATGAACAGCATCGCCAATTGCGGGAACCACCAGTTCAACTCGAACCAGTAGGGCTCGGTTGCCGTGACGTGATACGCGTCGTACTCGGCCGGACCGGTGGTGGCGCCGAAGATGCTCGACCACGGGATGACGGAGAAGATCATCAGTCCGAAGGTGAGTCCGGTGATGAGCAGTACCAGCTTCTGAGTTCCGGTGAGCTTGCCGTCGATGTCCACCGGCTCGGCCGGCTCTTCGTCTTCGTCGTCCGCGATGTCGAAGCCGACAAGCGACTTGGACGGATCCTTCTTCACCTTTGCGGCGTAGCGGAGAACGAATACCACTGCCACAGCGGTCAATACGATCCACAGGATCACGCGCAGCACGATGCCGTCACCGATGGAGACGCCTGCCTCACCGGAGGCGACGCCGATCGAGAACGGATTGACGGTCGACGCCATGTTTCCGACCAGAGCGCCGAGGATGATCATGGTGGCCGCGACCATGCGGTCGTAGCCCAGTGCCGTCATCAGCGGTATGAGCAGGGCGTAGAAGCCGAACGTCTCGACCGAGAAGCCCATTGTCGAACCGAGCAGTGAGAACAGCACCATGATGACGGTGATGAGCAACCAGCCCTTGTCGCTGAGCTTGGTAGCGAGTTGGGAGACAGCGGTTTCGAGACTGCGGGTGGCAAAGCTGACCGAGATGAACGCACCGAGCGCCATGATGAAGAGGACTACGCCGACCGAACCGAAGAGCCGTCCGATGTTGTCGGTGTCGACGAACCCGGTGATCGAATCCTGTACGCCGTAGAGGCCGTTGACGGGGGAGAGGATCAGTTGCTGGATTCGTTCCCAGAACGACAGCGGAGACGTGACGGTTTCGAAGCTGCCGGGAACGGGTGAGCCGTCCACGTCGACGCCGAAGCGTCCGGCCGGAATGAACAGTGCTGCAATCCATACCAGGACGGTGACGATCGCGAGCATCGTGACCGCGCCGGGGAACTCGAACTTCTTCTTGGCCGGAGTAGGTGCGGACCCCGTGTCGGTTTCGGTGCTCATTTCTTCCCCTCGAAGGTGTCGGCGTACTCCTGGAAGAACAGTGCTTTGGCGACGACGGCCTTCTCGAGCTCGTCGAGCAGGACGCGTTCGTTGGGGCCGTGGATGTTCGCGTAACCGTCGGTGGCGCCGAACAACAGCTTCTCGGCGGTGGGCACTGCTGTATCCAAGGCCATCACGAGGGGGATCGAGCCGCCGCCTGCCATCAGCCCGGCCGGCTCACCCCACGACTGCGATAGTGCAGACAATGCCGCGTCGAAGGCCGGTCCACCTTCGGCTGCCGCAAACCCGTCGCCGGTTTCTCCCGCGGTGACGGTCAGTTGCAAACCGAAGGGGCGCAGGGCTTCCAGGTGCCGGACCAGAGCAGCCTGCGCCTCGGTGGCAGGTTGGCGCGGGTGTACGCGCAGATTGATCACGGCGCGGGCCGTGCTTGCGACGGCGTTGACCGCACCGTCCACAGGGGGAGCGTCGATTCCCGTCACGGTGATGGCCGGGCCCGACCAGATGCGTTCGCCGATGCCGCCGGTTCCGAGCAGCGGAAGCCCGTCACGGATCTCGGCGAGGGTGCGGAACTCGTCCTCGGTGTATGAACTGCCGGTCCACGGTTCGCGCATGAGGCCGTCGACCGCCACGTCGCCGTTGT
Source organism: Rhodococcus qingshengii JCM 15477 (assembly GCF_023221595.1). Taxonomy (NCBI): domain Bacteria; kingdom Bacillati; phylum Actinomycetota; class Actinomycetes; order Mycobacteriales; family Nocardiaceae; genus Rhodococcus; species Rhodococcus qingshengii. Next base: position 139,418 of record NZ_CP096563.1, read on the forward strand.
CGTCGTGCAGCGACGCCAGTGCGCGGATGAGCGCGAGGCGGGCGTCCGGTGCGGCGCCGCCGTAGAGGCCGTTGTGCTTGTCGGCTCCGAGAGTGGTGAGTTCGACGATCACCTGGGCCGATCCGCGCAGTGCGACGGTCAGGGTCGGTGATCCGGGTCGAACGCTCCCGACGTCGGCGATGACCATTGCGTCGGCCGCAAACAATTCGGGGGCTTCCGGAGGATAGTTGTCGAAGAGGGGCTGCCGAATTCTTCCTGGCCTTCGATGACGAGCTTGACCGTCACTGGCGGCTTTCCGTCGAAGACGCGAAGCGCGCCGATCATGCCGATGACGTTTGCCTTCGAATCTGCCGTACCGCGGCCGTAAATCGCGCCGTCACGCTTGCTCGGTTCGAAAGGCGGTGAATCCCAGAGTTCGACGTCGTCGGCGGGAACGACGTCGTAATGCGAATACATCAATACGGTCGGGGCTCCCTCTGGACCGGGAACTGTTGCAATGATGACCGGCGCAGTTTTACCTGTTATTTCGAGTTTCTCTATCTTCGTGACTCCGGACTTCTCCAATAGAGAAACGATCAGGTCGTGAGCCTCGAACAGGGGCTCGCTGGGGAAACCTTCTGTTGCTATCGACGGAATACGAACAAGTTCGACGAGTTCCGACTCCAGTGCCGGCATCAAAGCTGCAACTGTTTCCTTGATTGTGAAATAGGAGGGCGAGGCGGATTCTTCCGGCACGGAATTGACTCCTTCTGGGAAAGGCGAAAAACATTAGAGGCAGAGTCTTACACCCGATATGCGGGGTGTGAAAGGGTGACCCGAACAAAAAGCCGAAGTGGGGCGCCGGGCTCACGATTCTTGACATTGACGTCAACGTCAACACACACTGTGACGGTGACCACCAGTGAAACGCAGGAGCGAGCGCGGACAGCCCGCAAACTCGGCGACGGTCCACGCCGTGCCGGACTGCTCGACACCGCTGCCCTCTGCTTCGGCGAACTCGGATACGACGCCGTGACGGTCGAGACGATCACGACCAGGGCTGATGTGTCCCGGGCGACCTTCTACGCGTACTTCTCGTCGAAGGACGAGGTCTTCCGCGCCGTCGCCGAAATGATGTGCCGACGCTTCCTCGACGCTCAGCACATGGAGGGCCCGGCGGCCGAGGATCTACGCGAAGTTCTCCGAACGACCACGTCGGCGTTCATCACGGCCGTGTACACCTACGGTGACCTGCTCGCGGTGATCGAGCATCGGGCGCGGGTGGATTCCGAGGTCGAGCGCAGTTGGTCGGCGGTTCGCGAAAAGCTCGTGAGCCGCTACGTCCGCTTTGTCGAACGGATTCGACAGGTTCACGACGTAGATCCCTGTGTTTCGCCCCCGGTGCTCGTTCAGATGATCTCGGACGCACAGATGGCCGGTGGAGCACGACTGAGTAAGGCGAGTGTCGAAGAGCAGAACCAGTTCATTGCAGATATGACGACGATGTCCGAGCGGTTGATCGGGTTCGAAGAGTCGAAATAGATTTTTTTACGAATGGAGTGATCGGTGGCAGAACAAGACGTGCTCGAAGCGGCTCTGGCGGAGATCTCTGCGCTGCAACACGCGCATTGGCCCGCCGGCATTCCCCGCGCCGTCGAGTATCCGCTCGAAGGTGGGGGACTTGTCGATTACTTGCGGCATTGGGCGATCGAGCGGCCGGATACTCCTGCCATCGTCTTCTACGGCCGGGTCATTACGTATTCCGAATACGACGAGCTTTCGGATCGTTTTGCCGGATGGCTGCTGTCACTCGGAGTCGAACGCGGCGATCGCGTCGGCGTTCACCTGGTCAATTGCCCTCAGTTCCATATCGCGATGCTCGGCATTCTCAAGGTCGGTGCGGTTCACGTGCCGATCAATCCACTCTTCCGTGAACATGAATTGATTCACGAACTCAACGATGCCGGCGTCAAGGTCCTACTGACGCAGAACACCTTCTCGAAGTTGGTGAAGAAGGTTCGCTCACAGACTCCACTCGAACACGTCGCGAAGACTGCAGTGTCGGACATGCTGACGGCGATCCCGACCGTCGAACTGCCCTTCGAGGTCGACGATCCGCGCCTGAGCGACTGGCAGTCGATCATCACCAGTGAGCGGGCGACTCCTGTCGCCACCGAACTCGATTCCCTCGCCGCCCTGAACTACACGGGCGGAACGACGGGAATGCCCAAGGGCTGTGAGCACACTCAGCGCCACATGGTTTACACCGCGGCCACCGCGACGCTTGCGGGCGGCGACCAGGTGGGTGCCAATCCGCCGGTGTCCCTGGTGTTCTTGCCGATCTTCTGGATCGCAGGTGAGGACTTCGGCATCCTGGTTCCGCTCGTCAACGGCGGAACCGTGGTCCTGCTGAATCGTTGGGATGCGGAGACCACGCTCGACGCTGTCGAGGCTTACGGCGTGACCTCGCTGGTCGGAACTGTCGACAATTACGTCGAACTGATGGACACGCCAGGATTCGCGGAGCGAAATCTCTCGACACTCCAGAACGTCATGGCAGTTTCGTTCGTTCTCAAACTCGATCCGGCCACGCGCCAGCGGTGGCGCGAGGCTACCGGCGGCGTTCTGCGCGAAGCGAGCTACGGCATGACCGAAACCCACACCGCGGACACGATCACCCTCGGCTTCCAGGACGGCGACTACGACCTGAAAAGCGAGCCGGTGTTCTGCGGAATTCCGGTGCCCGGCACCGACGTTCTGATCGTCGATCACGACGGCAGGCCGGTTCCCGTCGGCGAGCACGGGCAGATCATCGTGCGCAGCCCGTCCATCCTTTCCGCGTACTACCGCAACGAGGCGGCCACCGCCGACGCCATCCGTGACGGCTGGCTGCAGACCGGTGACGTCGGAAAGTTCAGTGAGCGTGGCGGTTTGCACTATTTGGCGCGGAACAAGGAAATGATCAAGACCAACGGCATGAGTGTCTTTCCCTCCGAGGTGGAAGCGCTGCTCATGCTGCACCCGGCGATCGAAAAGGCTGCGGTGGTGCCGAAACCGGACCCGGACAAGGGGCAGGTGGCTTTTGCGTTTGTCCAACTGGTCGAGGGTTCCGACACTGCGGCCGACGAGATCGTCTCGTGGGCCAAGGAGAACATGGCCACGTACAAGGTGCCCGAAGTGGAAGTGCTCGAGGCGCTTCCGATGACAGCGACAGGAAAGGTGCGCAAGGGCGATCTGTTCGAGCGCACTCAGGGGGACAAGTGAGACTGCTGATTGCGAACCGCGGCGAAATTGCGCTGCGGATCATTCGAACTGCCCGTGAACTCGGGATCGAGACGGTGTCGGTGTACGCCGAGGACGACGCGTCCAGTCCGCACGTCGCGGCGGCCACGGAGTCGGTGCCGCTCGGAGCGTCGGGCGCATCCGCGTACCTGGATCAGAGCGCACTGCTGAAGATCGCGGCCGAAACGGGCGCCACGCACGTGCACCCGGGCTACGGATTCCTCAGTGAGAATGCCGAATTCGCGCAGGCGTGTACCGAGGCGGGCATCGTCTTCGTCGGCCCGGACGCCCAGGTTCTCCGGACTTTCGGCGACAAGGCCAGCGCCCGCACTGCGGCGGTCGACTCAGGAGTGCCGGTCCTGCCGTCGACATCGGCGAACGCCGACCTCGACGAGGTGCGTGAATTCTTCGAGCGCAACTCCCGCGGCATCATGATCAAGGCGCTCAGCGGCGGCGGTGGCCGCGGCATGCGCGCGGTGCGCGACCCGAAAGCGCTCGACGACGCGTACCGTGTGTGTGCGGCCGAAGCCCAGTCGGGATTCGGCAGTTCGGCACTGTTCGCCGAGGTACTCAGTGAGCACGCTCGGCACATCGAAGTGCAGATCGTGGCGGCACCGGGGCAAGGTGGAACCCACGCGCTCGCTCTGGGTGACCGCGATTGCAGCGTCCAACGTCGCCATCAGAAGTTGATCGAGGTTGCGCCCGCGCAGGGGCTGTCGGGGGCCCTGCGCGAGCGTCTTCACGCTGCGGCGGCGAGGCTGTGCGCCGAGGTCGGCTATCGAGGCATCGCGACGGTCGAGTTCCTGGTCGAGGAACGCGGGTTCGTCTTCCTCGAGGTCAATCCCCGAATTCAGGTGGAGCACACGGTGACCGAGGAGGTCACCGGAGTCGATCTCGTCGCCGTGCAGCTCGCGATCGCGGACGGAGTTCCGTTCGAGAACCTGGACCTGCCAACAGGGATCATCGCTGTCGAGAAGGGCTCGGAGACAGTCGGATCCGTGGCAAACGCTTCGGGGATTGCGATACAGGCCCGCGTCAACATGGAAACCATGACGCCGGACGGCAATGCGCTGCCGTCCTCCGGCACGCTCGACAACTTCACTCCTCCGGGCGGACCCGGCGTGCGCGTGGATACCTTCGGTACGGTCGGACTCTCGCCGAGTGCGCGTTACGATTCGCTGCTGGCAAAGGTGATCACCCACACGCGTCGAGCGGATTTCCCTGCCGCGGTGCGTAAGTCGATTGCTGCTCTCAGTGAGTTCGCCATCGACGGTGTAGCGACCAACCTCGAATTTCTGCAGGCAATACTGTCGGACAAGGACTTCCGCGACGGCCTGGTCGACGTCGACTGGTTGGGTTCTCGATTGGCGGACCTTGTCCCCGAAGTGGGCCCACAAACGCCCTCCTCGTCTGTGGACGTGGCACCGGACGAGGATGTGGTCCGTGCACAGATGGCGGGCATCGTCGTCGAACTCGCGGCAGTCGGTGACGGTATCCATGCGGGTGGCCAGGTTGCCGTCCTCGAGGCGATGAAGATGCAGCATGTTCTCTCGGCGCCCGGTGATCTCGAAGTGGTCCGGGTCCTGTCGTCACCGGGCAGGTCGGTGGGCGCGGGCGAACCGTTGCTCGTCGTCCGTAGTGCAAGCGCAGGATCGAAGCTCGCCGAGGTCGACGAGGTGGACCTCGACGACGTCCGTCCCGACCTCGCCGAAATCATCGCTCGCCACGAGGTGACCCTGGACCCGGCCCGGCCCGCAGCCGTGGCGAAGCGTCACAAGCTGGGACGCCGGACTGCTCGCGAGAACGTCTACGACCTGGTCGACGACGACAGCCTGGTCGAGTACGGCGCGCTCGCGCTGGCGGCGCAGCGCAGTCGACGCAGCGAGGAAGACCTGATCGCCAACACTCCTGCCGACGGGTTGATCGGCGGAGTGGCGACCATCAGCGGCGGCGAGAGCGTCGTGATCTCGTACGACTACTCGGTGCTCGCCGGTACCCAGGGCATGCGCAATCACGCCAAGACCGACCGCCTGCTCGAGATCGCCGATCGCAAGCGAGTTCCGGTGGTGCTGTTCGCGGAAGGTGGCGGCGGTCGCCCCGGTGACACCGACGCCGGCGCCGGGGCGGGCCTCGAGCTGGGAACCTTCCGCGCCATGGCGGCGCTGAGCGGGCGGGTGCCCATGGTCGCCGTCGTGTCCGGGCGCTGTTTCGCGGGCAACGCGGCCCTGGCCGGCGCGTGCGACGTCCTGATCGCGACACCGGACGCCAACATCGGGATGGGTGGTCCTGCCATGGTCGAGGGCGGCGGGCTCGGAAACTTTCGCCCCGAGGACATCGGCCCCATCGACGTGCAGCGCCGCAACGGCGTCGTACACCTGGTCGCTGACGACGACGCTCATGCGGTGGCGCTGGCCAAGCAGTACCTCGGCTACTTCCAGGGTGCGAGCGGAGAGTGGACCGCTCCGGATCCGCGGCTCTCGCGGCATGTGGTGCCGGAGAATCGCCTGCGCTCGTACGACGTTCGTGGAGCGATCGACGCAATCGCGGACGTCGACAGCGTCCTGGAACTGCGTCGAGACTACGGACGCGGTGTAGTAACCGCACTCGTTCGTGTCGAAGGAGTTCCGTACGGTGTGCTGGCGAACAGCAGCGAGCATCTCGGCGGCGCGATCGACGCGGAAGCCTCGGACAAGGCTTCGGATTTCCTGGAACTGCTCGAAGCGCACCGCATCCCTCTGGTGACGCTGTGCGACACACCGGGATTCATGGTGGGCCCGGATTCGGAGGAGGAGGCGACGGTTCGAAGGTTCGGCAGGTTCTTCGTTGCCGGTGCTCGCCTCACCGTGCCGTTCGGAACGATCATCCTGCGCAAGGGTTACGGGTTGGGCGCTATGGCAATGGCCGGTGGTTCCTTCCACGCCCCCGAGTTCACGGTCGCGTGGCCGACGGGCGAGATCGGGCCGATGGGTCTGGAAGGTGCTGTGCGTCTCGGTTTCCGCAAGGAACTCGAGTCCGTCGAAGATCCGGTGGCTCGGGAAACGCTGTTCGGTCAGTTCGTGGAACTGGCCTACGCACAGGGCAAGGCGCTGATGGCGGCGACCACGTTCGAACTGGACGACGTCATCGATCCGGCCGATACCCGCGGATGGATCAGACAACTCTGCAGAAACAGTTGAGATCCTGCTGATTCGAGCTGTTGCCGCACGTGGGCGGGGCAACTAGCCTTGCCCACGTGTCGGCTGCGCGAGATAACGTCCTGATCATTCATTGGCACGACCTGGGGCGGCACCTCGCGAGTTACGGTGTCGCCGGGGTCAACAGCCCCCATCTCGACCGGCTGGCGGCAGAAGGCATCCGGTTCACCGACGCACACGCGACGGCGCCGCTGTGCTCGCCTTCGCGCGGATCGCTCTTCTCGGGCAGGTATCCGCACAACAACGGTCTGATCGGGTTGGCGCACCACGGCTGGGAGTACCACGCTGAGGTGCAGACGCTCCCGCAGATCCTCTCCGACCACGGTTGGTACACCTCGCTCTTCGGCATGCAGCACGAGACTGCGTATCCGAAGCGACTGGGCTACCACGAGTACGACGTCACCAACTCGTTCTGCGACTACGTGGTTCCGCGTGCCCAGAACTGGCTACGACGCTTCCCGCCCGAGCCGTTCCTGCTCACCACGGGATTCTTCGAAACGCATCGCCCGTACCCCGCCGATCGCTATACCCCGGCGGACACCGCAGCCCTGGAGGTCCCCGGATACCTTCCGGACGTGCCACAGGTGCGCGAGGATCTGGCCGAATTCCACGGCAGCGTAGAGGTGGCCGACGCCGCGGTGGGGGAACTGCTCGCGACCCTCGAGGAAGAGGGGCTCGACGAGAACACCTGGGTCTTCTTCCTCACTGATCACGGCGCGGCGTTCCCGCGTGCCAAGTCGACGCTCTACGCCCCGGGTACCGGTATTGCCTTGATCGCTCGGCCTCCCGCGCGGTATCGCAGTGGCGGAAAGGAATACGAGACACTGTTCAGTGGTGTGGATCTTGTTCCGACCATTCTCGATCTGCTCGGAATCGACGTCCCCACCGAGGTGGAAGGGCGCTCGCACGCCGATGCCCTCGTCGACCGCGGAACTGAACCGTCCGAACCCGTTCGTACTTCCCTGTTCACGGAGAAGACCTTTCACGACAGCTTCGATCCCATTCGAGCGGTGCGTACCAAGGACTACAGCTACATCGAGAACTACGCCGTCCGCCCCGCTCTGGATCTACCGCTCGACATCGAGGACAGTCTTTCCGGAAAAGCGCTCGGCACCGAGCATCTTGCGGTACGCGCACCCCGGGAGCTGTACGACCTCCGTGCCGACCCGGACGAGAAGATCAATCTGATCGATCGACCGGAAGTCTCGGCAATACAGGCGGAATTGTCCTCGCAGCTTCACACGTGGCGCGCCGAAACCGACGATCGTCTCCCGGACGAGGCATTGGGAAGCGCGATGGCGGTGCACCGCATGGCGGCGTACCTCGAGAAGATCGGTGTCCGACCCAACGTGCGGTCCGCCTACAGTGCGGACCGCGGTTACCTCGAGTCGGACACCGAAAACCCCTAGGGCCTCGCGGCTTCGCGCTCTTCCAACAATGCGATGACCCGCTCGACCAGCTCGTTGATGTCAGCGCCGGTTGTGTCGAATGCCAGGTCCGGGTCCTCCGGCGTCTCGTAAGGCGCGTCGATTCCGGTGAGCCCCTTCAGTTCACCCGCCCGCGCACGTGCGTACAGGCCCTTGGGATCGCGGCGTTCGCATTCTTCGACGGGAGTGGTGACGGCAACTTCGAGGAAAGTGAGCCCGGCAGCTTCGTTGAGAGCGCGCGCAATTGCTCGATCCGAACGCAGCGGCGAAACCATCGACGCGATGGCCACGACGCCGGCGTCGGCGAACAGTCGAGTGAGATGCCCGACGCGCCGGATGTTCTCGGCCCGGTCTCCCGGCGAGAACCCGAGATCGTCGGAGATACCGTGGCGGACGTTGTCACCGTCCAGGAGATACGCGGTGCGTCCCGCGTCGACGAGCGCACGTTCGACAGCCACAGCGACGGTGGATTTTCCGGAGGCAGGAAGGCCGGTCAGCCAGATCGTCGCGCCCCTCTGGGTGGTAGACGCCCATCGCCGTTGACGTTCGAGTGAGGACGGATGCCACTTGATGTCGTTGCGGGTCTGCTCGCCGGGAACGACGACGCGTGGTTCGAGAATGGTGCCGGCGCCGACGGTGTCGTTGCTCTGCTCGTCGATCAGGATGAAGGCGCCAGAGTCCCGATTGTGGTCGTAGGTGTCGGCGACCACCACGGAACTGGTTCGGAGCGTGACCGTTCCGATGTCGTTGAGTCCCAATTCGACTGGGCTGTCCTGCTCGTCGAGCGTTTCAGGATCGAGACGGGTGTGCAGTTCTTGGACGGTCGCTCGCACGGTCCGGGACGTGTGTTTGAGCGCTATCCGATCGCCCGCGCGCAACGGTGTGTTGGACAACCAGCAGATGGTGGCTTCGAGTTCTCGGGCCAGAACCGGCAAATGAGCCTGCGCACCGCCACTGACCAGAACGTCGCCACGTCCGACGTCGATGTCGTCGGCCAGTTCCACCGAAACCGACAGTGGTGCAACGGCAGTACTGCGGTTGTCGTCGAGAGTGTCCAGACTGATCACGGTGCTCTTCGATCCGGACGGCAGGACCACTACCTCGTCTCCGACGCTCAGTGTGCCTGCCGAGATCCGGCCGGTGTACCGGCGACGATTCTGCGGATCGGGGCGCGAAACCCATTGCACGGGAAGCCGAAGCTCCTCGATGTGCGTCGCGGGCGCATGGAGTTCGACGCCTTCGAGGTACTCGAGGAGCGTCGGCCCCTCGTACCACGCGGTGTTCTCGGACCGCGTCACGACATTGTCGCCGGCTTTCGCGGAGACCGGTATGGCGAGTACGTCCTCGCGTCCGACTTGCCGTGCCAAGGCCCGCAATTCTTCCTGCACCTGAGCGAATCTCGCTTCGTCGAAGTCCACCAGATCGATCTTGTTCACCACGGCTACAAGGTTCGGAACACCGAGCAGTGCGGCGATTCTGGCGTGCCGGCGCGTCTGACGCAACACGCCGGTCCTCGCGTCGACCAGCAGGACCGCTACGTGAGCGTTGGATGCTCCGGTGAACATGTTGCGCGTGTAGCGTTCGTGCCCCGGGGTGTCGGCGAGTACGTAACTTCTTGTCGGGGTGGAGAAGAATCGGTACGCGACGTCGATCGTGATGCCCTGTTCACGCTCGGCACGTAGTCCGTCGGAGAGTGCAGCCAGGTCGGCGACACCGTGCTCGTCGGTCACGGAATCGAGGTGATCGGTTGGCAGGCTGTCGGTGTCGTGCAACAGTCGTCCGATCAGCGTGCTCTTGCCGTCGTCGACGCTACCCGCCGTTGCCAGCCGCAGGAGTTGGCGAGTGATGGTGGTCGTCATCAGAAGTAGCCCTCACGCTTTCGGTCTTCCATCGCGGCGACCGACGTTCGGTCGTCTGCGCGAGTCTCGCCTCGTTCGGAAACCGTCGCGGCCGAGATTTCGGTGACGACGTCGTCGATAGTGGTGGCGTGCGATCGAACGGCGCCGGTGATGGTCAGATCGCCGACGGTTCGATATCGCACCCACTCGGTCGTTGCCGCGGCGTTCTCGGCGTCGGTGCTGAATTCGGAAGCAGCGAGGAGCATTCCGTCGCGCTCGAATACCCTCCGCTGGTGCGCGAAATAGATGGACGGCAGTTCCAGTTCCTCCTGGGCTATGTAGCGCCAGATGTCGAGCTCGGTCCAGTTGCTCAGCGGAAAGACACGAACGGACTCGCCGCGTCTGATCCGACCGTTGTAGAGCGACCACGGTTCGGCCCGTTGCGCTCGCGGGTCCCACTGGCCGAACTCGTCACGGAAGCTGAGGACTCTTTCCTTGGCGCGCGCACGTTCCTCGTCCCGGCGGGCGCCGCCGAACGCGGCGTCGAACCTTCCAGCTTCGAGAGCGTCGAGCAGGGTTCTGGTCTGCAGGCGGTTTCGCGATCCGCTGGTCTCGGTCGACTCCTGCACTCTGCCCTGGTCGATCGAATCCTGAACGGAAGCAACCAGAAGTGTGTGCCCGCCCTCCTTGATTCGACGGTCGCGAAATTCGATGACCTCCTCGAAATTGTGACCGGTGTCGACGTGCAGGACCGGGAAAGGGAGTGGGGAGGGCCGAAACGCCTTCTCGGCCAGACGAAGCAGGACTATCGAGTCCTTGCCGGCCGAGAAGAGCAGGACCGGTCTCTCGAGTTCTGCCACCACCTCTCGAATGATGTGAACCGCTTCGGATTCGAGAACTCGGAGTTCGTCGACGACATCGGTGACGGTGCTCATGTGACGGGATATCCGTTCTGTTCGGCGTCGATGCGATAACGCTGCACCCATTCGCGGGATCGTCCGTCGCTCTGACGACGCAGCGGCGGTGGCGGGGCCAGTTGTCCGTCGAGGCCGAGGGAGATGAGGGTTTTTGCGACCACGGATTGCGGGTCTTCGGTGAGATCGCGGAACCCGACTTCGATGGGAGAGATGTCCTCTTCCTCGAACCAGCGCTTCCATTGGCGTTCCTGCTCACCGAGAATCGTCACCAGGTGCGCGATTCCGACTGCGTTGTACTGCGCACCGTCCGAGAGATTCGGTGGAGTCGCGTCGTCGCGCCAAACCTGTGTCTGCACGGCGCGCCACATCGACACAGCTTGAGCGACGACATCTTCTCGATAGACGTGGATGAACTGCAGGTCGTGATCGAGGGTGTCGTGGAGTGCGGAACGTAGGTCCGTCCCACTGCGCCAGGGCAATCCGGCCGCGCGATCGAGTAGGAGCGGCGTCTGGTTCCACATCAGCTTGCCACCCCAGACTCCGTTGGGGGTTCGGCCGAGTTCGAGAAGTTGTGTGCGCCACTGTTCGGAGGTGCGAGTGTCCGGCGTGCCCGGGTGGAACGGGGCGAGCAGACCCAGGACGGACTCGTCCGTGACGTCTTCGAACCACTGCCTCGGTTGCGGCGATCGCGAGGTCTCGGGGAGGTACTGGAAGAACTCTTCCGGCTCACCCGCGACCCCGGTTGCTCGCAGGGATTCGACCAGCAAAGTACTGCCGCTGCGCTGCGAAGCGCAGACGAGAAACGAGCGTTGGGCCTCCGTCATGCGAGCAACGCTAAGGGGGGCCGGAAACCGCCGCAAGCTGGGAAAATAAACTCACGTAGAGGTTAAATCTCGACGTGAAACGTTAAATGTGCGGGTCACGAAATGTCGCGCTGAGGCACGTCTTACGCAGTTGTCGCAAGGGCCGCGGCAAGCCCGAATGCGATGGCCATGAAGACAACTTCACCGATGGCGCGACGCAGGGATCCGTCCGAACTCATGCGGTGTGCAGCGCTCGCGACCACCCATGTCCGGCGCCACCACCATCCCAGGGCGACGAGCAGTCCGATCGCCACGATCTTGGCGAGGATCACCCGGCCGTATGCGGTGTCGTAGAAGGCGGAGAGTGAGTCGAGTCGCACGACGGCGTTGACGATACCGGTGACGACCAGCGCGAGGACGCATCGCCAGGCGAGAGCGGAGTACTTGGGCAACCAGATCGCCCAGGCACCGCGCGACGGTACGGCAAGCGCGAGTGCGGCGAGCACGCCGAACCACAAGGCCGCAGCGAGGACGTGAACGGCGTCGAGGATCGATCCGAAGCTCTGCTGCGCCATGTGCCCGGTGATCGGGCGGGCAGCGAGCGCCAACGCGGAGACGACCAATGCCGGTGCGACGGGCACCGTCTCGGGATTGGTGAACCCGTAGATGCCGTAACAGACCACGGCAAACGCGCACGCGATGATCGCGACACCGACGCGGCCGACGTTGACCTCGGAGACGAATGCGCCGAAGTGCCCGATGGTCAGTGAGGTGACCGGGGCGCCGTCTGCGGCTGCGGCATTGAGCACGAGGAGCGTGATCTCGGCGACGAGCCAAACCGCTGCCGCCGCGGTGAGCTGAGTCCACATGATCGCGGGGGTTGTTGCCGGGCGGCGTTCACTGCGGCCCATCCAGGCAAGCGTCGCGATGCCGAGCGTCAACGAGCCGCATCCGATCGCGAGAACGCGGACAGTGCTCGACGATTCGGGTCCCGAGGGGCTCGCGAGGCCCCAGGCGATGAGGACTCCCAGCAGAGCTGTGGGTACGGCAAACAGCAACCACCACCTGTTTGCCGTACCCGTCACGCGATCAGCTCGACTTCGGCTTACGCAGCACGAAGAACAGCGCACCGCCGAACACGACGACGCCGGCGACGATGAAGATCCACACCGGCATGCTGCCGGACTCCGACTCACCCGTACTCGACGCAGCAGCAGCGCCGGGAGTGCCCGACCCCGCCTCGGTGAGGGTGAAGGTCAGAGTTCCGTTGACGGGGTGACCGTCAGCGGAGGTGACGCGGTACGCGATGGTGTAGACGCCGGTCGGCCCGAGATCGCCGAGGTCTGCACTGACAGTGGGTCCTTCGACGGACGGATCGCTCTTGGTCCAGAGGTTGCCGTCCGGACCGGTGACGGTCAGCGCCGCGAACTGTGCCTGCAGAGCCTCGTTGAACGTGACCGAAACCGTGTCAGGCGCAACCTGAATGGACGCACCGTTTTCCGGGTTGGAGCCGACCACCGCGGAGTGTGCACTGGCCGTGCCCATTCCGAGCATCGTGGCCAGCATCGCGAGCATGCCGACGGTGATGACCTTGATCCGGGTACTCATCAGCGCTTGCTCCTGACCAGTGCGCCGAGGCCGAGTGCAGCGCCCAACGCGCCGAGCACCAGGCCGACGCCGCCGAGCCAGCGGGCGGTGTTGTCCGACGAAGAGTCAGAGGCTTCGGATGCGGCGGACGTCTCGGCAGTGTTATCGGCAGAGGGGGCTCCGTGGGCATCGCCGGTGGACGCGGCGAGAGTCAGCGTCGGGGCGGGCTTGTCCGGCTCGCTGCCGTCGGCAAGCTCTTCCTGATCCCAGTTGACGACGTTGCCGTCGCTGTACGTCTGGACGGCCTTGAACTCGACCTCTTCCTGCTCCGGCAGCGGGCCGGCAGAAAGGACGAACTGCTGGAACTGGCCGGGGGCGATTCCGACGCCGGGGTCGGCGGTCCACGTCACGGACTTGGCGACCAACGAGGTGGGGTCCTTCTCCACGACGGCGGTCCAGCCGGGCATCGGTTCGGTGCGTGCCGACTTGAGGTCGGGGAGCGCCACCGTCAGTTTGGTGGTCGAAGCGGTGTCGGATTCGGTGGGCACGCGGAACGTGAGAACGGAGTATCCGCCCTGCGCAGCTCCTGGTGCGACGACGCTGACGTGTGCTGAAGCAATTCCGGCGGCCAGCAGCACGGCGCTGCCGGTAGCGACGGTCGTGACAACCGCGCGCGAAATCAGGGTGTTCTTCATGTCGGGAAGTGTCCTCTTGGTCTGGTGAAGGGGGGCATTCTACGAATCTTCAGACCAGGGCAGGAGGACCGCGCCGCGAGATGCTGGCGCGAAGTAGAGCGTCGACAGGTCCGTGATGGATTCCGGTCGAGACGGTGTGGCCGCGGGAAGTGACAGCGGCGGGAGCCAGAGACGCCAGGACGACGTGGAGAGCGTGGGTGACAACTCGGTAGAGGCGCTCGGCGGCCAGGACCGCCACCGCACAAGCGACGGTGGCACTGGCGTGAGCACCGAGCATCACCAATCCCGGAGCGGGCGAATGAGCGTGCTCGGAGAGCGTCATGGTGGTGTGCGCGGCCAACTGACCCAGACCCAGAGCAACGATCAAGGCAGCGGGCCCCCGTGAGAGGGCGGGAAGGGTGGCCGTCACGGCGCCGACGGTTGCGCAGACGGCGAGCAACAGGGTCAGCGACGACGACTGTGGCAGCTCGCCTCCGCCGATCCCGTGCGCGGCGACAGCGAGAGCAGCCGAAGCGGAACCGACAGCTGTCCCCCGGAGGGTCGAGGTCTGCTCGGCTGCTCTCACTGGCGTTCTCAGGTCTAGCGCACGCCGAGACGTGCGAGCAGATCTGCTTCGACGCCGTCGAGTTCGGAAGAAATCGCCTGGTGAGCTGCTTTACGGCGAGCCTGCGGCATCTGCTCGGCAGCGCGAACTGCCGTGCTGAGGTCGCCGAGGCGCTCACGGATGGCGGCGGCGAAACGCTGCGTCTCCGCGTCGTCGGGCTTGCGGCTGAGGATCTCGGTGACCGAGCTCTCGGCGCCGGCGATACGAGCGCTCAACTTCGCGCCGTGACCGGTGTAGTCACCGAGCTGGTCGACGGCGATGCCCATCTTCTGTGCACGCGTGGTGTCGAGCTGGGCGCGCACCGCCGTGGCTGCGCGGTAAGCGATCGGCAGGAGAACGGGGGCAAGCAGACGTGCCACTCCCAGGTACTTACGCACCTTGGCGACGGTCAGGCCCTGATTCGCAGCGGCCTTCTCCTGCGCCTTCAGGGTCGCGATCTGCGCCTTTTCGATCTTGTGCTGTGACTCGATCTCGGCTTTCTCCAGCTTCTTGAGCGACTTGGTCTCGACCTTGTCGCGCTTACGCTGGCTCTTGGCGTTGAGCTTCGCCTCGACCTCAGCCTTGTGCTTGAGAGCCTTTGCCTCCGCCTTGCGGGTGGCACGAGACTTTCGCTTCTTGAACAACCCCATCGAAAAGGACCCCGTTTCCAGGTGTTTGTGTGTTGCCAGGTACCTGCGCTTCGGCTTCAGCCTAGGGGAGCACATAATCTTCGTCATCGTGTGTTCCGTTAACAACCCCGCGCCCCAGCTCCCGATCATCGATTCGGGGGCGTTGACCCGATGCCGTCATCGGGTGCGTCTGGACGGGTTGTTTCCCGGGAAATCGGCTTCGGAACCCGTCGACACCGGCGTCAAGCAGCGCCAGGATGCCGCGATCGCGAAGCGCGCGGAGATCGCCGAACTCGTGATCGGTGCTGCTCCCGAGCGTTGGGTGAAGATCAACCCCGACCAATCGGCGTCGGCTCAGGCTCGCGACACCTTGGCTGCCTGTGAGGCCGGCGCGGACCGGATCTGGGGCGCGGTCTTGCCGGTCGAGCGCGACACCGGACGCAAGGGTCGCTGCGAAATGCTCATCCGTGACGACGAGGGTGGCGGGTACATCCCCGTCATTGTCGTCAATCACAAGGTGACCGATCCCGGCCAGGGCGCGATCACCTCGGGGCTCTTCGAATGGGAGCCCGCGGCCGATCCCAAACGCAAGGTCCGCAGTCAGGTCCGCGATCAGATGCGCGTCGCGCAGGTCTATCGGATGCTCGAGCGTCGTGGGCTGGCGAGCCCGTCGCTGACGGCAGGCGCGATCGGATACAACGGAGACTGCATCCTCGTCCACGACCTCAGCGCGATTCTCGACGATTACGACAAGCGTTTCGCCGACCGTATCGCTGTGGCCCGCGGTGAGGTGCTGACGTCTCCGTCACAGGTGAGCGAGTGCAAGTCGTGCCCGTGGTGGACCGAATGCAAGCAGGAGTTGGTTCGCAACCGCGACGTCAGCCTCGTCGCTGTCGGATCGCGGGCCGAGCTTCTGCGCGACGTGGGCTGCAACACGATCGATCAGCTGGCCGCCTGGGACGGTGAGCCGCTCGAGGATTGGCCGCACGGAAATTTCGACGACGCAGTCGTGATCGCCAAGGCGTGGTTGGTGGATGCTCCGTTGGTGCGGCGGTTCGAGAAAATCTCGGTGACTCGGGCGGACATCGAGATCGACGTCGACATGGAGAGCTATCAGGAGCACGGCGCCTACCTGTGGGGGACGTTGCTCAATGTCGGTGGCTTCTCGATGTATCGAGGATTTGCGACGTGGGATCCGTTGCCGACACGTGACGAGGCGCGGTCGTTCGCAGAGTTCTGGGGCTGGCTGATGGCGGAACGTGCCGCGGCCGCCGCTTCGGGTAAAACCTTTGCCGCGTACTGCTATTCGCGTTCGGCCGAGGACAAGTGGTTGTTGGACTCGGCGCGCAGGTTTGCCGGTGAACCCGGGATTCCGAGTAAGGACGAGATCCGCGAGTTCATCGACAGTCCGCAGTGGGTCGACATCTATCAAGCGGTGAGTGATCAGTTCATCTGCCCGAACGGCAAGGGACTCAAGAAGATTGCTCCCGTCGCCGGCTTCAACTGGCGTGACGCCGAGGCCGGGGGTGAAGCGTCGATGGCGTGGTACCGCGAGGCGGTCGGCTACGACGGTGAGCCGGACGAGACGCAGCGGACTCGCATCCTGCAGTACAACGAGGACGACGTCATTGCCACCAAGGTCCTCCGTGAGTGGATGACGGACCGCGCGGAGAAGGAAATTCCGCTGGCTTCCGAGTTGTAGCGCTGATCCGTTCTGTCGCGATTGTCTGAAACATCCTATTTAACAGTATGTTTCAACTCGTAGTTTCTCGTCATCGTGTGTCCGGAACCCGCATCCGCGCTACCTTCATCTGGTCGGCTCCACGATGGAGGGTGTTGCATGCTGAGCAGGCTGGCTTCGAGTGCGAGTGACGCCGAACTGTCTGACGTCGAGCGGCGCGACCTCTTCGCACGCCAGATACTGCAGGTGACGACGGTCGCGCCACTGGCCAACATGGTCAATGTACTCAGCGTGTGCGCTTTGCTTGTGTATGTCATACCCCCCGGTCACAACGAGTTTCGGGTGATCTGGGGTTCTGCGGCCTTCTTGGTCGTCCTCAATTCGGTGCGCGTCTGGATACCGCGAGTCGTCCTGAAGGGCCGGTACACGCCCAAACATACGACGAGGTACGACTACTGGGCGCTCATGCTCGAGGTGATCCTGCTCGGGCTTCTGCTTGTCGTTCTCGCCGCCGCGATGCTTCCCGTGACGGACAACTCGCGAAAGCTTGTGCTTCTAGCGACATTCGCCGGAGTCATGGGCGCCGGCGCCGTAGCGTTGTCGACGGTTCGGTCGATAGCGGTAGCGTGGATTCTGGTGCACAGCATCGGATTGCTCGTCGTTATCCTGCCCAAGAGAACTACAGAATATGCTGTCCTCTCGTTCCAGTTGGTCGTTTACTCGGTGACACTGATTATCGGCGTCGTGTACCTCTGGGCGTCGTTCCGAAGTCGTTGTCTCGCCGAGTTCGAGGCTGCTGCCGAGCGCCAGACGGTCAGTTTGCTTCTCGACGATTTCGAGGGTGGGTCACGCGACTGGCTGTGGGAAGTCGACACCACCGGGACGTTGTCGCACACCTCCGCTCGGCTGTCGCAGATCTCGGGAGTTCCCGTCTCCGACCTGCAAACCCTGTCGCTGCGCGGATTGTTGGATCGGCTCGACGTGGGTTCGACGAAGAGTGGCCGAGCCGCGGTCCAGGTCATCGGAGATCACCTCGACCGCCTCATGCCGTTTCGAGAGGTCGTCATTCCCGTTCGTGTCGACGGCGTCGACCGATGGTGGTCTCTGTCGGGTCATCCCAGGCTATCCGAGGCCACGGAGTTCGTGGGTTGGCGAGGCGTGGGCTCGGACATCACCGAGAAGTACAACTACGAGCGGCGAATTCTGTGGCTTGCTGCAACCGACGGACTGACCGGGCTCCCGAATCGCCGGACGTTCGGCTCGGAGCTGTCCGACGCGCTCGGCACCGTCCGAACCGGCGAGGAAGTCCTTGTCGGAATCCTCGACCTGGACAATTTCAAGTCGGTGAACGACACGTTAGGGCACCCTGTCGGTGACAAATTGTTGATTTCCGTTGCTGCACGGCTCAATCGGGTGGTCGACGGCGCCATGTGCGCGCGAATCGGTGGTGACGAATTCGGCGTCGTCTTGCGGGGAACAGGGGACGGCGGAGAGGTGTTCGCTCGCTATCTGGATGCATTGCGTGAGCCGTTTTACGTGCGGGGGAATCGCATCGAGGTTCGTGCATCGATCGGCTATGCCGGCGCACCCGCAGATTCCGAAGATGCGGACACGCTTGTCATGTCCGCCGACCTGGCGCTGTATGCGGCAAAATCCGCCGGCAAGAACCGGGTAGGAAGATACTCGCCGGTGCTGCGGGCGCGGGCCAGGGAGCGAGCATCGGCCCTGCAAGAACTTGGGCTTGCGATCGAGTCTCGGCAGTTCGAGCTGTACTACCAACCGCAGGTTCGTGCGGACACCGGCCGCGTCGAGGGTTTCGAGGCACTGCTTCGCTGGAATCACCCGGTGCGGGGCGTGCTTGCACCGCACATTTTCATCGATGTCGCGGAGGAGACCGGCCTGATAGTCCCTCTGGGGCTTCAGGTACTGAACATGGCGTGCGCCGAAGCCGCGACGTGGCCCGACGACACTTACGTGACGGTGAACGTCTCTCCGGTGCAACTGATGTCGTCCGGCTTCGGATCGGCCGTGAACGATGCGCTGGAGGCAAGCGGTCTGTCCGGCAAACGGCTTCAGCTGGAAATCACAGAGACGGGAGCAGTGGAGGAGCTTGCCGTCGCCGAGTTGGATCGCCTGCGTGCCACCGGAATTGCGATTGCCCTGGACGACTTCGGAACCGGCTATTCGTCTTTCGAGAGTTTGAAGAAACTGCCGTTGGACATCCTCAAGATCGACCGGTCGTTCATCACCGAACTGAGCGAGGGTGATTCGGCAGTTGTCACTTCGGTGGTCGAGGTGGCGAAGGCGCTCGGTATGCAGTCATTGGCGGAAGGCGTGGAGACGGCCGACCAGCTGAGGCTCTTGCTTACCGCCGGTTGCGAATTGGTTCAGGGTTACTACGTCAGCCGACCGATGCCGGCGAAGGAAGTGGCCGAGTACCTCAGCGCAACTGCCCACTCCAACGGTGGGTATTTTCATTCGTTCTGACAACTGTGCGCCTTTATTAACCGCGGGCGGTTAATAAAGGCGCACAGCAGGGAGGTTAGCGCGGCGCCATGCGCAGTGCGCCGTCCATGCGGATGGTCTCGCCGTTGAGGTAGTCGTGCTCGACGATCATCTGCGCGAGCTGCGCGTACTCGGACGGCTGGCCCAGGCGGGACGGGAACGGAACGCCGGCCTCGAGGCCCTTGCGGTACTCGTCGGTGACGCCTGCGAGCATCGGGGTGTCGATGATGCCGGGAGCGATCGTGTTGACGCGGATGCCGAACTGCGCAAGGTCACGGGCAGCCGGAACCGTCATGCCGTGCACGCCGCCCTTGGAGGCGGAGTACGCGATCTGGCCGATCTGGCCTTCGAAGGCAGCAACGGAAGCGGTGTTGATGACAACGCCGCGCTGGCCCGACTCGTCGACGGCCTCGGTCTTGGCGATGGCGTCGGCGGCCAGGCGCATGACGTTGAAGGTGCCGAGCAGGTTGACGGTGATGACCGTGCGGAACAGCTCGAGGTCGTGCGGACCCTTCTTGGACAGGATGCGTCCGGCCCAGCCGACACCGGCACAGTTGACGACGATGCGCAGCGGGGAGCCCGACTCGACGATCTGGTTGATCGCTGCTTCGACCTCTTCGCCGCTGGTCACGTCGGTGGGGATGAGGGTGACGCCGGCGGGGACGTTGTCGCCTGCGCGCTCGATCGACGCGGGCAGATCCAGGCCGAAGACGGTAGCGCCGGCGTCGGCGAGGCGCTTGGCTGTTGCGGCGCCGAGGCCTGATGCCGCTCCGGTGACCAGTGCTGCGGTTCCCTTGATTTCCACTTCGTGTGCTCCTCGAGTTAGCGATCGGTAAGGCGGTGGTACGTGTCGAGAACCATAACGCGAGGGTGTATGTGAGGGCGAACGCGCGAGACCCGCGTAGGGCTGGGTACCTTGGACGCGAGGTCTGAGAGCAAAGCACCGGACGAGAGGGGACCTGCGTGAGCAAGGCGCCTGTGCGTCCCGCCGCTTCTGTCGAGAATTTCGAGCGGTTGCAGCGCGACCCTCTCTTCGAAGATCTTGCCGAACTGATTGCCGAGGTTCTCTCCTACGCGTTCGACGCTCCGGCCGCCGTCGAGATCGAACAGTGGACGATCAGTTGCCTGCCGTCGACCAACCGATCGGCGGAGCGCCATCGCTTGTTCACGCTCAATATCGGTCCGATGGAGATTCTGAGCGTCGAGTGCCATCTGGTCGGCGGTAAGCCGATCGAGCACGTCATGTCCGTGTACGTATCCAGTTCGGCACTGGAATCGCGAACCGGATGCAGCATCGAAGAACTCGACGCCAAGCACGATCTGGTCGCCATCAGACGCACCGAGTTGGCGTCCGCCGACGGCGACGGGACCGTGATCGACTGCAGTCTCGAGGACTCGGATGCGTTGGAACAGTTCGCCCAACTGCCCGTCGACGTGACGACGGTTCGTCCGCTCGCGGAGCATCTTGTTGCCAAGGGCAAGGGCCCATTTCGGCAGTATCACAACGCCGGGTTCGCCAAATATGTACTGGAAAGGTCGCTCGACCATGCTTGATCAGTTGCCCATCCGACTCCCGCGTGTGCTGCGAGACGGGGACGATGACGGCGCGGTCGACGTGCTGCAGGAATATTTCACGAGGCCGCTCCGAAAGACCGGTTATCTCCGAACCGGTGCGTTGTGGGATTCC
Source organism: Rhodococcus qingshengii JCM 15477 (assembly GCF_023221595.1). Classification (NCBI taxonomy): domain Bacteria; kingdom Bacillati; phylum Actinomycetota; class Actinomycetes; order Mycobacteriales; family Nocardiaceae; genus Rhodococcus; species Rhodococcus qingshengii. Next base: position 160,225 of record NZ_CP096563.1, read on the forward strand.
TGGGATCCCAGTGGCAATCGCGATCGTGATGCGAACATCTTCACCGCGGAAGATCTTGTTGCGGTGACGCTTCTGTCGGTTCAGGTTCCGGCGCAAGGAGCCTTCTTCCTGCTCGGGGAGAACAATGCCGAACTGAACCGACTCCTGGCGGACGTGGGCCCGGATCGCGATCTGTCGAACGAACCCGATCCCTTCACTCCGGAATCTCCGGTGTGGCGGTTGGAGACGGCGCTTCGAGAGATTCACGGTGTCGGGCGAACCACGGCGTCCAAACTGATCGCGCGCAAGCGTCCGCGACTCTTCCCGATCTACGACGACGTCGTCGGGCGGGAGTTGGGAACGAAGTCGGCCCACCTGGAACCCGTTCGCGTAGCCATGCGGGAAGACGAGTTGCAGAGTCGACTCCTCGATCTACGTGCACGAGCAGGTCTCGACGAATCCGTTCCGGTCATCAGGGTGTTGGACGTGCTGGCGTGGATGCAGGGTAAGGGATACAAACCGGCACTCTAGCTTTCTTGTCGGTGGGCAGGTCTATTGTCGAATGTATGTTCGATAAGGGATTGACGAGCGGTGTGGGGACATCCGTCGATGACGGCTGTCCTGTCGTCGACCCACTCGTGTTGCCGGACATGCTCTTTGCGACGGCGCAGAGCGAGAACATGCTTGCCGCGCAAAAGGTGCTCGGTGCATCCATGTTGTCGGAGTCGAGATTCAACGCCGAACTCGACGTGTCCGGTGATGTCGACAAGGCGTGGCGGATCGCATGCAACGAGATCGCGGTCATGCTCACGTGCTCGCGTCGTACTGCCGAAGTCCACATCGAGATCGGTGATGCCCTGCGGGAGTTCCTTCCGTTCACCAAGGCCGCCTTCGCTGCCGGCGAGCTGGACTATGCGCGCGTGCGCAAGATTGTCGACGGACTCACCGGGGCCGACCCGGAGGCGATCGCAGCACTCGAGCGCCGGGTACTTGCCTCGGCGCACCGTCTTCCGCCCGGGCAACTGGAGCGCGACATCGAGCGCCAGCTCTTTGCCTACGATCCGGATGCTGCCGCCGAACGTCGCCGGAAGATGCTGGAACACCGCGATGTTCGCACGCGTGCAGACCGTCACGGACTCGCCCAGTTGCAGGCAACACTCAGCGCGACCGAGGCCGTCGAAGCGCTTGGCCTGATCAACGAGGCCGCCGGAAGCGTCTGCAACCACGATCCACGAAATGTCTCGACCCGTAGGGCCGACGCACTGGTCGCTCTGCTGCACGGCGAACAGGGGCTGACGTGCCAGTGTGGCAGCGAAACGTGCGAGGCAGTATCCCCAGCAGCTCGATCGACTGCGCCCTCACGTCGGAAGCCGGTGTTGCACATCGTGTGTGATCTGGCGACGCTCCTCGGATTGACGTCAGATCCCGCGAGCATCGACGGATACGGGCCGATCGATCCTGATTTTGCTCGCGAGCTCGCCGCTGATTCCACCTGGCAGGCCTTGTTCGTCGATTTCCGCGCCCAGGCCGCGGGGAACCGACCGCGTCGGCAGCATGCTCCGACTGTCCTGCCGCTTGTCACCCGACGTGATCGCCCAAGTCGCGAACCGAACGGCTGCGGGGATCGGATTCGGGCGATGCAACGGTTGGTCGCGCGATCCCCGGACATCGTTCGAAGATCGGATGGGCATGGCACCCAACCCGATCCGCCTCCCGGCGCGCTGACCTATGCTCCGGGAGCGGCTCTGGCCGCATTGGTGCGGGCCGTCGACGGTCACTGCCGGTTCCCTGGTTGTTCGGTGCCCGCGAACAGGTGCCAACTCGACCACATCACCGAGTTCGATCCTTCCGATCCGAGACGCGGTGGGTGGACCATTGCGAGCAACCTCCAATGCCTGTGTCGTCATCACCATCAGGTGAAGACATACAGGTTGTGGACGCCGGTGATGCTGGAGGACCGTGCCATTCACTGGACCGATAAAACCCGCGGGTTGACGGCTGTCACGGTTCCGGAGAGGATCTGACTTCGAAGATGGTCTCCAGACCGTCTTCCTCGTCCCACTGCTCACCGACTTCGCAAAAATTGTACTGGCTGATCAGATTTCGTGATGCGATGTTGTCCGGACTGATGGTCGCTCGAACGGTGTGTACTTCGGATTCGCGACTCGCGACGTCGAGAAGTATCTCGAGGGCGGCCCGTGCGTAGCCCTGGCGCCGGAACGCCGGGTCGATGCGATATCCGACCTCCACCATCCCGCGCGCATCGGGGCGACCGTGGAATCCGGCCAACCCCACCGGCGTCGAGGTGCGGGCATCGACTGCGATGCGGGTGATCCACGAGCTGTCGAGGGGATTCTCTGCTATCTGCTTGCTACGGTAGCGCCACAAGCCCTGGCATTCTTCGCCGAGGAGATACGGGGTCAGGAGGTCGGGTGCGAGTTCCATTGCAAGAGTGGCGTTGTCTTCACCAAGTGCGTGGAGGGCGAGTGATGGAACCTGGACCAGTTGAAGTCCACGTCCGCCGAGTGTCCAGGGTAGTTCGGTGACTGTCACAGGTCGGCGATCGGCGTCGACAGCGTTATGTCGACGCCGATGCTCCGGAGGTTGCCGTCGAGAACCTGCCAGATGGAGCGTTCGAGGAACTCGGCCAATTCTGCGCTGGTCACATCGGAACCCGGCTGGCTGAGCCAACGGTTGACGCTGACGTCGACCAATCCGATGACGCCGAAAGCCAAGGGCTCAGCCATCTTCGACGGTTTGCCACGGCTGGTGAGGATCGTGCCCAACAAATTTCCCAATTGGACGGCGATTGCCGTCTTGGTTCCGGTCACCACTTTCGAACCGGTGGCCCGCGTACTCGGCGAGCCCTTGCCTAAAAAGTGGTGCAGTCGTGGATATTTCACAATCCACTGGAGGTAGGTCTCGACGGCCCGTGAGATGGCCTCGCCGACGGTGCCTTGTGGCGTGAGGGTGGGGGTCAGGTCGGTCATCATCATCTCGAGGATGCGGACTCGCAGCTGCTCGTCGAGGTCGGCTCGATCCTTGAAGATCCGGTAGACAACGGAACGGGGGACGTCGGCGCGCTCGGCGATCTGCTGGACGCCGACGTCGGCGCCACCTTCGTTGACTGCATCGAGTGCTGCGTCGAGGATCCGCGCTTTGCGCTGCTCCTTGTGATCGTTCCAGCGAGTGCTGCGCCCGTCGGGCTGCGCCGACTCGGCTGTTTTTGTCATAAATCGAACGATACTCACCCCGCCATTGACTGGACAAGATGTCTCACATACTTTGGTGGGACAGCGTGTCACACACAGATACCGTTCTCTTCAGGAGTGGCAATGAGTAACAGGGTTTTTGTCGTCGGCGTCGGCATGACGAAGTTCGAGAAGCCGGGAGCCCGCGAGTGGGACTACCCCGACATGGCACGCGAGTCGGGTACCAAGGCGCTCGAAGACGCGGGTATCGACTACACCGAGGTCGAGCAGGCATACGTCGGCTACGTCTACGGCGAGTCCACCGCAGGTCAGCGCGCTGTCTACGAGCTCGGTCTGACAGGTATCCCCATCGTCAACGTGAACAACAACTGTTCGACGGGATCGACCGCGCTCTACCTCGCCACGCAGGCGGTCAAGAGTGGTCAGGCCGACTGCGCACTCGCGCTGGGCTTCGAGAAGATGCAATCCGGGTCGCTCGGATCCACCTACGACGACCGTGAACAGCCACTCATGCGGCACCTCCTCGCTCTCGCCGAGCTGCAGGAGTTCGCGATGCCGCCCGCTCCGTACATGTTCGGCGCCGCGGGCGTCGAGCACATGGAACGCTTCGGGACCACTGCAGAGCAGTTCGCGAAGATCGCCGTCAAGAACCACAAGCACTCACTGAACAACCCGTATGCCCAGTTCCAGGACGAGTACACCCTCGAGCAGATCCTCGAAGCACGCCAGATCCACGGCCCGCTCACCAAGCTCCAGTGCTCGCCTACCTCGGACGGATCCGGCGCGGCGATCATCGCCAGCGAAGCATTCGTCGAGAAGCACGGGCTCACTGCTCAGGCGATCGAGATCGTCGGGCAGGCCATGGTCACCGACATGAACAGCACCTTCGAGGACAAAAGCGCGATCAGTCTCGTCGGCGCGGACATGACCCGTAAGGCCGCTGAGAAGGTGTACGCGCAGGCCGGGATCACCGCCGACGACGTCGACGTCATCGAACTCCACGACTGCTTCTCCACCAACGAGTTGCTGACCTACGAGGCGCTCGGACTGTGCGCAGAAGGTGACGGCGGCAAGCTCGTCGACGCCGACGACACCACCTACGGCGGACGCTGGGTGGTCAACCCGTCCGGCGGCCTCATCTCGAAGGGCCACCCCCTCGGAGCAACAGGCCTCGCGCAGTGCGCCGAACTCACCTGGCAGCTCCGCGGAACCGCGGACAAGCGTCAGGTCGACGGCGCGAAGGTCGCCCTCCAGCACAACATCGGACTCGGCGGTGCAGTTGTCGTGACCGCATACAAGCCCTACGCACGCTGAATCACACCCTCAACCCGCTAGCTACCCACTAGGAGTTTCATCATGGCTTCCGTTTCCGTCTCCGCCGTACTGCCCGCATCCCCCGAGAAGACCTGGGATGCGCTCTCCGACCTGTCGCGCTGGGAGGAGTGGCTCACCATTCACCAGGGCTGGAAGAGTGAACTCCCCACCGAGGTCGCGTTGGGCGCCAAGTTCACCGAGGTCGTCTCCGTGATGGGTATGGCCAACAAGATCGAGTGGACCGTCGAAGAGGTCGAGGTGCCGAAGATGGTCAAGATTGCCGGTACCGGAATGGCCGGCGTCACCGTCGAATTCGTTCTCTCGGTCGAGGCCGACGGTGCGGGTTCGAAGGCAACCGTCGACGCCAGCTTCAAGGGCACCATGATCGTCGGGCCGATCGGCAAGGCAGTTGCCAAGAACGCCAAGGCTGATCTCGAGGCCTCGCTGGCCAAGTTCGCCGAGCTGGTCGGGTAACGGCTCGATGACGACACCGAAGACCAACGCGGTCGAATTCGATACGTCCGGGCTGGACGTATGGACCGATCCGGAGCACTTCGAGGTGACAGCCGAGCGCATCGCCGAATATGCCGCTGCCACAAACGACCCCATCGAGCGACACCTGAAAGGCGAGATCGCTCCACCGGTCTTCGCGGTGGTACCCGTCTTCATGTCGATGGCACCCGCTGCGCTGTCGGTGGCGCCGGTCGAACTGCTGATGAAGCTCGTTCACGGTGAGCAGGACTTCCTGTTCCACCGTCCGATCTACCCTGGCGACCATCTGGTCGCTCGCGCCAAGCCCATCGGATTCGAGGGCCGGGACAACGGATCCACCGTTGTCATCTACGTCGAAACCAAAACCGACAAGGGTGAATTGGTCAACGAGCAGTGGATGACGGCCTTCTTCCGCAAGGTCGACGCGGGCCCCGGACTTGGCGAGAAGGCTCCCGAACACCGATTCGACGACGCTCTTCGCGCTGGTAGTCCCGCAGCGGTGGTGAACCAGCATATCGACGAGGACCAGACGTTCCGGTACTCACCGGCTTCCGGCGATCCGATGCCGATCCACCTTGACGAGGAGATCGCTCGGATGTCCGGGCTCCCCGGAATCATCAACCACGGACTGTGCACGATGGCGTTCACGTCGTGGGGAGCCCTGACCGAACTGGCAGGCGGCGAGACCGAGCGGTTGCGCCGTCTCGCAGTGCGATTCGCGAAACCCGTACTCCCGACACAGGACATCGAGACGGTGTTCTACAAGTCGAGTTCGGCAGACGGAGCCACGTCGTACTCGTACGAAACCAGTGCGGTCGGTGACCTCGTGATCAAGGACGGCCTCGCGGTCATCGCCGACAAATGAGTCTTCATGTCCGACAACTGAACTGATGGGAATCTGAACTGATGGGAAGTCTCGACGGTCGCGTAGCGATCATCACCGGAGCAGGACGCGGCATCGGCCGTGAGCATGCGCTGCTCTTCGCTCGTGAGGGTGCGAGCGTCGTGGTCAACGACCTCGGCGGCGCAAACGACGGTTCCGGTGCAGATGCCGGCCCCGCGCAGCAGGTAGTCGACGAGATCGTTGCCGCAGGCGGCAAGGCCGTTGCCAACACCGACAACATCGCCACCTGGGACGGTGCCGAGGGCCTCGTCAAGCAGGCCGTCAGTGAGTTCGGCCGACTCGACGTCCTGGTCAACAACGCCGGCATTCTTCGTGACGCCTTCATCGCGGGTATGGACGAGAGCCAGTGGGACGCAGTCATTGCCGTGCACCTCAAAGGGCACGCAGCGACACTGCACCACGCTGCCGCATACTGGAAGGACCAGAGCAAGGCAGGCGAGACCGTCAACGCTTCGGTCATCAACACTGCTTCGGCTTCGGGTACCTTCATGCCCAATGCGGGCCAGGGCAACTACGGTGCCGCCAAGGCGGGCATCGCAGCTCTGACTTTGGTGGCCGCTGACGAGCTCGATCGATACGGCGTGCGCGTCAACGCAATTGCGCCGATCGCGCGTACTCGACTGACGCTGGCGACACCCGGTATGGGTGCGCTCTTCGCGGCCGAGGTCCCCGAGGGTGAGTTCGACGCGTTTGCGCCGTCCAACATCTCGCCGCTCGTGGTCTATCTCGCGGCGGCGGACTGCAAGCTCACCGGCAAGGTGTATGCCGTTCAGGGTGGGGCCATCACGGAACTCGCCGGCTGGCACGGTGTGAACACCATCGAGAGCGAGGGTCCCTGGACCACCGCTGACCTCGCAGAACGACTGTAAGCGCATGGCACGCAACGCATACGAACTCGGCCTCGGGCTGAGTGAGGAGCACACCGCGCTTGCAGATTCGGTGCGCTCCTTCGCCGAGCGCACCATCACCACCGAGCAGGTGCGCGCGGCCGTGGAGTCGCGGACCGAGGACAAGTTCCCCCAGTTCTGGACGGCACTCGTCGGGCAGGACCTTCTCGGGCTCGCGGTTCCGGAAGAGCAAGGTGGTCACGGCGCCGGCCTGCTGACCTTGGCGGTGGCACTGGAAGCATTGGGCCGCACAGTCTCTCCCGGCCCGTTCGTTCCGACGGTATTGGCAAGTGCCGTTCTCGGTGTCGCCGATTCCAAGGCGGGACCCGAGTTCCTGCCCGGTCTGATCGACGGAAGTCGTACGGCAGCAGTCGCCTTGGGTGCACCGTTGGCGGCCGAGTCGTCGGACGGTGGGTACAAGATCACGGGCGCACTCGACGGTGTGCTCGGCGGTGAACATGCCGACGTACTGCTGGTTCCGATCCAGTTGCCCGAGGGCGTTCGCTACGCCGTGCTCGAGAGCAGCGCAGTCTCGATCACCGTGCAGGACAGCATCGACGTGCTGCGCGGTAGTGCGCGGATCGAAGCTGACAATGTTCAGATCAGCGCCGAACGGATACTCGACGGTCTCACCGAGGCGCGGGTACGGTCCATTGCCGCAGTCGTTCTCGGCGCCGAAGACGTCGGCGTCATGTCCTGGTGTGTTTCCACTGCGTCGGAGTACGCCAAGACACGCGTGCAGTTCGGGCGACCCATCGGCCAGTTCCAGGGCGTCAAGCACAAGTGTGCGCAGATGGGCATTGCGCTCGAGCAGGCACGCGCCGTTGTGTGGGATGCGGCAAGCGCATTGGACAAGGGCGACGACACGGCAGATTTTGCCGCCGACATCGCCGCAGTCATCGTGCCGGACGCCGCAGTGCAGGTAGCGCAGGACTGCGTGCAGGTTCACGGCGGCATCGGATTCACGTGGGAGCACGACGCACACCTGTACTACCGCCGCGCGCTCTCGATCCGCGGCATTCTCGGCACCCGCGAGGATCGAGCCAATCGTGTTGCGCAGCAAGCACTTGACGGTGTCAGCCGGGCTTCGGTTCTCGAACTGCCGCCGGAGGCAGAGGAGATCCGCGGCGGCATCGCGGCCGAGCTTGCCAAGTTGGTCGAGCTCGACGAGGACGACCAGCTGATCGCGCTCGGCGACGGCGGCTGGGTTCAGCCGCACCTGCCGAAGCCGTACGGGCGCAGCGCCGCTCCGCTCGAGCAGATCGTCATCTCCCAGGAGATCAAGGCTGCGGGTATCTCGATGCCGCAGCTCCTGATGGGCACCTGGGCCGTGCAGGCCGTCGTAGCGCATGGTTCGGACAAGCAGAAGCAGGAATTGGCAGTACCGACCCTGCAGGGTGAGCTGGTGTGGTGCCAGCTCTTCAGTGAGCCCGGTGCTGGTTCCGACCTCGCATCACTGTCGACGAAGGCCGAAAAGGTCGACGGCGGTTGGAAGATCACCGGTCAGAAGATCTGGACCACGGTTGCTCAGTTTTCCGACTGGGCGATGCTGATCGCCCGTACGGACGCCGGCAAGCCGAAGCATCAGGGCATCACCTACTTCGTGCTCGATATGTCGACACCGGGCATCACCGTCCGCCCGCTGCGTGAGATGACGGGTTCGGCGTTGTTCAACGAGGTGTTCCTCGACGACGTGTTCATCCCCGACGAGAACGTGGTCGGCGAGGTCAACGACGGTTGGAACGTCGCCCGGACGACGCTGGCCGGCGAGCGCGTCGCGCTCAGCCAGAAGATGGAGGCGTACGCCTCGGACTCCGATCTGCTGAAGTTCGCGAAGTCGGCAGACCTGAGCCCGATCGGACGCTACCGTGTCGGCGAGCTGGTTGCGGAGAGTCAGGCGATCGACCTCATCGGCTCCCGCGTTGTGCTCAAGCAACTTTCGGGGATCGACGTGAGTACGACGTCGAGCGTCGGCAAGCTGTTGGCGATGAAGATCAGCCAGTCGATCGCCGAGTTCGTCGTCGCCGAACTGGGTGCTGCCGGAGCGGTCAGCATCCCAGGTCAGCCAAGCGACAAGGCGATGGAGCAGCTCATTTCGGGCCGTGCCACCACCATCTACGGCGGCACAACCGAGGTGCAACTCAACGTGATCGGTGAGCGCATGCTCGGATTGCCGCGAGACTGAGGGTACTTACCGGTGAGGCTCAGTCCTGGATTCTTCTCCAGGGCTGAGCCTCTTCCAGTTCGAAGGCCAATTCGAGGAGCGTGCGCTCGTCGCCGAGATCGGCGGAGAAATGCGCAGCCAACGGCAAACCGTTGCTGGTCTGATGCATCGGTAGCGAAATCGCGGGACCACCGGAGATGTTGTTGAGCGGTGTGAACGACGTGTACGCGATCAACTTGTCGAAAAGCTCCTCGAAAGGCTGAGCGGGAGAGAGGTATCCGAGCTCGGGGGTGGTGTGCCCCAGAGCCGGCGAGAGCACGACGTCGTACTTCAAGAACATGGCGCTGTATTGCTGCTGGAGCCGTCGCAGACGGTAGAGCACGCGCGGCGTCTTCACCAGGTTCTTCCGGTACAGCGTGTAGAGGCCCTTGGTGAGATTGTCGGTGCCGGACTTGTCGAAGTCGGGTCCGAGCATTTGTTTGCCACCGGTGGAGATGGCAAACGACAGAAAGCCCCAGTAAATGCTGAAGTCGTCGATGAATTCGGGGCCGACGGGCAGTGCCGCGTCCTCGACATGATGGCCAAGGCTTGCAAGGAGTTCGGCCGTAGCTTCGACGGACTTGCGCGTCTCGTCGTCCGTCTTGGTGACGGTGACGGAATCGGCGATCACGCCGACGCGCAGGCGGGTTGAGCTGGGTCCTTCGATCAAGCGAACCGGTGCGAGTCGCGGATTGCGGTAGTAGTTCTCAGCCGCAGACATCCATCGTGCAGTGTCGCGAACAGTGCGAGTAACGGCGCCCTGGGCGATCAACCGGATCGGCATCGACTTGTCGGCTGGATCGGCGATGGTGCGTCCGCGAGTGGGTTTGAGTCCGACGAGTCCGCAGGCAGCGGCGGGAATGCGAATCGATCCACCGCCGTCGTTGGCGTGCGCGATCGGGAGTACGCCGGCAGCAACAAGCGCGGCTGCGCCTCCCGAGGAAGCGCCCGACGAGTACGCCGGATTCCACGGGTTGTGGACGGGTTCTTCCGTCATGTATTCGGTGGACGCACTGAATCCGAACTCGGGCAGTCGGGTCTTGCCGATCGAAATGGCCCCGGTGGAGAGGAACTGCTTCGCAAAATCGCTGTCGGCTTTGGCGGGGATCGCGGTGAAGGCGGTACTGCCCTGCTGGGTGGGAAGGCCGGCGCTGTCGGTGTTGTCCTTGATCGCGGTGGGGACACCGGCAAAGACGCCCTTGGCGGGCCGGTTGCTCCTGGCGAGGGCACGATCGAAATCAGTGCAGGCTAGACCGTTCAATTGCCCCTGCACTGCCTCGGCGCGGGCGATCGATGCCTCCATGACTTCCCGTGCGGTCACCTCGCCTGATTCGATCCGGGCGGCGACGGCGGTGGCGTCGAGGTCGCCCAGGGCGTCGTCGGTGAAAGCGTGGATGGGGGTGTTCGCGGTCATGGGGATCCTTGTCAGGCGGAGGCACTCAGGTCGTCCGTCCAGCATATTGGACGGACGACCCCTGAGTGGCGCTATCTGTGGATTGCGGTATCAGCTACCGAAGATCGTCACTGCCTGCTCGGCCGCCTGCGGCGCCTGCTGGAACACTCCCTGGGGGATGAACTGCTGCGGAATGAACTGCTGGGGGCCCAACTGCTGGAAGTTCGTGACCATCGGGTGGATGACGTTGTTGAATACATCGTTGAACATGTGTTGTGTCCTTCGGTTACAGCGTTTTTCGAACTTCTGACTCCATCGACACTAAGCACAGTTCTGGCGAGTTTCAACGAAAATCACTGATACACAGTCAAGTTCAAGTTCATTGCCAGCTGGGGGCCAGGAATCGGTCTTCCTTCACAGCTTGGACGCTGCGCCGTGCAGGTTCTTGGCTGTCGGGGAGGTCTCGACGGATTTGGGATCGGGGTACGTGCCCAGTACGCGATCGGCAGTTCCCGCGGTGGTGACGGTGAACCAGTAGTGCTCGTTCTTGAAGTGGTGGTTGCGGTGATTGCGCCAAACCGACCGGTAGAGAGCAGTTTTCGGCTTGTAGTCACTGTGGATGAGGAAATGTGTCCACTCGTAACCGAGGCCGAGCACGGAAATGAAGGTCAGGAACGTCAGACCGAGTTCGACGCGGGGAAATGCCAGGAGGGCGACGGCTGTCAGAACGGGAATCACGATCAGGAGCGTCTGCCACGGGATGAAGATGAGTGAGACGGTTCGCGGCGCAAAGTGGTGTTCCCGATGGCTGCGCGCCAGCCGTGAATCGAGTGTGACGCCGGCAATGGTTCGCGGCTTCCAATGGAGAACGAAGACGTGAATGATCCACTCCACGAAGGGGAATGCGGCAAGCATCACGAGCGGAACGAGGGCGTCGGTGATCTGCCAGTTGCCCACTGCGATGCGCGCCGCCGCGGCGGCCAGCAGCATGGTGCCGATCATCCACGGCGTCGGTGACTTGCGGAACGTCCGTGCGGCATCGGCGAGAGTGAGAGGCTTGCTCATGGTTTCAGTCCTTCCAGGAAGGTGAGAGCGTCGCCGATTGCCGTCGTGCCGGTGTGAAGGAGCTGTGCGGCTGACGTCTCGGCAGTTGGCTCGTCGTGTGAAGTGATGGCGGAGGCCAGTTTTCGATACAGGTCGGTCTGGCCGACTTCGCCGACCATGACGGATGCAAGTGCAGTCATAGCCGGCTCGTATGCGGCCCGAAGGCTGTTGAAGATCAAACGGAAGGCAATGGAATCTGCGCTGTCGACGACGACGTCCCAGAACGCCAGAGCGCGGTCTTGCAACTCCACTGGATCTTCGGTGGCGCCTAGTTGATCAACGGCCGTGTCGAGTTCTCGGGCGGATTCCGCGGAGATGCGTCGGGCGGCCAGCACAGCGATCTGCGGTCCCATCAACTCGCGAGTTTCCAGGACGCTGCGCACCACGCTCAGGTCGGGGACGCCGTCGCGCACCAGCAGCTGGGGGAGAAGTTCGGGTCCGGCCTGGCGTCGAAAATCGCGCACCGACGTGGACTCGCCCTGGCGGACCTCGACGAGTCCGGCTTGGGCGAGCTTCTGAATTGCCTCGCGGACTGCGGGCCGCGAGACGCCGAATGCCTCGGCGAGCTTGCGCTCGCTGGGTAGTGCCTCACCCGCAGCCAGCTCTCCGGCCAGCACTTTCACCGAAATCTGGTCAAAGACTGCGCCGGAGGCCGAGGTACGTGCAACGGGTTGAAACATGTACCGACCGTAACGCGCGTATCGGTAAGAGGTCAAGTGGTAATACCAGTTCAACGATTGGCGGCTTGGCGCGAAAGAGATACGTCTTGGCCAAGAGGCTTCACCGTAACGGCGCAGGTGAGAGTAATTTTAGGTAGCCCTAATTCGGATAACCGTCAGGAAACCCATGACATCGCTCCTGTTACCGACTCCAGATACCGATGCAGAGTTCGCTCGCATCACCGCTGTCCACACTTGCTCTCGTCGGATGCAGTAGTGGGGAGGGCGGTGACGGTGCGGACGGCGCAACTCGTACTGTGCAGACGCACTACGGATCCGTGGATGTTCCCGTCGATCCGCAGCGCATCGTCGCCGTCTCATACAACACCCCGTGGCAGTTGCAAGCCGTCGGCGCCCGACCCGTCGCGACGCTCGACTACAGCGCGTACATCGACCAGTTCACCCCGACACAGCAGAAGTTCATCGACGGCTTGTCCACGGTGGGGGTTTTCCTCGAGGTCAACCGCGAAGCCGTCGTGGCTGCCGCGCCTGATCTCATCGTCGGCGATGCGTACGAGATCGACGAGGACATGTTCCGCGAGCTCTCGAAAATTGCTCCGACAGCGGTGTATTCGGGCACGAACCGATCGGATTGGCGCGCTGTCGCCGAGGGTGTCGCAGACGCGGTCAACAAGGGTTCGGCATTGACGTCGAATCGTGAGAAGTATCAGGCGATGCAAGAGCGAATCCGCACCGAATACGCCGCGCAGCTTGGCGAGAATCGTTGGGCCCAGGTTGCTATCGGTGGTTCCGAAGGGCTCTTCTCCATCCTGTATCCAACCGGAGTGACCGGCGCGATGCTCGCCGACCTGAACGTGACCCGCGGCGAATTCATCCCGGACCTGCGCCCAGCCACCGGCTTCGAAGCCTTCCCGCTCGAACAACTCGAAATGCTGCGGGACGTCACCGTCGTCATCTACCCGAAGCAGCCGAACGGAACTGATTCTGCAGGAATGAAATCCGTCTTCGCCAGCCCGCTGTGGAGCCGCATTCCGGCAGCAGCTTCGGGCCGGGTATTCGGAATCAGCACTCAGGTCACCGACTACGGCACTGCAATCAACTGGCTCAACGAACTCGAAACCGGCGCCTTGGAGGCACTTTCATGACATCACTTCTATTGCCCACCGCTGACACCGATGCCGAATTCGCTCGCATCACCGCAGCACTTACCCGACGCGGTTTCCTCGGAGCCGGTGCCTTGGCGGGGATCGGATTGCTCACGGCCTGTGGAACCAGCTCCGGTGAATCGGCCGAGGGTTCGATGCGCACCATCAACACGGCTCTGGGGCAGGTGGAAGTGCCCACCAACCCGCAACGGGTGGTCAGCGCCGATTACTACACGGGCCCCGCGATGTTCGACGCCGGGTTCACACCGGTCGGATTGCCGGTCGACTACGAGAACGCCGACGGCGTCCCGGAACCCTATGCGTCCGCTCTGCGGTCTCTCCCGAAGGTGGGACGCTGGTACGAGCCCAACGCCGAGGCGATAGCGGCTTTGTCTCCCGACCTGATCGTGATGACCAACCTGCTGTCGGAGAACAACCCGGATCTTTACGAGCAGATCCGGTCGATCGCACCGACCGCGGTTTTTGCCGAAGACGGGCAGTACGCATGGAAGGAGCGCGCCTTCGGAGTCGCGGACGCGCTGAACCAGAGCGCGAAGGTTCAAGAGTTGGCAGATCGGTACGAGGCGCGGATCGCCAAGTTCCGCAGCGACAACGCTGATGTGCTGAGCAAGGTTAAGGTCGTCTACACCACGTACTTCGAGGAGAGTGGTTTCTCGCTGTACTCGCCGACCAAGTATCAGACGACGGTCATCAGCGAGGCCGGGTTCCAGTTCAACGACCGCTCACTCGCAATTCCCGCCGGCAGCAACGAGTGGTTCCCGAAGGAGCAGTTGGAGCTACTCGACGAAGCCGACGTCATCATCACCAACAGTGGCAAGGGTCCCATCAACGAGAAGTTGGCGAACGACACCATCTTCCAGCGTCTGCGCGCCGTCAAGAACGATCAGGTGTACTCGTTCGACTACGAAGGCGTCGCGTCTTTCGGTTGGGCCCTGACGTTCCTCGAGCAGTTCCAGCCGATTGCTGAGGAGATCAGAGCCAAGCTCTGATCTCCTCAGCGATCAAGAGGAAGCCGGTGTCACCACATCCAGCCGCGGTTGATGCTGGTCGGTGTATGCCCACGGGCGGATCTTCTCCAGTGCTTTGCCGATCCGGAACACGGTCGGTTCGTCGTACGTATGGCCGACGATCTGGACGCCCGTGGGAACGCCGTTGTGTGCGTGTCCACTGGGCACCGCTAGTACGGGACACCGATTGGCGACGTTGAACGGCAAAGTGAGAAGTGCTTCGGCGGTGGTGTTCACGTGCTGACCCGCCACGGTGAGGCCGTCGAGCAAAGACTCGCCTGCCGGGAAGGCGATGGTGCCCGAAGTCGGGCAGATCAGCGCATCGAAGGGAGCCATCGCCTCGGCGAGCTCTCGTTGCATTTGGGTTTCCTTGCGAAGGCCGTCCAGAAATGACATTTCCGCAGCGCCCTTCGACGTGATCGCGACGTTGTCGAGCGTGTAGTCGGCAAGAAGATCACCGTGGACGCGAGCAACTTCCGCGACGGATGCACCCATGATCGTTCCGAAATGGACTTCCACCGCTGCTGCCATCGAATCACGAGTCCACGGCAACTCGATCTCCTCGACGATCGCGCCGGCATCGACCAACGACTGTGCGAGAGCCCGGGTGTTCGCCTCGATGTCAGGCTCGATGGGGAAGTCACCGAGCCGCAGGCACAGGGCAATTCGCATTCCCTCGACCGACGGGTACTCGTGTGGCAGCGTGATCGCCGGCCTCAGGGAAGAATGGTCACGCGGGTCCGGCCCGATCAGAACGTTGGCCAAGAGAATTGCGTCGTCGACAGTTCGGGCCATCGGACCGTCGCCACGGTAGGAATCCATGGACAGCGGGGCGACCCCGGCGATACGCCCGTACGATGCCTTGAGGCCGACGGTGCCGGTAAAGCCTGCCGGGCCTCGTGTCGACCCGCCGATGTCGGATGCTGTTGCCAGAGTGGTAGTTCCGGCGGCGAGTGCGGCGCCCGCACCTCCGGATGAACCTCCGGGGCTGTAATCGAGGTTCCAGGGATTGCGGGTCACGCCCCACAAAGGAGAGTGTGTGAACGCCGCGACGCAGAATTCCGGTGTCGTCGTGCGTGCGTGAATCAGGCCGCCTGCTGCCAGAACTCGGTCGATCACGGGTGCGTTCTCGCGGGCGATGTTGCCGCGTCCCGCCAGAGAGCCTTCGGTCAGCGACTTTCCGGCAATGGAGTGTTTTTCCTTGGCAGCTACCGGAATTCCCTCCAGCGGCCGCGGGTCGGGTCCTTGGCCGCGATACCGGCTCTCGGCATCCCGGGCGCCTGCGAGTGCCTCGTCGAACATCTCTTCGGTGAAGGCATTGATGTGAGGTTCGAGCTTCTGGGTTCGGTCGATGATTGCCTTTAGCAGTTCGACCGGAGACAATTCCCGCGCGCGAAAGTGAGCAATGGCTTCGGTGGCGCTGAGGTAGTGCAGTTCGTCTGACATGACGTTATCTCCCTGGGACAGTATGTGTGGGAATCACGCGCTCCGCGCAAGGGCTCCCAGCGCGGCCGCGGTCATGGCTGTAACACCTTCGGGTAGGGCCGCGGCGGGATCTGGGGCGAAGCGCGGTGAATGATTGGACGGCGTGCCGGGTGGTATCCGTCCCTCAGCGAGCGCGGCAAGGGCGGTTCCGTCGAAACTTTGAAGTGCCGTTCCGCCGAAATGCCAGAATACGGAGGGGCATTGGGCGGCGGTGCCGAAGATGCCGAAGTCCTCGCTACCCGAAAGTGGTTGTGACAGAGTATGCATTCCCAAGCCGGCCTGTCGCAGGTCGGACATCACCGTGGACGTGGCGTCCGGAGTGTTGACCGTGGCCGGAAAGCCGTTGTACGCATGAACGTCCGGCGCGTCGGTGGCGCCTGCCCCGTCAGCTTCTGCGCGAGCGATCCTGCCCACCGATTCGAGCATGTGATCTCGCGACGACGCACTGAAAGTTCGCAGGCTGAGTAGCAGTTCGGCGTCGTCGGCAATGATGTTCGCAGCTGTGCCGGCGTGCAAGGCTCCCACCGTGAGCACAGGTGCTGTCGGGGTTGCCGCTTCATGAGCGACCAGACTTTGAATGCGCAGCGCGAAAGACGCTGCCATCAACAAAGGGTCGATGCATGCGTACGGTGATGACGCGTGTCCACCACGGCCGTGAAAGACCACTCGTATCGTGTCGGATGCTGCCATCAAGATGTCGGGTTTGCTGACCAACATCCCCGCCGGAGTCGGGCCCACGTGCTGTCCCAGGCAGAGGTCCGGTCGTGGGAAGCGGTCGAAGATTCCGTCGTCGACCATCGCACGCGCGCCGGAGCCGGTCTCCTCAGCAGGCTGGAAGACCGCGACAACAGTCCCGGTGATCGATGTCGGATCCGCGGAAAGTGCTGCGCACGTGGCAAGTAGCGCGGTTACGTGGACATCGTGGCCACACGCATGCATGACTCCATCAGTTCTGGAGGCGTAGGACAGCCCGGTGTCTTCTGCCACCGGCAACGCGTCCATGTCGGCGCGTAGCAGGATCACCGGACCGCTGCTCCCTTCGAGAACACCGACGACACCCGTACCGCCGACCCCGACCGTGACGTCCCAGCCACCGATTCGCCGAAGTTCCTCGGCAACAATTGCGGCGGTGCGAGTTTCGTCGCCGGACAACTCGGGGTGTGCGTGTAGGTCCCGGTAGAGCTCGAACCAGTGCGGCTCGACGGTTCGCAACCGCGACGGGTCTCCGAACTCGAGATTCGAAAGCAGTTGATTCATGGTTGATCTTCTTTCAGTTGGCGGTTTTCAGTTGCACCAGGTTCAGCATCTTTTCCCGGGTTTGTGGTGCTGCCATGACCGCGACGATCGCCACGACAGGCCCGAGCGCGAGAGATACGAACGCCGCTGACCAGGAGAGGTGGTCCACGATGAATCCGAATACCAACGGCGCGACTATTCCGGCGACCATGCCGCCGAAAATGATCATCGACGAGGCTGCTCCGACCACCGACGAAGGCAGGCTACGAAGCGGAAGTGCAAAACACGGCATGAAAGCGAAAGAGGCAGCGGCAGATCCGAGGGTGACGAGAACGACGAACAAGGCCGTGTTGGAGACGAAAGGAATCGAAACGAGCATCACGATGCACGCGAGCATGGACGGCACCACGACGACACGACTGTTGCCAGCCAGTCGATCGGAGATTCGCCCGCCGATGACGGTGGTCACGGCGGCCACCACGGTAGCCGGAATCAGAAGGAGGCTTGCACTCGAGAGGGCGATTCCACGTTCGTCATGGAGGTAGGACGGAACCCACGACGACATCCCCCAGATCACGAAGTCGTATCCGAAGAACATCAAGGCGAAGAGCCACATCGCGCGGGAGCGAAGTACGGTGCGCATGTTGTCCCAGGAGGAATCCGGACCGTGGTCGTTCTCCGCCGGAAGTGCCGGCGGGAGCCACAACTTGATGCTGACGAGCGAGAGTACGCCGAGCGCCGCGACGGCCAGAAACATTCCACGCCAGCCGATCAACGGGAGAAGAGCTGCCGCAACAACGATGGCGAGAAGCGTACCGACGGCGTTGGAACTGTTCATCCATCCTGTGGCAGTGGCACGTTGCTCCGGGATGCTCCGCTCGGCAACGAGCTTTACTGCAGCTGCCGGAAACACGCCCTGCGCGAGACCGAAGAGAAAGCGAACAACCAGAAGCGTCCCGAACGACCAGGCAAGGGCAGTGAGGCCGGTGAAGACACTCCACGCCACCAATCCGATCAGAGCCATCCGGACTGCGCCGTATCGATCGGCGAGCAGTCCACCAGGCAGTTGGGCCAGCGTGTATGCAATGAAGAACGTGGAGATGATCAATCCGCGCTGGGAGTAGTCGAGATCGAACTCCTCACCGAGCAAGGGGAGAGCGAGGTTGATCGCCAGCCGATCTATGTAGTCGATCGCGTACGCGACGAACAGCAACGCGACCGTGACTTTGGTGGAGCGAAGCACTGGGCCTCCAAGTGGTGAACCTGTGAAGTGATTCACACATCTTTGGCAAACAGGCAGGGATCACCGACCAGAATGCAGTAATCCGGCAATACTGGCCTGATGAAGCCGGAATCCGACACATTCGTGATCGCGGAATCTGATCTGGAGATCATCAATGCACTTCAGCTCAACCCCCGCGCGTCGTGGACGCAGTTGTCGTCAGTGCTCGACATGGATTCGACGACGATCGCCCGCCGGTGGCGTCGCCTCGTCTCGAACGGTCATTCGTGGGTCAACGCGGTCGCAATCGGTCGAACCCACATATTCGGCTATCTCCTGATCAGGACCACACAGGATTCCGTTGCCGACGTGGGGGAGCTGTTACGTCAACTCTCCTGTGCCTATCTGTTGGCCAGGACGGAAGGCGAGTACGAGTACTTCGTCGGAGTCGTGGCCGCCGACCACAAGAGTTTGGACGCCTTGGTGTGTGAGCACCTTGCCGCCGATCCTGGAATTCTGTCGATCAGAAGCCGGGTCGGGGTGAAGGTGTACCGGGACGGGTTCAGCTGGGAGCCGGGCGCTCTGGGGCAAGCGGGTCGGGCTCGGCTGGCAACGGCATCGACAAAGGGCGCTGCGGTGCCGGCAGATCCGACAGAGTTCCGCGAGTCCGACGGTGCCCTGTTGGAGGCGCTCGGCCGTGACGGACGTGCCAGCTACGCGCGCCTCGCCGCGATTTGTGGAACGAACGAGACTGCGATTCGACGGCGCTTGGCCCAACTGACTGCGTCGCAACAGTTGATTTTCCGCTGCGATGTCTCGCAACAGGCTGTCGGTTCACCGTTCGAAGTGATCTTCGATGTCGCTGTGGACGGTTCCACCGACGAACTCGGCAATCTTGTGTCGAGTTGGCCGGAGATCAGATTGTTGGTGGCGACTACCGGAACAGCGAACATGTTGATCAGCGTGTGGCTGAGCGGCCTCGCGCAGAGTCTTGTCGTCGAGGATCGACTCCGCCGAATCGGTAGTGTGCGGATCCTCGATCGACGTGTCTCGCTGTACCCGATGAAGCGGTTCGGGCAGCTACTCGGACCGAGCGGAGTGGCGGAAGGTCATGTCCCGGTCGCAATTTGGGGTGCCGGCGACGTTATTCGTTGAGCGTCAGTCGATCGGCGTCCGATTGTCGTCGACGAGGTGTGTAGCGGAGTCGGTCGCACGGGAGCGCTTCCAGATCATCCGTGCCAGCGCACCCAGTACGGACACTGCCAGGACAACGCCACCGCCGATGATGCCGGCCGACGAGTCCGGGAAGATGCCCTCGAGCAGCAGCCAGACACCGAAGACGAAGAACAGCACCGCGGCGCCGATCTTGATGAATCCGTCCGGAAGGTGCTTGCCCAGCACCGAGCCGACGATGATGGCGAGAGCGTCGGCCGCCACCATGCCTACCGTCGACCCGATCCAGACGCCGATCCAGTCGTTGTCAGTCGCAAGGGTGATGGTGGCGAGCATGGTCTTGTCGCCGAGTTCTGCCAGGAAGAAGGCCGAGGCGACGGCGATGAAGGCGGATCGCGTGACGCGACCGGCCTTGTTCTGCTCGTCGTCGGTGAGATCGTCACCGCGCAAGGTCCAGAGGCCGAAGATCAGGAAAGCGATACCGCCGACGATGGAAATCGCCGCGGTGGGGAGGGCGACGCCCAGGTAGTGGCCGACGGCGACCGAGACGAGGTGAACAAGGGTGGTGGCGACGGTGATTCCGCCGAGGACGACCCACCAGCGATAGCGCAAGGCAAACGTCATTGCCATCAGTTGGGACTTGTCACCGAGTTCTGCGACAAAAATGACGCCGAAACTCAAAAGTATTGCGGCAAGCAAGATTTACTCCTCCGGTCGGTGTAGGTCGGAGGAAAAATGCGAGCCTCCGGCCTGGGCAGGCGCAGTGGGTGCGCTTGTCCGGCCGAAGGTCTCGCCCACCGAGGCCACAGGACCTTCGGTTCGCCAGGCCGGGTGCTTCGCGATCCGCACCAGGCGGAGCGCGTCGAACCAGTATGTCGACACGGGCGATTGGGGGCTACTCCCCTTCGTTGCTGCCCACGTTAGCGCGCCTGAAACGAATTGGCAAAGCGCACAGCAAGTTTGGGAGTCCGAACTTATCGCTTACCGGGGCCGTCACGAGGCGAGGAGCATGGCCAAAACAGCGGTGTCGGGATCGCTGATCGGATCGATGCCGACACGACTGATCATGGAGACGACTGTGCCGTCCGGCTCAGCCTCGACCCACGCCGCACGATGCTCCAAACCCAGATAGGGAAGGCCTGGCAGCAGTACGCACCCCGACGCGCTGCCCTCGCATTCCGGCAGGCTGGGCGTGGTTTCCGACGGTGGGTGCAGCATGATCAGCGCCGGTGGCTGATGGTCGGAGAAACGGCCGGGTGTCAAGGCGAAATCGCCGAGTACCGGACCTTCGGCAACCACCAGACCGACGGTGCCCGGCTGCGGATCTTCGGGAACGTCTTCACGGACCCCGAAGACCGTCGTGGTCGGCAACAAACCTGGCATCGAGGCCACGCGGACAGCCAATGCGAGAAGCTGCGCCCACTCCTGGGTGGTGTCCGGCCAACGACCGGAAATGACGAACCCCTGCAAAGACCCAGCGGCTTGGAACGGAGAAATGCCTATTGCTTCGTTTCTGTTCATTTCTGTTCCTCCCTCGGTGCTGGGGCAAATCTCGGGCAGACGCGCATGCGTCGGTCCGGCACACCTCGTTGGGTAATCGAAATATGCACCCATTCGGTACTGGCACACAAGAGAGGGAGAGTGCCAGCCAGGTTTGCGCTGGTGAGGGCGGTGGTATGCGCAGACATGACTCTGTCGAAGAACCGTTCTCGGCTGGAAGACCTGGCAACGCAGGCGTGGATCTTCGGATATCCCCTGTTGATTGCTGCGGTATCGCGGGATGTCATGACGGCGGTGCCTTCGCCGGTGGCGATGAAAGCCCCGCTCAACCAGTTCGCATACGCGCGTACGACGCCGGATGCGACCTTCACCGATGTCGTCTCACCCAACGCGGACACTCTCTACTCGTCGGGGTGGCTGGACGTCTCGACGGAACCGCAGGTGCTCGCACTGCCGGACTTCGGCACGCGGTACTGGCTGGTCCCCATCCTCGACGCGTGGAGCGACGTGTTCACGGTTCCGGGATCTCGGACAGTCGGGCGGACCGGGGGACCGTACCTGGTGGCCGGGCCGAATTGGAAAGGCAACGTGCCCAAGGGTTTGACGCTGCTGCGGTCTCCGACGGCGATGAACTGGATAGTCGCCCGCTACGCGACGTCGGGGGGAACAGACCTGGCAGAAGTGCACAGCCTGCAGGACCGGACGCGACTCACTCCTCTGTCGGAGTGGACGGGTGACCCGCAGGACTACACGCCTGGTGAAATGCCGGTGAACCCTGCCGTCGACACGCGGACGCCGCCGGTGGACCAGGTGGCCGCCATGGACGGCGAGGCATTCTTCACCAGACTCGACGCACTTCTCGACGACAATCCTCCGCGTCCGGAGGACACCGAGATGATGAAACAACTGTCCGACATAGGAATCGGCTCCTCCTTGCCCTGGAGGTCGCGTCCGCAGGAGGTACGTGATGCCCTCGATAGAGCTGCGCGAACCGGTATGGACGTGCTGAGCGAGATCGCCGAAGAGGCCGAGGGCAGTCCGAAGAACGGCTGGACGATGCACCGCGGCTTGGGGCACTACGGAACCCATTACGCTCAGCGGGCTCTGATCGTCTGGCTCGGTTTCGGGGCCAATCTCGACGCTGATGCCGTGTACCCGCATGCCACGACGGACGTCGACGGGAAGCCGCTGACCGGGGCGAAGAAGTACGTCCTGCACTTCGAGAAGGACGAGCTGCCACCGGTCGAGGGCTTCTGGTCGCTCACGATGATGAACGAGCGGCAGTTCTTCGTGGACAACCCGATCGACCGATACGCGATTGGCGATCGAAGCGATCTGGTGTTTGCCGACGACGGTTCCCTTGACATCTATCTCCAGCACGAATCCCCTGGTGGTGAGAAGGAGCGGAACTGGCTGCCGGCTCCGTCCGGCGACTTCAACGTCTTTCTGCGCCTGTACTGGCCGAAGGCGGCAGTGCTGTCGGGATCGTGGACTGCGCCCGGTATTCGAGAAGCAAGTATTCGAGAAGCAGGCTGAAAGTCCCCTCGCTTCGTACCCGAAGAGCACAACTCGGTATCAGCCGCGCGTTTCGATGGGCGGAAAGGTCACAAGAGTCATACGATCTGTCGGTATTGCCCTGTTTGAAGAGCTGTTGAATCGGTCAGAGACACCCGCTTGTTTCGGAGGCTACTGATGGTCACGCAGAATCCGTTCGTGCAGTACGGCAAAGAGATCTGGTGGATGATCCTGATCCGCGGAATCTTCGGCGTGATCTTCGGAATCATCGCGCTCGTGTGGCCGGGAATTACCGTGGTGGCCTTGGTTTTCCTGTTCGGTATCTACTCCATCGCCGACGGTTTGATCACGATAGTTCGCGCCATCCGGGACCGCGAGCATCTGAGCTCGTGGGGTTGGTGGGTGTTCACGGGCGTCGTCTCGGTCGGAGCCGGCATCGTCGCGCTGGTCTGGCCGGGCATCACTGCGCTGGTGCTGCTGTACATAATTGCCTTCTACGCCATCATGTTCGGAATCTTCGGAATTGTCGGCGCCTTCAAGATGAAGGCGCTGCCCGGATCCAGTTGGGGATGGTTGCTCGCCGCATCGGTGCTTGCTGTCATCTTCGGCATCATTCTTCTCATCGCGCCCGGCGAAGGCATCATCAGCCTCATCTGGTTGTTGGGTTGGTACGCAATCCTGTTCGGCCTCTTCATGATCGTGGGAGCATTCCAGATCAGGAGCCGGGCAAAGGAAGCCGGTGTTCTCTAAGCCGGTGTTCTCTAAGAAGGGAAAGCCGGCCGTCGAGGCTCCCACTCCGATCCCCACGCTGTCCGGTAGCGAGAACTGGTCGATCCCGCGCGGTTTGATCGTCCTGCTCGGTATTGCCGCCACCGTGGTCGCCGTCGGCGGAATGAAGGTGTTCGGCGGCATCCTCGGACCGGTATTCCTGGCCCTGGTGCTGACGATTGCCGTTCAGCCCATTCAGGATTGGTCACAGCGCCGAGGGTGGCCCAAGTGGGTCGGGATGCTCGGCTCACTGGTCACCGTGTACTTGATCCTGCTCGGGTTGGCGGCGTCGTTGATCGTGTCGACGGCTCAGTTGGCGACGATCCTGCCGCAGTACTCCGAGGAGATGACCAACCTCCTCAACGAGGGCCGCGACAAGTTGGCCGACTTCGGAGTGAGTACCGAACAGATCCAAAGCACGCTCAGCAGTGTCGATCTCACGAAGGTTGTGGGCGTACTCGAAAGCGGGCTGGAGGGCCTGCTCGGCATCCTGTCGGATCTGGTGTTCATTCTCGCGTTGTTGCTGTTCATGGCCTTCGACGGCATGAGCATCCGCTCGCGGTTGCATGTGCTGTCCGAGCAACGTCCCGAAATCTCCTACGCGCTCTCCACCTTTGCCGCCGGAACTCGCAAATACCTGGTGGTCTCGACGGTCTTCGGCCTCATCGTGGCGGTACTCGACGGTGGCGCGCTGTGGCTCATGGGCATTCAGCTGCCCGTCCTGTGGGCGTTGCTGTCCTTCATCACCAACTACATCCCCAACATCGGGTTCGTCATCGGCGTGATTCCACCGGCGCTCCTGGGACTGTTGCAGGGCGGGCCGTGGCTGATGCTGTGGGTGATCGTCGTCTACTCCGTCATCAACTTCGTGATCCAGTCCATCATCCAACCCAAGTTCGTCGGCGACGCCGTCGGACTGTCGGTGACGATGACGTTCCTCTCACTTGTCTTCTGGTCGTGGGTTCTCGGGGCGCTCGGAGCGCTGCTGGCGATCCCGCTCTCGTTGTTGGTGAAGGCCGTCCTGCTCGACATCGACCCAGCCACGCGCTGGGCCGACATCCTGATCAGTGGCCCTCGGGACATGCCGAAGGAGGAACCCGAGGAGTCTGAGAAGCCGGCGACGCCCGCAGGCTAGGGCTCTCAGTGTTTCTACAAGTTGTTGCTTTATCGTCTCGCCCATGAGCGCCGAGAACACCACAGAAAACTCCCATCGCCGGCCGTCACGACTCGGTCGACGGCTGGCAGTCGGTGGTGTGGCCGCGATCGTCGCGGCTGCGGTGGCGGGGATCGGGTTCGTGATCTTCGCGGGCGGTGCCGACACCTCGAACACCGTCGCGATCGTGAACGCCGACGCGGGAACCACGCTCGACGGCAAGGAACTTCGGGCCGGCGACACGCTGGTGGACACGTTGGGCAAGAACGAAGACTTCGACTTCCAGGTGGTCGACAACCCCGGCGGGAACTACTTCGCGACGTTGACCGTGCCGGAGGACTTCAGCGAAACCGTCGCGTCGATGTTCGGCATGGATCCACGGCAGGCGAGCGTCGACCTCGAGGTGAAGGGCTCGGATTCGGAGAAGTCGGCCGAGTTGACTCGGGCCGTGTCGGCGCAGGTCGGCGCGGACGGCATCAAGGGCCTGCTGGCTCAGACGTCGGCCGCCAGACGCTCGATCGATCAAAACCTCACCACCGCACAGATTCTGGTCGCCGGAACCAACGAGGCCGGAAAGTCCATCGATCAGGTGAAAGCAGGCGCAGGCACTCTGCTGCCGTACCTCGAGACCGCACGGTCCGGGGCGTTGGAGCTGATGAGCGTCGCGGATCAGGTGTCCGGTGTTGTCGATCAGGCGTCGGGGTCGGCGGAAGAGCTGGCCACGCGCGCGGACTCACTGGGCCTGACGCTTGGGGAGGCGTCGTCCTCGACCGCGGAACTGAAGACACGAATCGACACGCTGCAGACTGCGCTGAACGGCCTTCCGATCCCGCCTGACGTGACAACGCAACTGGCCGGTGTGAGTTCGGATCTCGGTGCGCTGAATGCGCAACTGGGCACCGTTCCGGCGCTGTTGGGTGGCTCGGTCGGGCCCGATACGGAGCTCGGTGATCTAGTCCGCACCGCTGTCGGGCAGCTGCAAGGCGCGAGCGATCAACTGAGCAGTGCTGCCGGACAATTGAACGACGGCCTCATTCCCATCGCTGATCAGGCGCCGCAGATGCTCGGTGACGTGACCGATCAGATCACCCAGGGATTCACGACGCTGCAAGGAATCGCCAAGTCACTGGTCACGGGCCTCGACGGCGCAAAATCCGGTATTCCCGCGATGACCACCCCGCAGCAGGTTCAGCTGACCTCGGTGCTGTCGGATCCGGTGGCCGTGAATCAGACCACCGCGGGCAGCGGTGACTCCGGAACTCGCACACTGGCATTGGTCTTCGGAGCCACGACGGTCCTGCTCGGTGGTGCTCTGCTGACACGAACGGCGGCGCCCCTGGTGAGGCGCCGCCGTTCGCAAGAAGAGCGTGACTAGACGATCAGACCTGCGGTCTGGGTACGTGCACGGTCGAAGCGAGCCGAAACGTCGTTCCAGTTGACGATGTTCCAGAATGCCTTGACGTAGTCGCCCTTGACGTTCTGGTAGTCGAGGTAGAAAGCGTGCTCCCACATGTCGAGGAGCAGCAGCGGCGTGAGGCCGATGGAGATGTTGCCCTGCTGATCGTAGAGCTGGACGATGATCAGACGCTGTCCGATCGAGTCCCACGCGAGGATGGACCAGCCGGAGCCCTGGATGGCGTTGGCGTTCGCGGAGAAGTGAGCGCGGAAGAGATCGAACGAACCGAAGTTGTCGTCGATCGCTGCGGCGAGTTCACCTTCGGGCTTGTCGCCACCGTCAGCGCTGAGGTTGTTCCAGAAAACGGTGTGGTTGGTGTGGCCACCGAGGTGGAACGCCAGGTTCTTCTCGAGCAGGTTGGCCTGCGCTGCGATGGTGTCGTTCTCACGAGCCTCGGCCAGCTTCTCGAGTGCAGCGTTGGCACCGGCAACGTAAGCCGCGTGGTGCTTGTCGTGATGCAGCTCCATGATCTTGCCCGAGATGTGCGGCTCGAGGGCTGCGTAGTCGTAGGGGAGTTCCGGCAGCGTGTAAACAGACACGAGGGTCCCTTCTTTGCGGGCTGGTGAGCCCTGGTGCTTTAGAGTGCGTCGATCACCGGTCACGGCGTGACGTCACTCGCGTATGTGCAAATCATTCTTCGGGTTTCCACCCAATAACATTCGTACACCGTCCGCAACAGTCCGGCTCAGGTAGTAATCACCAAAGAATAAAGTTTGGGAAACCGAACTTGCCCCGATCTAAGGGTAAGCTAATATGCGCAAATTCGTCGTAAAGGTGAACGGAACCTTAAACTTGCGCGATGCCCGCACCAGTTTTCCTCCCGGAATCACCAGAGGCGGCCGCGCCTCGGGTGAATCTTCCGGGCGCTGACCTGCTGCGAGCCCTGGCGGTTGCCGCCGTGATCTACTCCCACATCTCTTTCTACGTCATCGACGATCTCGGCTCGGGTTGGTGGGTGATCGACGTCGTCTACGGCGTTTTGATCGAGCCTGCCGAACTCAACCAGCACCTCTCTTTTGTCGGCGTCGCAGTATTCATGATGCTTACCGGTGCTCTGGTGACGCGATCCGCGATTCGCGACGGCCCCGGAAAGTTCTTGACCAACCGATTCAGTCGACTGCTGCCCGCATTCTGGGTGGCGACCGCGATTGCCATTCTTCTGGTCCGCCTCGGAATCAACGGAATGTTCAGCGGTCAGGAAGGTATTTCCGATACCGAAGCGTTGATGAGCTTTTTTCTCGGCGGATTCTTTCTCAAGCCCGAGGTAGCAGTTCTGGGAGTGACCTGGACACTCACCGTTCAATTCCTCTTTTATCTCGCATGTGTCGCGGCTCGCCCGATACTGCGGCTGCGACCGATCGTCATGCCGCTCGCCGGTGGTGCGCTGTGCTCGCTGGTGCTGCTCTACAACGTCTACGCGCCGCTGCCGTACACCGTGCCGATGCTGTCCAAGATCGCCGCGACGCTGCCGGCCGTCTTCCTCGGCCAGATCATGTACCTCGCGTGGGCGAAGCTCGCTCCCGGCCGCTGGCTGATCGCGGCCGTCCTCGTCCAGATGCACGTCATCATCGTGGCGACCCAGTTCCGCGTCTACTGGGCCGGTGAGCACTATCTGTGGACCATTTCGGTAGTCGCTGCAGCGGTAGTTCTCATCGGCCGCTACGACGGCGTCCCGACGCGCTGGCCGGTCGTGAAGTGGCTCTCGACGCGTAGTTACGTCATCTATCTCGTGCACACCCTGATCCTGTACCGCGTCGTCGAGAACACCGTTTTGTACGTCGGACCGACGCTGGCGTTTGCACTCTTCCTTCTGGCCACGGCCGCGGTAGCAGAAATCGGCTACCGGTGGGTGGAGTTGCCCGGCGCCCGCGCGATCACGGCGTGGCGAAACAGTCGCTCGCGCGTAGCATCGAAGCATGAGCTGGTACGACGACATTCTGGGACGAGCGTCCGCAAAATCCACGCTGATCGCGCCTGAGGACGCACTCCCGGGCCGAGAGCAGAAAATGCCGGTTCCGACCGCGCACTACGTCAACGGGCATCCGTTGACGCCGCCGTTTCCGGCCGAACTGCAGACCGTCGTCGTAGGGATGGGTTGTTTCTGGGGCGCCGAGAAGGAGTTCTGGCAGCTTCCCGGCGTGTACACGACCGCTGCGGGTTATGCGGGCGGCTTCACGCCCAACCCGACGTACGAAGAGACGTGCTCCGGACGTACGGGTCACACCGAAGTCGTGCTGGTGGTCTTCGATCCCGCAGTGATCTCCTACGAGCAGATCCTGGCGCACTTCTGGGAGAACCACGATCCGACGCAGGGGATGCGTCAGGGTAACGACCAGGGCTCGCAGTACCGTTCGGCGATCTTCACGACGTCCGCGGAGCAGGAAGAAATCGCTCATGCGTCGGCCGTCGCTTTCGGTGAACGGCTTGCCGAAGCCGGATATGGAGCGATCACCACCGAAATCGGTCCGCTGCGCGACTTCTTCTACGCGGAGGATTACCACCAGCAGTATCTGGCGAAGAATCCCGGCGGTTACTGCCCGGTGCATGCCACGGGCGTCAGTTGCCCGGTCGGATTGCTCCGTCAGGATCAGGTTCCGGCGCAGACGGACATCCTTCCGCCGAGCGAATAACTGGACAGGTGTTGGAGGACACATGTGATTCAGCTCGTTAACACTTGCAACTAGATGGAAACAAAGGGAATCTCGATGTAAGAGTGTGTCGTCGAGAGAACTGAGCTCACAATGTCAGGTAGTACGCGAGGAACTGCGTCGCTGCTCCGACGCACAATTCATGTAGGCCACGATCCGATGGTTCGCCGCAGTGATCGGATCGAAGGGTTCATGTCCTTCGGTCTGATCATTTTCGCGATTCTTCTCCTGCCTCTCGCGGTATGGGCAGGGGCTGCGACTGCTTCGAGCCAGAACGCACTGATCGCCAAACAATCCGCCGAATTACACAGTATTTCGGCGACGACGACAGCAGATTCGACGCAGACCACCGCCTCGACAGCCGATTACATTGCGCCGACCACCGAAATGGCCAGCGCGCAGTGGAACTGGAACGGCCAGGTTCACACGGGTGATGTCACTGTCGACTCGGCGACGCCCGCCGGCACCGAGGTCCCCATCTACGTCAATGATCAGGGCGACAAGACCGTAGCTCCGATCACTCAGAGCGCTGCCGACGTCGCAGCCGTGGTGACCGGGGTTTTCACCTGGTTCAGCGTGATGTCGCTGCTGGTCATCGCTTTCATGCTGGTGCGCGTCTTTCTCGACCGTTCCCGCTCGGCCCAGTGGGACCGAGACCTACGCGCGTTCCTCGACGCGAACGCGCTGTAGATCCCGGCCCATTCCTTACTGCAGTTGGGGCATGACCTCGCTTGCGACGAGTTCGAGATGATCCAGATCGGCGAGATCGAGAGTCTGCAGATACACGCGCTGTGAACCGGCGTCGGCGAAAGTGCCGATCTTGTCGACCAGCTCCGAAGGTGTTCCGGCCAGACCGTTCTCACGTAGCTCGTCGACGTCGCGTCCGATAGCCTCGGCGCGCTTCTTGATCTCCGCCTCGTCGCGGCCGCAGCACAGGACGAGAGCGTTGGAGTACACCAATTCGTTCGGATCGCGCTCGTGCTCGACGCAAGCCTGACGAACCCGCGCAAAGATGTCCTTCGTTTCCTCGAGGGACTTGAACGGGATGTTGAACTCGTTTGCGAACCGAGCGGCGAGCGCTGGAGTCTTCTTCTTGCCCGTGCCACCGATCAGGATCGGCGGACCGTCGACCTGGTGCGGTTTGGGAAGCGCGGGAGAGTTCTTGATCTGCACGTGCTTACCGTCGTAGTCGAACGTGTCGCCGACCGTCGTACGCCACAGACCGGTCACGACGTCGAGAGTTTCCTCGAGCAGTTCGAAGCGATCCTTGAGCGCCGGGAACGGGATGCCGTACGCCTGGTGCTCTTCCTCGTACCAGCCGGCACCGATGCCGAGGTCTACGCGGCCACCACTCATCTGATCGACCTGTGCGACCGAGATGGCCAGCGGTCCGGCGTGACGGAACGTAGCCGACGTCACCAGAGTGCCGAGGCGGATGGTGGATGTTTCGCGGGCGATTCCGGCGAGCGTGATCCACGCGTCGGTAGGCCCGGGAAGGCCGTCGGAATTCATGGCGAGATAGTGGTCCGAGCGGAAAAATGCGCCGTAGCCGAGTTTTTCGGCGGTCTGGGCAACAGTCAGTAGTTGTTCGTAGGTAGCGCCCTGCTGGGGTTCGGTGAATATACGCAGCTCCATGACTTCCACTCTGCCACTATTTTGTGGAGGTCGGGACGACGGCACCGACTTGTCCGGCGCCGAAACACAGCGTCAGTCCCGGCGTTGTCGGCGTGATCTTCACACTGTTTCCGTGGCCGACCAGGCGCACGAATGCCGAGTGCAAACCTTGGGTCACGGGTACCGATACTGCGTCACCGGACTCCAACGCAACATCGATCGTTCCGTCGGTGCTCGCGAGGAAATTGAGCTGAACCGTCCATTCCCAGCCGGCCAGGGGACCGTCGAGGGGGAGCTCGGTCGGGCCTTCGGCACGGGTGCCGCAGTTCGGCGCCGTTCCTTCGGGAATCCTTCTCGTCCAGGTCACTTCGGCATCGACGATCTGACCGCTGTCGTCGATGGTGCGCAGAATCGGAGTGCTGGAAGAGAATTCGGGGCGATCAGGCAGCGGCGCGAGAACGTTGCTTGCCAAATTGTTCGGAAAGGCGACGGGAAGGAGCACTTCGATCGCGACGGGTTGCTCGAGCAGTGGAGCATCCTGATTCTGTGACAACGACATTCGCGCGTTCGCGAGGTAGTCGCGGGTCGGGTTCTCGCGCCAGATGTCGACGAACGTGACGGTCGAGACGAGCGAACTGATCACGAAGAGCACTGACAGGCCGGCGGCGACTGCGACGGGCAAACGGGCCGGACGTCGCCGAGGCGCAGCGAGAATAAGAGCGGCGGCGAGGGCGAACACCGTCGCCGAATCCGTGAAGTAACGCAAGGTCTGCGCCAACTCGTACGTGGTGTCGGCGTCGGATCGGGTAGCGGTCATCGCCACCACGGAGGCCAGGAAGTACAGCGCCGCGGCAGCCCAGATCCAGGCAGCGCCGCGTCGGGCACGCACTGTCATCACGGCCGTCGTCAGCAGCGCGGCCCAGGCTGCGACCACCAAAAGCGTCGGCGGATCGGCCCAGGCGGGGCTGGGGATCCACCGCTCCCAGCGCCAGGGGCCGCCGAGAAGAGTGGGAAGCATCCCCAAAGACGTTCCGTGATGCAGCAGTTCGGTGGACATCGAACGGCCGTATCCGGTGATCGGAGATTCGACAGTTGTCAGATACACCGGAATCCAGAACGCGAGCACGGCGGCGGAGGCCGTCCACAGGAGTCGGCACTTCGTGACCGCACTTCGTATCGGCGTTCCTTCACCTTGTGTGCGCAAGTACAGCACCAGAAAAGCGAGTGCGACGAACGGAACGAGCACTGCTTTCTCGAAGAACAGCAAGGAGACGACAAAAACCGCGGTGCCCGAGAACACGTAGCGCACCTGCCCGGTGCGGTACAGCTTGATCGCGTCGCCGCATGCCCAGGCCAGCGCGATCTGGAGCGGCAATGCATTGAGCGCGGCTGCCCACCACGAGAACGCCGGAAGTGTCAGCGGGACGAACAGATACAGGATCAACGGAATCAACAGTGCCGGTCGCCGGCCGAGGACCAACCGAAGAGTGCGCAGAAGCGCCAACGACGCGGCGGCCTGACCGACGACGAGCAGTGCCGCCGACAGCGCCCAGTTGTACGGCGCGAAACGGGCGATCAACCCGGTGAAGAAGAAGGCCGCGGGCATGAAGTGACCGTCGTGGTCGTAGAGCAGGAGTTCGCTCGAGAAGAGTGGGAAGCGTCCTCCGCGGCCCATCAGGATGAGGTCGTCCCAGTAGAAGTAATTGCTCGCGGCAACCCAGATGCGAATGACGAGCTGACATCCGATCAACACGAACGCGAGCTGCGTGACCCGTCTCGGGGTGAACGTCAGAGTTGGCTCGGGCTGTGGAGAAGTCATCGACGGTCATGCTTCCAGGTGTGTCAAAAACCGACTTCTCATAAAAAGGGGATACCGGTCTTTTCTGTCTTTTCGGGAGCAATTTCTGAATGGATTGTGAACTTTGCCGGGATAAATGACGTCGACGCCCGAAAGTTCACTGACCTGCGGTGTCAAATTCATCCTCGAGCCTGTGCATCGTTCGCTAACACCTGTCAGCAAATTCTCAGGGTCTTGCCCGTGACCTGTGGATAAAGCCCGATTCATTCATCCAGAACTGTGGATGAACCTGTGGAAACTGTGGATAACTCGAGTTTTTAAGTGGCGGAGGTCACATTATTCGAACAATGCAGGTGAACGCGGTGGAGGTTCGATCACAAATCGGGAGTGAATCCATTTGCTGCCGTTACCGATACGGCGTGACAGAATCGAAGTTGTGAGTGTCGTTCAGGTCTGCGCCCGGTGCGCCGCACGCTGGCCTGTCGTCGGCGGCCCGACGCAGTGGTGCCCGCGCTGCAGCGGCGTCCTGCTGATCCCCACCCGCACCGAGATCTACCAACCGCCCAACCGCCGTGGCTTCCGCTGGATCGCGCGCTCCCCGTCCGACCCCCGCGGCGTGGGGGACGCACCAGTGCGTCGTAGCTTCTCCACTCCGCGCTACGACGCTGTCCCGCAGTGGGGACTCCAGGACGTCGTCGACACCTCACCGGTGCCGCCCTCGCGAGCGGACCGGATGGCCGACCGAGTCGGGCCGTTGCTGACGCTCGCAACGATCCTCTACGGACTGGCGGTGTTCGCCGAACTGGGCAGATACGCGATCCTGGTCCGCAACCGCACCAGGCTGATCCCGCAGCCGCTGCTCACGGTCTCCGACGCCGCCGTGTACTTCACTCAGTTGGGTGGACTGCTGATCTCGGTCTTCGCGGCAATCGCCGCTGTGTGCTGGCTGCTTCGTCGGCGTCGTGAACACTTCGCAGGTGCCCGGGAATCCGATCCACGCACAGCGTCGGAAGTTGTCGTCGGCTGCGCTGTGCCGATCCTCAACCTGGTGATGCCGGCCGTTTATCTCTTCGAGTTGGTCCGCCGCGATCCGCGCGGAACCCTGTTGGTCAAGATCTGGTGGGGCTTCTGGGCATTCAGCGCTCTGCTGCTGGTGGTCAACGCGTACTGGCGATCACGCCCGGGGATTCAGGCAATGGCCGACGGGGTTCTGCTGAACGCTTTCATCGCACTGATCGCTGCCGTCACCGCGGCGTTGACACTCGTCGTGATCCGCCGGATCGAGCGCAAGAGCTGGCGCGGTGAACCGGAATCGGAAACCCGGTGGGTGCCAGTGCCGCGCTCGGTGCTGGAAGAGAAGACGGTGCTGGACGAGAAGACGGTGCTGGACGAGAAGGAGACCGCTGCCCTGTGAGCCCAGATCGTCGAGGTCCACTCGTCGTTGCGCACCGAGGTGCGTCGGCTGCGCGGCCGGAGCACACCCTCGCCGCCTACGAACTGGCCCTCGAGGAGGGTGCCGACGGGCTCGAATGCGACGTCCGGCTCACCCGCGACGGACACCTGGTCTGCGTTCACGACCGCAAGGTCGACCGCACCTCCAGCGGGACGGGGATCGTCAGCGAGATGACGCTCGATTCGCTGACCGCTCTGGACTACGGGTCGACGAGCGAACCGGCCGAACTGCTGACTCTCTCCGATCTCATCACCCTCGCTCTGGATTTTGCGCGCCCGGTGAAGCTGTTCATCGAGACCAAGCACCCCGTGAGGTTCGGCGGATTGGTCGAAGCCAAACTCCTGGCGGAACTGCACCGCTTCGGGATCGCGTCGCCGCCGTCGGCCGATCACTCGCGGGCAGTGGTCATGTCTTTCTCGGCGAGTGCGGTCTGGCGGGTGCGTCGTTCGGCACCGCTGCTGCCGACGGTCCTGCTCGGTGACGCGTCGCGGTACCTCGGTGGCGGTGCGTCGACGGCTGTGGGCGCTACGGCGATCGGGCCGTCGATCAAGGCGCTGCGCGAACATCCCGATCTGGTCGATCGGGCCGCCGCTGCGGGTCGCGCGACGTACTGCTGGACCGTCGACGACAAGGCGGATGTGGACCTGTGTCGTGAGCTCGGGGTCAGTTGGGTTGCCACCAACCATCCCGGGCGCACGAAGCAATGGCTGGGCAGCGTGTAGATTTTGCCCTCGTGGCCAAGAAGAGCAAAAGAAACAGTGGACCGAAGCAGGGCAGCGCACGCGCAGAGAAGCTGGCGGCACGCCAAGCAGAGCGTGAAGCCGCTGCCGGCGTAGTCAGCCGCCCGTTCGAGGGCCTTGCCGCCGAGTGCGATCTGGTCGCGCTGCGTGAATTCGTTCCGTCCGCCACGGCTCCGTTGCCGGTCATCGGCTCCGACCGTCCCGTCACGTTGGCAACGGTCCTCCCCGGCGCTGTTGCCGCACTCGTCCGCGACGAGGGCGAGACGGCCACTGGATTTGTCGGTGTCCAGGTTCAGGCGCACTCGGCCGACCTCGGCGCAGACCTCGCCGCTTCGGTGAACTGGATCAAGGACGCGGCCCCCGGCGACGCGCTTTCTGCCGCGAACCCCGATTCCGAGACCCCCGCAGTCACCGCTGTCGTCGATCCCTCGGCCCTGCTCGACATCACCGTGCACCAGAACTTCAACTGGTGGATCCCCGAGGGCGTCGAAACCGATCCCGAGGTTGCCGCCACCGTGCAGCACGCCAACTCGGCGATCATGCCCTCTGCACGCCTCGAAGGCGACGGCCTCGTTGCCGCGTGGTGGGTCGACGCCGGCGAGAAGGCGCACCTGTGTTGGGTTCGTCCCGAGAGCGAAGACGACCTGATGCTCGCGCTGGCGCGCGTGCACGCGACCGGTGGACTGCATCTGGGTGAGGGCTCGCGCTACGCAGGCTCGTTCCGCACCCACGGCCTGTTGGTTCCCGTCTTCGACCTCGACCGCGAAAAGCATGCAAACGAGTGGGTAGCGGCAACCGTCGAGCTCGGTGAGCGTCTTGCCGAGGCTCTGGCCGTCGATGCTCCGCTGACCTCGGCCGAGCTTCGCTCGCGCGACGGACTTCGTGGTCGTCAGGTCACGCTGCGCTGATTTTTTCGCCCGAACTATAGGCGTTACGCGAAGTTACGGTTAATGTTGGTGACATGACCTTGTCGCATGACATCTCCGGTAGTGGTCCCACGCTTGTGCTCGTCCATGGCATCGTCCATCGACGGCAGGCGTGGGATTCGCTTTTGGACCAGCTGACGCCGTACCGCCGCGTCGTCACCGTCGACCTGCCGGGTCACGGAGAGTCGCTGCTGCCCGAACTCGGTCCGGACGTCATGGGACAGCTGATCGACGATGTCAGTGAGTTCGTCAAGGAAGTGACGCCGGCGGGGGAGCGTGCCCACGTCGCGGGAAACTCCCTCGGCGGCTGGATTGCCCTCTCGCTGGCAGCGCGCGGCGATGTCGCGTCGGCGACAGCTCTTTCGCCGGCCGGGTTCTTTGTCAATCACCTCGATCAGGTGCGAGCGATCAACACGTTCCGTGCACTGCGCGGCACAGCCAAGCTCATGGGTGACGGATTGCCACGCGCATTGCGGTACAAGCTGATTCGCTATCCGGCGCTCGCCGCGTTCTTCGCTCATCCGAGTCATGTCGGTTATGCAGCGGCGTTGGCCGACTGCCGTTCGCTCGTGTCGAACGAACTCGTCGATCTCGGTCTCGAGATGGACTTCGTGCTGCCGCCCATCGTGGATCCCACTGTGCCGGTGACGGTTGCGTGGGGTCGACGCGATCTCATCCTGCCCGTGTATCAGGCGCAGCGCGTGAAAAAGCCGTTCCCGCAGGCAAAGTTGATGGTTCTGCCCGGCCTTGGGCACGTACCGATGACAGATGCCCCCGAGCTGATCAGTTCGATCCTGCTGGCAGGAAGCGAACCGTTCGGCTCGAGGGCAAAATCCGTGAGTGCTGCAGGCTAGATGGTTCCGCCGGCTGCGCTCGGTGCACCGGTGGTGTCACCGACGGTGCTCATCTCGCGGGACACGAAGTCTTCGAGGTCGAACAGGTTGGCGCCTGCGCGGTCCGCGATGGTGAGAAGTGTTGTCATGCTTGCAACTTCCTCGACCTGCTCCTTGAGGAACCACTGCATGAACTGCTCGCCGAGGTAGTCGCCTTCTTCGCGGGCAGTGCTCGCGAGCTGGACGATCTGCTCGGTGACCGTCTTCTCCTGCGTCAGCGCGAGAGCGATGGGCTCGCGGGCATCCTTGAAGTCGGCCTTCGCGGCGTCGACGCCGGTGAGTTCGACATTGATGTCGCGATCGAGGAAATACTGAACGATCATCATTGCGTGGTTACGCTCTTCCACAGCCTGCTTGTAGAAGTGCTTTGCCAGCTGTGGCAGATCCGCATTGTCGAAGTAAACCGCTGTCGCGATGTACTGATGCGAAGCGTTGAACTCGTTGCGAATCTGGTCTCGGAGTAGTGCGTGGAATTTGGTCATGTGAGTCTCCCCAGAAGTCATGAATTCCAAGATAGTGCAGGTCAGAGGCCCTGTCATCCCAGTATGACCTTATTGTGGTAAGCGTTCCCAAACTAAAGAAGACCTAATTTTTCTTCGAATTCGGTGAGGTTATCGAGCCCGGTGAATTCGAATGTTTCATTTAGGAATGTCCATTTCACCAGGCGAGTTCCGCGCATTTACCGTCGCTTCCCTGTAGTTCCACCTGTACGGTGGCGTGCCCCAGTTCGAATACCTCGGCAAGCAAGGTTCGGGTTGCTGCGAGCACCGTTGTGGGATCGGCGTCACTGACCGCGGTGACGTGAACGGAAGCAACTTCCATCCCCGAGGTGAGTGTCCAGACGTGCAGATCGTGCGCGTCGACGACTCCCGGCAGAGCGTTGATCTTCTCGATGATCGAGGTGACGTCGATGCGGTCGGGAGCCTGCTGGAGGAGGATGCGAACGGCGTGGCGGCCCAGGTTGAAGGCACGTGGCAAGACGAAGAGGCCGATCGCGACGCCGATGACGGGGTCGGCGTAGCGCCAACCGAACGCAAGCGTGACCAAGCCGCTGACCAGGACGCCGATGGACCCGACCATGTCCGCCATGACTTCGAGGTAGGCGCCGCGGATGTTGATGCTTTCCTTCGCGCCGCTGCGCAGCATGAGGAAGGCGATGACGTTCATCGCCAGACCGACGACGGCGACTGTCGCGACGGGAAGGCCGGGAACCTCGGGCGGATCCGTGAAGCGGCTGGCGGCCTCGTAAAGCACCCACCCGGCGACTGCGAAGAGCAGGATCGCATTGGCCAGTGCCGCAAACACTTCCGTGCGGTACATGCCGAAAGTACGGTCGGGGCGCCGGGCGGCACGCTGTGCGACGAGGATCGCGGCGAGCGCCATGAAGATGCCGAAGATGTCTGTGAACACGTGCGCCGAGTCCGAGAGCAGGGCCAGTGACGAGGTGAAGAGGCCGACCGTCACCTGCAGCACGAAGGTCACCAACCCGAGGCCGGCGGCGATCCACAGTTTGTTGACATGCTTGCCGCTGTTGCTGGTCGCAGCCTCGGCGGGGGAGATTCCGTGCCCGTGTCCGTGTGACATCGAAGGTCCTTTCGTCGACGCCAGCCTAGACACATATGCATATATGCGCAATAGTGCATGTCTTAAAAACTATGCAACATAGTTGTAAGGTGGCGGCGTAGACCTTCATTTGTCATCGACGCGAGGACCGAGAAGTGGGAAGACATCGAAAATCCGAGCCGATCAGACCCGGCGGGCGCATGGCCGCGGTTTCCGTGGCGACGGGTGCAATCCTCGCGTCCGGCACTTCCATCGGGCACGCGTCGCCGCCGTCGGTCGTAGTCGAGGATGCATCTGCGGTGTCGGCGCCGGAGATCCTCGACCTTGTCCGGTCGACGGATCTTGCCGGAATAGCCGAACAACTCGGCAAGACGCGACAACTCGAATCCGAGCGAGCGGCGCTGGTGTACGAGGCCGAAAAGCCACAGGTGATGGCCCCCGTCAGCGGGACGATGACGTCCAACTTCGGTCCACGGTGGGGAACCACCCACTACGGTCTCGACATCGCGAACGCGATCGGAACGCCCATCGTGTCGGCGACCGACGGTGTTGTGCTCGAATCCGGTCCCGCCGCGGGATTCGGGCTCTGGGTCCGCATCCAGCAGGACGACGGGACCGTCGGCGTCTACGGACACATCAACGAGGCGCTCGTGGTTGCGGGTCAGAAGGTGCGGGCGGGTGAGCTGATCGCGACCGTGGGCAATCGTGGACAATCGACAGGACCACACCTGCACTACGAGGTGTGGCAACCTGACGGACAGAAGACCGATCCGCTCGCGTACCTGAATTCCCGGGGCGTGTCGTTCGGGGAGATGACCACGGGCGACTGAAGTTCTGTCACGACGCGATGGAGGAGCAATGCAGGGGCTTGGCGGACTCGAAGCCGAGGTCATGGATGTGCTCTGGCAGTCCGACGACGCGCTCTCGGTCAAGGATCTGGTCGAGACCCTGGGTGAGCGTCGACAACTTGCGTACACCACCATCCTGACCGTCGTGACGCATCTCTTCGACAAGGGCTGGGTGAGTCGTGAGAAGAAGAGTCGCGCCTACTTCTATCGGCCGAGTCGCAGCCGTGAAGAGGCCACATCCAGAGCACTGCGCGAATTGTTGGACAGCAGTTCCGATTCCGCTGCCGTGCTGTTGCACTTCGCCAAGACCATGACAGATGCCGAGAACGAGGCCCTGCGCCGGGGTCTTTCCGGGGAAGGTGTGCAATGACATTGGCGTTGCCGATGTTTCTCGGTGCGATGCTCGTGGGATTCCTGGTTCCGAGAGTGTTGCGAGCCGTTTCCTCGGCGTTGTCACCGGCGGTGCTGCTCGCGGCGTGGCTCGGCAGCATGGCGTCGGCTCTGTATCTCGCTCTCTCCGCGGTCTTGGTTCTGGTGTGGCCGAGCCACGCGCCGGTCGAGGGGCTGGTCGACGGTATCGCTCGGTGTTTCAGCGCCTTCGCGCACGGCACGAGTTCATGGGTGGGTGAACTGATCACCGGCACAGCCGTTGCTGTGGTGGGTGTGATCGCTGTTCGGATCGTGCTGGCCGGCCGCAAGCAGGCACGTGAGCACGCGAGGGTCCGAGATTTCCATCGTGATGTTCTCTCGATCGTCGCGCGCCGCGACAACTCGGAGTCCGACGTGTTGTGGCTGGATCATCCGCTGCCTATGGCGTACAGCGTCGCCGGAAAGCCTGGATTTGTTGTTGCGACGCAAGGCTTGTCATCCGCTCTCAGTGGAGGCGAGCGGGATGCTGTCCTCGCGCACGAGCGTGCACACCTGAGCGGCGGTCATCACCGAATTGTCGGTGCGTGCGAAGTCTTGGCCGCTGTTCTTCCGCGAGTGCCGTTGTTCGCGGCGGCACCCGCTGCCGTCGGCGCGATCGTCGAACTGTCGGCGGACAGACACGCCGCTCGCGTCACCAGCCCGGCTGCGGTGCGTTCCGCCCTTGCCGTGGTGTCGAAATCGCCGCTTCCTCAGCCGGACTGGAGCTTGAGCGATCGCGGCAGCGCGACCGCGGTGCGATTGAGTTCCCTGGTCGACGGCGACGTGGCGTCGCCTCGGCGACTGACCTGCGCGGTGGCGGCCTGTGTGCCGGCCGCTGTCACGACGGCCGTTGCCGCAGCCGTGACGGTGGCCGTCTCCGCGGGGATCTGCGCTGTTCTGACCTGATCATTCTCCCAAGGCCGAATCGATCTGGGCTTTCAACTGCTCGTAGCTCGGCATCTGGTCCAGCTTCACGTCGTTGAGGAACAGCGTCGGAGTACCTTGGACGCCGAGGCGTCGGCCTTCTTCGAAGTCGCGCTCGACCCGCTCGCGGACGCCGCGGCTGCCGAGGTCGGATTCGAATCGGGCCATGTCAAGTCCGAGATCTTGTGCGTAGGAACGGAACAGCGCCTCCTGTGATTCGGCGGATTCACCCCATTGCGACTGCGTCTCGTACATTCGCTTGTACATCTCGACGAATTTGCCCTGGCGAGATGCGGATTCGACGACCTGCGCCGCGAGAGTGCTGTTGGTGTGACTCGGAATCGGAAAGTATCTGATGCCGAACGTGATTCGATCCTCGTACTCCGCTCTGATCCGCTCCATCGTCGGGTACAGCGCGAGGCAGGCTTCGCATTCGAAGTCGAGGAACTCGACCAGGTTCACCTTGCCGTCGGCGGCCGAGGTCAATCGGTACGCGTCGTCGGTGAGGACGGCGGTGGATTGTGCTGCCCGATCGGCGTTCTCGTTGTCTGCCCGAATCGGATCGACGGTGATGAACGTGATCAGTGCTACCGCGAACACCGCGATCAGGGCGGCGGATATCTTCATGCTTCTGGACACTGCTGTGCACCTGTACCTTCCGTCGAATTCCTAAATACTATCCAACATAGTAGTTAGGTGTAGAGTCGACGGTACCCGCATGGAGACGAAGGAGGACCCGCCGGTGAAGCGTTCGTGAATGACACGCCGCCGCCGTCGATCGGGCAGATGCTGGAGTGGGATACCTCATCCCTCCCGCTTCTTCCTGCCCTGGGAGTTGTTCTTGCACTCTGGTATTGGACTGGCGCTCAGCGAGTTCGCGCGAGTGGGCGACCATGGCCGTGGCATCGGACAGCGTGTTTCCTCGGTGGGTGCCTGCTGCTGATCGCGGTGACCGGACTGAAGGTCGAGAGCTACGGCTACGAACTCTTCAGCGTCTGGATGTTCCAACACCTGACGCTCTCGATGGCGATCCCGCCGCTCTGGGTACTGGGCTCGCCGGGACTGCTGCTACTACGTTCGACGCCGCACCGAGGAATAGGAAAAGGCATTCTCGCGCTTGCCCTCTCGGCATTGCGCAGCCCGCCGGCGCGGTGGATGCTGCACCCCGGGTTCACGATCCCGGTATTTCTGTTCAGCTACTACGGGATCTACCTGTCGCCGATCTTCGACACCGTCTCGGCGTTACCGGCTGGACACGTCTTTCTCGAGATCTTCTTTCTCGCCAGCGGTCTGCTCTTCATCATGCCGGTGCTCGCCACCGGCCCACTGCCGGTGCGACAGAGCTACCTCGGCCGGTGTTTCGACCTGTTCGTGGAGATGCCGCTGCACGTGTTCATCGGCGTCGTACTCATGATGGCGACAAAGCCGCTGCTGACCACGTTCGTGGATCCGCCTCCGGAGTGGGGCGTGGACGTGATGCAGGATCAGCAGCTGGCGGGCGCCCTCGCGTGGTCGTACGGAGAGCCCGTCGCGCTGGTGGTGGTCGTGATCTTCGCGATGCGCTGGAACCGCGACGACAAACGGATGAATGCCGACCTGGACCGCCGCGCCGAGATCGACGGCGACAGTGATCTGGAGGCGTACAACAATTTCCTCAGATCACTGAACGCCGCCGAGCGGCCTGAGACTCGGTAGGCCGGTGGCCCTCAGACGCCGCCGCCGGCGGGCGTCGGAGCCATTGCGTCGGCAGCGGCCGGGGTGTTCATCTCGCGTGCGACAAATGTTTCGAGGTGGAACAGGTTGTCGCCGGCGCGGTCGACGATGGTGAGAAGTGTTGTCATGCTTGCCACTTCCTCGACCTGTTCCTTGAGGAACCACTGCATGAACTGCTCGCCCAGGTAGTCGCCGGTATCGCGCGCGGTGCGTGCCAGCTGCGTGATCTGCTCCGTGACCGTCTTCTCCTGCTCGAGTGCCAACTCGACCGGAGCCCGGACACTGTCGAACTTCGTCACGACGTCGTCGATGCCCGGAACGTCCACGTCGAGGTCGTTGTCGAGCAGGTACTGGATCATCATCATCGCGTGACCGCGTTCCTCGGTGGCCTGGCTGTAGAAGCGCGCGGCCATCTGCGGAAGATCGTGTGCATCGAAGTACACCGCTACCGCGATGTACTGCTGCGATGCAGTGAACTCGTTACGGATCTGCTGACGCAGCAGAGTGGTGAATTCGCTCGAGTTCTTCGCCTGTGTCATCCCAACAGGTTACTGGGTCGTCGCCGCTGAGAGGGAGCTACTTCTTGTCGAGCTGATCGATGACGAAGCCCACAGTTTCCGGTCGGTACCCGTAGACGAACGAGTCCTTTTCGCCGACGTACCAATCGCCGCACTGAAAAGAACTGCCCTTCTCGACCCCCGTCGGCCACCACTGTGCGGACAACGATGCGGGACGAGTTTCGACGGTGGGTCGTGCGATGCAGCTGTTGTGATCTATCTCCGCGATGTTCGCAGTCATTCGCAGGATGCGTTCGTTGCCGGTGGTGCGGATGACCTCGTCGATACCCGTTGCGCCGGCGGGAACCCAACTCGGCAGTGTGTCGATTCCGTTGGATGCTTGTGCAAAAGAGAAGGTTTCGGTTTTCTTGTACGCCTTGGAGTCGTCGAACTTCTCGAAGGTTCCGGAGCAGGACGTCACGAGTGCAGCAGCTCCGACGGCGGCGGCAACGACGGCGAGAGTGCGGAATCGGCGGTGTGTTGTGTTCATACCTTCACGGTATTTTTCGGCCGCCGATTCCGCGTCCTGCCGGAAAGCGATTTGTTCGCCGGGCTTGTCCTCCCGCGGTACTACCGGAACTCAGGGCGATTACCCCGTCGTGATCAGATCCTGTGGAATCTGCTGATCGTTGGCCAGGGCGTCGAAGAACTGCGAAGCGCGCGCCTTGTCCCACAACAACACGTTGCCCGACCCGTCCACGTCCTCGAAACCGGCGACCGGAACCGTCGTGGTGGTCATCCCGCCGCGAAGCGCCCAGGCGAGTGAGGCCAGATTCCAGATGTGATCGCCTTCGTCGACCTGTAGAGACTTGGCGGTATCGGAGACGAGTGGCCACAACCGGAACGGATTGAGGAACGTGGTCGGACTCGTCGCCTTCGACAGCAACGCCGACATGAACTGGCGCTGGTTGTTCATGCGGTCGAGGTCGGCGAGCGCCGTCGCGCGAGTTCGCACGAACCCGAGTGCATCCGAACCCTTCAAGTCCTGGCATCCGGCGGGGAGGTTGATCCCGGCCAGCGGATCGTCGATCGGCTGTGCCAGGCACACGTTGACGCCACCGACGGCGTCGACGATGCCGGCGAACCCGCTGAATCCGATCTCGGCGTAGTGGTCGATGCGAAGCCCCGTTGCCTCTTCGACGGTCTGCACGAGCAATGGAGCGCCACCGAAGGCGAAGGCGGCGTTGATCTTGTCGGAGCCGTAGCCGGGAATCGGAACGTACGAATCGCGAGGGATGCTGACCATGGTCGTCTTCCCACTTTTGGGGACGTGGACCAAGATGACCGTGTCAGTGCGCTTGGGACCGGTGTCACCGCCCGTCGCAAGGGCTTGCTCCTGCTCGGGGGTGAGCCCCTCACGACTGTCGGAGCCGACGATCAGCCAGTTCGTGCCCGGAGTATCGGCGACGCGTCCCGCGTAGTCGGGCAGCGCGTCGATTCGATTGAGGGAACTGTCGACGTAGTAGATCGCGCCGGCCAGCGCGAGCAGCAAGACCAACAACGTGATGCCGATACGTCTACCCCAGCTACGACGCTTGCGGGGGCGGCGCTGCTTCGGAGGTTCTGGAGGGCGCGGCGGGGCGTTCGGCGGGGTTCGGCGCGGCGGTGCGGGCGCATACTTCGCCTGGCGCTGCGGATCCTGACGCGGCGGCCCCTGCCTGCGCGGGTCGTCCTGAAACGGTTGCGGGCGCTGGGTCGGCGCCCAGTCCTCACGCCTGGGCTGCTGCGGCGCGTGTGGTGGGACCTGTGACCAGGCCTGATTGGCCGGATTCTGCTGCTGCGGGCGTCCGTCGCGGCGAATGACCGTCGGCCCTTCCGGCGGCATCGGTGGACGCCGCTGCGGGGGTGGGCCCTGACGGGGTGGATTCTGGCGTGGAGGGTTCTGCCTCGGAGGCATCGGTCCACGCGGAGGTGGCCCTGGCGGCTGGCGCCGCGGAGGGCGCTGAGGATATTCGGAGTCGCCGGTCACCAGTTCACGGTACCGGTCACGGCAGCCAGGAGACGTGATCGCGCAGGAGGGCGTAACCGATGAACGCCACCATGTCGATGAGAGCGTGGGCGATGACCAGCGGCCAGAGTTTCCCGGTGCGCTGCCAGTACCGGCCGAACACGAGCCCCATGATCACGTTTCCGACGC
Source organism: Rhodococcus qingshengii JCM 15477 (assembly GCF_023221595.1). Classification (NCBI taxonomy): domain Bacteria; kingdom Bacillati; phylum Actinomycetota; class Actinomycetes; order Mycobacteriales; family Nocardiaceae; genus Rhodococcus; species Rhodococcus qingshengii. The sequence continues at coordinate 204,296 of NZ_CP096563.1, forward strand.
CGCCACCGAACCCCTGATAGAGGTGGTAACTGCCGCGCAGGAGTGACGACGCGAGCAGTGATTTGTTCTCGCTCCAACCCAGCGTTCGGAGGCGAGTGATCAGGTAGGCGACGACCAGCACCTCTTCGGCACCGGAGTTCGCGATCGCGGACAGTACGAGGATCGGCACCCGCCACCAGTGATCGTCGAGCGCACTGGCCTGGACGGTGAGGTTGATGCTCAGTGCCTGAGCCACGAGATAGAACAGCAGACCGGGGAGACCGATCACAGCGGCGAGGCCGAATCCCGGTGCTATGTCGCGCCCGAATCGAGGCTTGGGGGTCAGTCCCGCAGCACGTGGACCGATCCCCGAACGCCACAGTAGATAGAGTCCCAGCGCTGCCCACGCGAGAAGCTTTGCGACGCCCAGCAATTGGCGTGCCAGGTCGATCCAGTCGATGGCGGCCCGCGACGGGTTGAGTGCAACCGTCTGATCCGAGAGCGCAACCGGCGTCGCCAGGGATTCGGCGAGCGAGAGGATCCCGGACAATCCGCTGAGTCCGAACGTGACCAGCAGAACGATCGTGATCTCGATCCAGACTCCGCGTCTGGCGGCCGGATCGAGGGCCGGGCCGGCCGGGACGGGAGTCGGCGGCCGTAACCAGGTGCGGACGGTTTCGCGGGCATTCACCCGCGCAACGCTAGCCGTTTGATGCGCCGCCCGATCGGAGGCCGTTGAGGAAAGGGCACCCGACCAGCATGCGGATGGCGCGGCTCAGCGCGGGAGCGTCGTCGACGGGGTTGGCGAACGGCATCCACACGTCGCGGTCACCGGTGTGATCCTCGACCCGCAGGCGAAGTCCGTAGCGGTCGATGCCGAGTGGGCGAACGCGTCCGGTGCGCATGTACGGGGGAAGCTTGCGCACGAGCAGGTCCACGAGGTCGCGGTGGTCTTCGTCGAGATGCTGCAGCCATGCGGTCTCCATTTCCCAGAAGGGATCGGGGCTGGCGTTCAGCAGTTCGTCCACGGCGACGGGTTCTGCCCCCGTTGAATCAGCGACTACAGCCGAGGCCAGGCTCAAGCGAAGGAGAACCGAGGTGTGGCCGATGTCGAGGAGCCCCGGGTGGGGATGTTCGGATGCGACGTCGTCGGCGAGAACGCGTGCCTCGTAGTCGGGCACGGCGTGTAACGAGCCGCGAAGCCACACGAGGGAGCGCACGGGCTCACGCAGACGCAGTGGTGCGTGATCGGTGATCTCGAGGACGGCAGGCAGGCCGCCGCCGCCGGAGTTCCAGGCCAGGGCCGCAGCTGCGGAGGCATGTGGGACTGCAACGACGACGTCACCGTTCGAACGCAGGTGATGCACCGACGTGACGGTGGGATCGCTGCCTTCGATGGCGAGAACTGCGTCTTGTGCGCGCACACAGGCGCTGCGGACGCGTTCGGCGGTGGACGGGCCGGTGCTGGTCTTCGTTGCCATGCTGCCCCCTTGGCGGGTGTTCTCTCGAACTCCATCGGATGATGAGGTAACCCTAACCTAAGGCGATTCGGTGTGAATCGCAAGACTTTTGCGCAACTCGCGTGGAATCCGCCGCCTGCGCCGGGGTTACGGTTTGTCTGTGGCCATTCCTCTCTCACTCGGGCTGCCCGCCCCGAGAAACTCGCGCGGACTCCTCGAAGCACTCTTTCTCCCGGTTGTTCCGGCGTCGGTTCTGATCGGTGGCGAAGCAGCAGGCCGGGTTGTCGTCCGTCTCGATATCGATCCGGAAGAACTGCGTGCGGACACGGAAGCGTCGTACGAGGCCGTCCGTTTCGACGTCGACGTCACCACCGACCAGATCGACGACGCGATCGCGCTGCGCCTGCCCGCTCCGCTCGCTGTGTACGTCGACGGCGGCGAAGAGGATCTGACACCCGCCGAAGCGGCGCTGCGTCTGTGCGAAGGTGGCCGGATCCCCGGACTCGCCGCCGGTCTTACGCCCACCGAAGTGGCTGATTTCCTGGCGGTACTCGCGCACGAGTCCGTCGGTTTCGTAGCCCGCGCGGCCGACGGCGACGAGGTGATCGCCCTGCTGTGTGGCACCGTCGCTGCACTGCGCGGCGACGACGTGCGCGCCGCGATGGTCGATCCGAAGCCGGAAAAACTTGCCACGCTGATCCCCGAAGCCGCGTCGGCCATGCGTGAGGTGCTGCTCACGATCGAGGTCGCGGATCTGCCTGCAGTGGAAACGGCTTTGCGTGCCGCGGGTTTGCAGTGACCGGCGTGGGTCGGTGCGTAATCTTTTAGGCGTGCCAAGAATCGCGTATTTCGGTCCGTCGGGAACCTTCACGGAGATAGCTCTCGCCCAGTTGGAGGCTGAGGGCGCGTTCGGCGAAACCGTCGAGCGAGTACCGGCCGGCAGTCCGCCGGCGACTCTCGACATGGTTCGCGACGGTTCCGTGGACGGAGCCGTGGTTCCCTTCGAGAACTCGGTGGAAGGCGGCGTAGCTCCGACGCTCGATTCACTCGCTCTCGGTTCGCCGCTGCAGATCGTCGCCGAAACCGATCTGGACGTGAGTTTCTCCATCCTGGTTCGGGCCGGGACCACCGCCGATCAGGTCCGAACGATCGGCGCGTACCCGCATGCGGGCGCGCAGGTCCGCGGATGGATCGCCGAGAACCTGCCCCAGGCCGAGGTGGTGTTGGCCTCGTCCAACGCCGGTGCGGCCCTGGATGTGCAGGCCGGAACCGTCGACGCCGGTGTGTCCACGGCTTTGGCCGGTCAGATGCTCGGACTCGAGAGCCTGGCGGACAACGTCGCCGATGTAGGCGGCGCCCGCACACGTTTCGTGTTGGTCACCAAGCCGGCCCCGGTTCCGGCGCGGACCGGTGCCGATCGCACCGCGCTGGTGCTTCACCTCGACAACGCGCCCGGCTCCCTGGTGCGTGCACTCTCCGAATTCGCCGCTCGCGGTATCGATCTGACTCGGATCGAATCACGGCCGATGCGAACGGAATTGGGCACGTACCGGTTCTTCGTGGACTGCGTCGGACACGTCGAGGACTCGCTGGTGGCCGAGGCGATGCGTGCGCTGCATCGTAAATCCGGAGTCCGCTTCCTGGGGTCGTGGGCGACAGCGAATTCGACCGGGCCACAACCTCCTTCGGACGAAGAAGCGATTCGGTGGATCGACGAACTCAAGCATGGAGGGGGAGAACGATGACCGGAAGGCTCATCCTCGTTCGGCACGGTCAGACGGAGGCGAATGTCGCCAAACGTCTCGACACCGCACTACCCGGAGCAAAGCTCACGCCGGAAGGGTTGGCGCAGGCCGAGACGTTGGGCATCGGCCTGGCTTCGGCGCCTCCGCTGGCACTCGTATCGTCGTTGGCTTTGCGTGCCCGGCAGACCGCAGGTTTCGTGGAGCAGGCCGCCGGTGTCACTCTGGATGTGCGGGACGGATTGCACGAGGTGCAGGCCGGTGACCTCGAAGATCGTACCGACGAGGCCGCGCACCGACTGTTCATGGAGACGTTCCATCACTGGCACACCGGCAACCTCGGCGCTCGCATCCCCGGTGGTGAAACGGGATACGACGTCCTGGAGCGGTACGTCCCCGTCGTCAATGCGTTGCGCGAAGAATTTCTCGAAGGCTCACGAGACGGCGGCGACATCGTCGTGGTCAGTCATGGTGCGGCGATCCGTCTTGTCGCAGCCCAGCTTGCCGGTGTCCCCGGTCTGTTCGCAGCCAACAACCACTTGGCCAACACCGAGACCGTCGAACTGTTGCCTTCGGTCGACGGCGGTTGGGAGTGCCTGCGCTGGGGAACCGTCAACCCGCCGTTCGAGCATCGACTCATCCCCGGTGCCGACGACGTGATGGGCTGACGGCCGGCTTCACCACCAACCGGTCTGGACGCTCAGTTGGCGCCCGAGTTCAGCGGACAGAGTGCTCACGTAGCTGGCTGTCAGGTGGTGGGAATCGTGATACACCAACACATTTCCCTCCACGACGCGGCACAGCTCCGGTCCGCACACGCCGTCGCTGAGGTCGAGTAGACGGACGTTGGTCAGATCGCCGATTGCCGACGGCGCCGGATTGACGTCGCTGAGCATTTCGGACCGTGGCATCGCGCAGTGATCGGGTGACGTGGTTGTCGCCAGACAGTCGATCGCGCGGTAGGCGACGCCGTCGTGGTGCAGCCAGGGGGTATCGCGGATGGCGAGTACGTCGATACCGTCGCGCTCCAGTTCCTCCCACACGTGTACGTAAGACTCGGGCGTCACGTCGCCAGGGCCGTCGGAACTCGGCCTGGTTGCCGTCGTGAACACGAAATCGGGTGAGGCGTCGGCCAACTCGGTCAGTACTCCACGCGACCAGTCGACGCAATCCGGATAGTCGTTGTCCGACAACGTCTGCATGGAGTCGATGGTGAGCGGGCAGCCCATCTTCAGATACGTGTCGACGCGGAACCCGTGACTCTTGCCGAGTTCGTCGAGCGCAGTGAGCCAGTGCTCGGAGTGCGAACCACCCGCGAGCGCGATGGTTCTGTCTGCATCGGCGTCGCCGTAGGTGCAGTGGACGACGTCCCGCTCGAGAAAATCGGCGATACAGCCGTCGAGCGTACTGGCCGGAAGGTCCAGTGGCGCATCGAAGATCGAGGGAACCATCGACGCCTTGGGTACTTCGGCACCGTCGGTGAGCGCGAGTGCGCCGGGATGGGTCGGGAGGTCGAGGGTGTCGACTGCCCGCTGGCCCGTCGTCTGGCTGCTCGCGTACGACTGCCAGGCGACCGAAGCGGCGAGGACCACGGCAGCGGTGACGACGCATGCCAGGACGGTGTACCGGCGCGAGCGGCCTCCACGTTCCACCGGAACCTCGATCAGGCGCCGGAGTGCAAGCGCCCCCGCGACGGAGAGGGCGATGATCAGTGCCCCACCGAGCAGGCCGGCTTCGGGGCGTCCGGTGATCACGAGTGCAAACACCAGAATCGGCCAGTGAATCAGGTACAGCGCGAATGCGAACGAGCCGAGCCACGTCAGTGCCGGATGGGCAAGAGTCTTCGACGTCCAAGGCGTGTCGTCGCCGACTCCGGACAGGATCAGCGCAAAAGTGGCCAGCACCGGCACCAGCGCCCACGGGCCGGGGAACTGCTGGGCGCCGTCGAGCACTATGCCGCACAACAGGATCGACGAAAGCCCCGCCCAGCCGATCGTTGCTCTGACCGAGAACGGCAGGGATGCGATCTGCCGACTGCGTGTGCTGGTCATCAGAACGGCCAGCAGACCACCGAGGGCCAATTCCCACAACCTGGCGCCGGAGTCGTAGTACGCCCAGGCTTGGTGACGCGAAGATTTGGCGAGTGCGTAGAGAAAAGATCCTGCGGTCAGAACCAGAAGGGTGACCGCGAGTGACGGGCGGAAATAGTTGGGATTCACGCGTGAAGCGACATAAGCGATCACGGAGACCAGTGCGATGGCCAGGAGATAGAACTGACCTTGTACGGCCATCGACCACAGGTGCTGCAGGGGAGTGACCGAGCCGTCGGCGGCCAGGTAGTCGCTTGCGGTGCTGGCGAGCTGCCAGTTCTGGAAGAACCCGAGCACCGCGATCAGTTGATCGCCCAGATCGGCCCAGCGTGTGCGTGGCAGCAGCAACGCGGTCCCCAGTGCGGTCAAAATGCTGACCACCGCGATCAGGGGGAACAGCCGCAGAAACACCCGCCGCAGTGCCGGGACCGGGTTGAGTGAACCCCCGGCTTCGGCGCGTCGAACCAGTGAGCCGACGAAGAAGTATCCGGACAGAACCAGGAAGACGTCCACCCCGCCCGATACCCGTCCGAACCACACGTGGAACACGACCACCAAACCGATGGCGAGGCCACGCAGTCCGTTCAGGTCTTGTCGGTGCGGTGTTGTTGCCCGTTCTTCGTTCGGCCGGTCGATCGTGGCGACCGAGCCTTGTTCGCCCGGTGACGACGGTTGACGCGAGAACTGCATGCTGAAGTAAGGCTCCGGGCGTTGAAGGGACGCCCCGAGGTTACCCGGAAGTCTCCGGCGCCGATTCCTCGAGTTCAGTTACCAGAGCGTTCACGGCTTGTCGGAGGCGATGGGATGTTCCGGAACTGATGGACGTCCATTCGGTGCCGTCGGCGGCCCGAGTGGTCGAACCGACCAGCCGACCCGACAAGGTGTCGTACACAGTCACTGCGCCGGTCATGAGCGTCGTCGCTCCCAAACTGTGTGGTATTCCGACCAATTCGGCGAAGGCGGTGCATGTGACGATTGCGCTACCCAGTTGGCGCGCGTCGTCTTCGGGTATTCCGGCGTTGATCAAGGCCGAGGTTACGCTGCCTGCATCCGGGCCGGCGCCGAATGCCAGGCTGAGCATCTCGGTCGGTGCGTTGATCACGGCAATCGGCATTGCTTCGGCGCTGCCGAGCGCGGTGACAACGGGTGCAGTCGGTTCGGCGGTGACGCTGCGCAATGCGAACGAAGAATCAGTTGAAGTCGCTTCGACACAAAGGAATTCGCCCTGCGCGACGCAGAGGCGTGAAATGCTTCCGCCGACATGCCGACGCAGCGCCAACTCCCACTTGGGGTGGGTCAGGACGCGCAGGCGGGCACTGAGGTCGTGATGGATCTCCCCGCCGGGGAGGAGATCGCGCTCGGAGAGTGAATCTGCCGCGGACTGCATCGCCGTACGGTGAGCGCTCGCACTACCGTGAACCGTCGCGCCACCGAGAACCACGGGAAGCGCATCGAGTCCGAGTCGCTCACGTACATAGTCGATTTCGTCCTGTGACAGGGCGACGACAGGTAAATTCCACCCCTCAGGTGAGGTGCCGAGGTCCACCATCAATGCTCTGCAGTTTCGAGTGCGCCACCGATCACGGACGGGATGACTGTTCGGCCGTCGGCGAAGTGCTCGAAGTGCTTCAGGTAATCGGGTGTGTCGTGCTCGGTCTCGTCTTCAGATTGGGCCGCATGACGGCCGCCGGCGATCGGCGCAGATCCGCCTGCGGTTCGGGCCGGATCCACCTTGACGGTATCCGCGGTGCCCTGAACCGGCGAGGTCACGGGGTTCTGGCGCGTGGCGCTCTGGCCGGTGGAGGGATCAGGAAGAGCGTGCCGACCGGTGCTGCTGCTGCTCGACGACGAGCCCGCGATTGCTCCGACTCCTGTAGTCGCGGATGCTGCGCTGACCTGTGCCGGTGCCTGGCTTGCCGACGGGGTGCCGAACAGTGATGGTGTGGAAGCGCCGAGTCTTGCGCCGCCGAGTCCCGCGCCGCCCAGTCCGGTGAGTCCTGCTCCTGCCGTCGCGAGAGCTGATGCGGCAGTGGTGGCGCCTGTGACTGCGGTGGTGGTGGCGCTGGCTGCGGTGGCAACTCCACCGGAGATGGCACCGGCCTGTGAGGCAGCGGCGGCAAATACCGGGTTGGAAACTACGGATGCGACAGCAGCGGTGGCGGCGCGCACGGGATCCGCGATTGCGTCAGCGAGCGTGGATGCCGCTTGCACGACGGACTGTCGTGCGGCGCTGCCTGGGCTTTCGGCCGAAGCGGATGCCCCAGCTGTGGGTTCCGCGATGGACGGTGGTGAGTCGAAGTTCTGCTGCACGGCCAGATGGGCCGTTGCGGCGTCGTACGTTTCCATTGTCACCGCCGCTCGAATTTTGAGAGCTTCTTCGGCAGCCTCGGCTGCAGCGGCTCCGCCTACCAGCGCCCCGCCGATGGAATACGCGGCGACCTTGGCCGCTTGAACTGCTGCAATCTCGGCCAGGGACGGCATGGCGAGGGTGGCAACCGTGTACGAACCGGACTGCACATGGGCCTTACCTGCAGTTTCTCCCGCGAGCAACGCGGCAGCAGCAGCCCATTCCTGAAACGGCGCGAACTTGCTCAATGCGGCATCCGCTGCTTCTCCGGACCACCCGGTGCGAAGGTCCGCCATCACGCGAGAGATTGATGCAGCGGTGTCGGTCAGTCCGGACGACACGGTGGACCAGGCCCCGGCCGCCACGCCGAGAGGGACCGGCCCGGCTCCGGCGACCAGTGCTGCGGAGTTGGGTGCTGCGCCCCGTGGATACCAGATGACGCCGGTGATGCCGACCATTGTTCTTCCCCCCAGGAAGTGTGACTGTGTTGCCGAGTTACCGAGCTCGATTTCTGTCGATCAGATCGGTGCGGCTGCCAGGCTGGACTTGGTGAGCTGGTCTTCGAGCTCGTAGGCAGCTGCATTCTTGCGCAGAGCTGCCGCAGCCGCGATGAGCTCCTCGATTGCCCGATCGGTGGACGAGGCAAGGCTGCCCGAGATGGTGTTGAAGTAATTTGCCGCGCTACCGGACACTTCTTCGGATCCCGCTGGGAGAACGCGTAGCGTCGGCTGCGCAGTAGAGACGATTCCGCGCAATCGCGTCGCCGCAGACTCGAGTTCCATTGCGGCGGCAACTAGGGCTTGAGGGTCGACGTGCATAGTGCCGAACTCCTTCCTGACCAGGGCGGATAAGTGGTCGGGAGGCCGTGCGCACAGCCGTCGATATCCCCCCGCACATACTTTGATGCCTACCGCCCGCTTTTGGTTCCCCCCGAAATCGGACGACTTTGCCCTCAGCCCCAGCCGAGTTCGTGCAATCTGTCTTCTTCGATGCCGAAATAGTGCGCGATCTCGTGGATGACGGTCACGGCAACCTCGTGAACAACCTCGTCCTCGGATGCGCAGATGTCGAGTATCGAATCGCGGAAAATAGTGACCGTGTCCGGCAGGTACCCACCGTAATGAGAATCCCGCTCGGTCAGAGCGACGCCCTGATACAAACCGAGCAGCCCCGGTTCTTCCTCGTCACGTGCTTCGACAAGCACCACGACATTGTCGATTGCCTTGGCAAGTTCGGGCGGAATCAGATCGAGCGCCTCGCCGACCAGTTCCTCGAACCGGTCGGGCGTCATAGTTACCGTCATGGCTTACGACGGCGGAGCTGCGCCGGGCAACGGCGTCGGCAACGACCGACCTTCCGGTGCAGCGGGTGGCGGGACCGGAGCGGCGCCGTTGATCAGGATGTCGCCCTTGGCGCTTCCGGTGATCGCGGCAAACCCGCCGGTTTCGACCTCTTTGCCGATCGAACAATTGACTCGGCGGCTGCCGGCCAACCAGCTTTCCAGTGAAATGTTGTCCCAGAACAGTGTCAGCGTCTTGTCGCGAAGCGCGTCTGCGGAACCAAGGTACTCGTTGGACGCCTGAGTGCAGACGCCCTCGAGATAGCGGTCCTGATCTTCGACCGACGGCATTGCGCCCGGGAATTGAGTGCCGAGGTCTATCACCGAAATAACCTCGTATGCATGCGGTTTCGCGCAATCGACCGGATCGGTCGGGAGGTTCTGGTTGATGCCGATGCAAGTGCCGACGTCCCACACGTTCGACTGGTCCTGGTCCGCCACGCGGCCAACGAACGGTTGTAGCTCGCCGGTCGTGGTCGAGAACTGCAACCCGCAACGCAGTGCGCGCTCGCCCGAAGCCCAACCCGATTCGCTCGGGAACATCAAGCCGACGCTGAACTTGCCCTTGGGATCGAATTTCGAATCGAGGTAGGACATGACGATGGGTGTGCAGTGCTCGTCGCGTAGTTCGGCGAATCGAAGGGCGCCCGGGTACCGGGAACCGGGGCCGAACTCGGCGCCGGGGAACACCGAGAGGTCGAGTGGTCCGGCAACCTCGAAGCGGTGTTCAGTTCCGCACTGAACCTTCGACATGTCCGTGCGGTCCCCGCCCGACTCGGTCGCAGGCGTCCAGTTGAGGCAGTCGCCGGCCGCAGCCGCGGTGAAGGCGTCGTCGCGAGTAGATCCCGTCGCTGCGGGACCGCCACCACTGACACTGACCGAGGACGAGTCGTCCTTGTTCAATCCACCGGAAATCGCGATCGTTGCGATCGCGGCGACCACCGCACCTACCGCCACAGCAGCCAGGACCCGACGGGTGCGACTCGCGGAGACAGTTTTCTTCGCCGGCGTCCCCTGGGGATCTGCCGGATCTGGCGACTTCTCGATCTTGTCTTCGGACATCGATTCCATCATGCCTGTTGCCGTGGCGATATCGAACCTTCACTACAAAACTCACAATCGCGTCTGTGAGTATTTTGTAGTCATGAGCGAAAACACCCCACTCGATCCCGAGGCTGTCGAGCTGGCGGGCCGGCTCTTCGACATGGCACGAACCGGTGATGCAGCCGGGCTGGCGTCGTACGTCGATGCCGGAGTTCCCGTCAATCTGACCAACGAGAGTGGCGACACGCTCGTCATGTTGGCGGCGTACCACGGTCACGCTGACGCCGTCGTTGCCCTGATCGAGCGCGGCGCCGACGTCAACCGGCCCAACGACAAGAACCAGACGCCCCTTGCCGGAGCGGTCTTCAAGGGCGAGGATGCGGTGGTGAAAGCGCTGGTGAGCGGGGGAGCCGACCCGAAAGGTGGACACCCGACGGCGGTCGACGCGGCTCGGATGTTCGGACGCGAGGACTACCTGAGTCTGCTCGAATCGTGATCTCCCCCTCTCCGACGTGGACGTGACCTTCGGAGAGCTGCAGTGAGTGGGTAAAGTTCGAAGTCGTGATTGACCTCAAGTTTCTCCGTGAGAACCCCGAAATCGTCCGCGAGTCGCAGCGCACCCGTGGAGAAGATCCAGGACTGGTCGACGCTCTGCTCGAAGCCGACGCGTCCCGACGCGCTGCCGTTCTGACCGGAGACAACCTCCGCGCAGAGCAGAAGGCCTTCGGCAAGAAGGTCGGACAGGCATCTCCGGAGGAGCGTCCCGCACTGCTCGAAGGTTCCAAGGAACTGGCGGCAAAGGTCAAGGAAGCCGAGGCCGCGCAGCACGAGGCGCAGGCCGCGCTCGACGCCGCACACCGCGCGATTTCCAACGTCGTACAAGAAGGTGCGCCGGCCGGCGGCGAGGACGACTACATCGTTCTCGAACACGTCGGTGAGATTCCGAAGTTCGACTTCGAGCCGAAGGATCACCTCGAGCTGGGCGAGTCGCTCGGCCTGATCGACATGGAACGCGGCGCCAAGGTTTCGGGTTCGCGCTTCTACTTCATGACCGGCTACGGGGCCATGCTCCAGCTCGGACTGCTGCAGTTGGCTGCGCAGAAGGCGATCGCCAACGGATTCACGATGATGATTCCGCCGGTGCTCGTACGTCCGGAAATCATGGCGGGTACCGGCTTCCTCGGTGCTCACTCGGACGAGATCTACCACTTGCAAGATGACGACCTGTACCTCGTCGGAACTTCCGAGGTACCCATGGCCGGCTACCACTCGGGCGAGATCCTCGAACTGAACGAAGGCCCGAAGCGCTACGCCGGTTGGTCCTCGTGCTTCCGCCGCGAGGCCGGAAGCTACGGCAAGGACACCCGCGGCATCATCCGTGTCCATCAGTTCGACAAGGTCGAGATGTTCACGTACTGCCGTCCCGAGGACGCCGACGCCGAACACCAGCGTCTCCTAGGGTGGGAGCGAGACATGTTGGCGGCCATCGACGTTCCGTACCGCGTGATCGACGTCGCCGGCGGAGACCTCGGTTCTTCGGCTGCGCGTAAGTTCGACTGCGAGGCATGGGTCCCGACGCAGGGCACCTACCGCGAGCTGACATCGACGTCCAACTGCACGACGTTCCAGGCCCGCCGCCTCGGAGTTCGGTACCGCGACGAGAACGGCAAGCCGCAGACGGCCGCCACTCTCAACGGCACCTTGGCTACGACGCGCTGGATCGTGTCGATTCTCGAGAACCATCAGCAGGCCGACGGCTCGGTGCGAGTGCCCGAGGCATTGGTGCCGTTTGTCGGCACGGATGTGCTTCGCTGACACGCTGAACCAACACAATCAGGGCCGCGACGGACTCCGTCGCGGCCCTTTTCGTACTTTCGTACTGGTAGGTTTGGAACTTTTTCTGAACTGACGAAATATCAAATTTTTCCCGCCGATTGGCGCGGTGACCACCAAAAGCGTTGTCGATGGGCCGCTTTGGCGATAGTTTTGCGTTCAATCGAGTTTCCATACCCTGCTTTTCCATCTCGCGTCTGGTGATACGAGGGTGAGTCCGGGGTGAATTGGACAAGTGTCTTGCCAAAAGTAGTACACGTACTAGTTTTTTCGTTATGTTGTGACGGCGCGCACACGTTTTGTCCGAATCCACTGCTCATGTTTGCCCTTCCGAAGGAAGTGCCCATGCCCCAAATCTCTCAGTTGCGGCGATTCGCCGTGCCCATAACCGGAACCGCCATGGTCGCCGGAATGCTGCTGGTCGGCACGCCCGCGTCAGCTGCTATCTCGACCACCGGTTTCAAAACAGCGTGCGTTGCCGGATCGATTATCGGAGACGTCCACAAGGTCACCGACAACCTCATCACGGTCGACGCCCCGGCTTCTGTCCAGCCCGGCGAGACTTTCACCTACCGAATTCAGCCGAGCGGAACGTCATATCCGGACAAGGACTCCGGAGCGACTACTACGAACTTGTCTCGTCTGAAAATCGACTATGCCATCCCGAGCAATGCGACGTACGTTTCCGCTACCGTCGTCGCAGGTACCTCCATCGGACTCGACAATGTCGCACCGAATGTTCTCAGAGTCAACGATTCTGGCAATGTCGACGGCAGCGGCGGGATCCTGCGGTTGTCAGGAAACAACCAGGTGATCGGCAACAGTCCGACGACGAGCACGAACTCGGAGGGTGGAATTCGAGTACCGAAGTCCAAGAAGAACCTCGATGGCTCGACAAACGGCAACGGAGACACCTGGTTCCGACTTCCCGCAGTCGACGTAACAATGGTCGCTGGTGCGACGGGAGTGATCCAGCCGAAGGTGAGGACCGCGGGTGCGGCCGGCAACCTCGGTGCCAGCGAAAACTTCAGCACTCAGCTCGCAAAGGCGAGTTTCCTTGGTACACAGTGGGCTCCGACCCGGTGCTCGCCTCGCGAGAACAAGGACACCACGCCTCTCAACGCTGGTGCAGGTCCACTCGCGACGATCAGCATTGCTTCGGCTCCGGTGGATGTCGAGACCACGACGTCACTCTCGGTTCCGGCTACTGCCGTCACGGGTACGGCGGTTGATCTGACGGCGACGGTGGCTCCGAATACTGCTGTCGGTACGGTGCAGTTCAAGTCGAACGGCACTGCGATCGGTTCTCCGGTGACGGTGACTGGTGGTGTTGCGACTCTGTCGCACGCGTTCGATGTTGCTGGTGCGCAGAGTGTTACGGCTGACTTCACTGCTGGTGCAGGGTTTGTGAGTTCGTCGGCGCCGGCTCAGACGGTGACCGTTTCTGATCCGGCTCCGGTGGATGTCGAGACGACGACGTCACTCTCGGTTCCGGCTACTGCCGTCACGGGTACGGCGGTTGATCTGACGGCGACGGTTGCTCCGAATACTGCTGTCGGTACGGTGCAGTTCAAGTCGAACGGCACTGCGATCGGTTCTCCGGTGACGGTGACTGGTGGTGTTGCGACTCTGTCGCACGCGTTCGATGTTGCTGGTGCGCAGAGTGTTACGGCTGACTTCACTGCTGGTGCAGGGTTTGTGAGTTCGTCGGCGTCGGCTCAGACGGTGACCGTTTCTGATCCGGCTCCGGTGGATGTGGAGACCACGACGTCACTCTCGGTTCCGGCGACGGCGATCACGGGTACTGCGGTTGATCTGACCGCTACCGTGGCTCCGAATACTGCTGTCGGTACGGTGCAGTTCAAGTCGAACGGCACGGTGATCGGTTCGCCGGTCACGGTTTCCGGTGGAACCGCGACGCTGTCGCACGCGTTCGATACTGCTGGTGCACAGAGTGTTACGGCTGAGTTCACCGCTGGTGCAGGGTTTGTGAGTTCGTCGGCATCGGCTCAGACGGTGACCGTTTCTGATCCGGCTCCGGTGGATGTGGAAACGACGACGTCGTTGTCGGTTCCGGCGACGGCGATCACGGGTACTGCGGTTGATCTGACCGCGACGGTTGCTCCGAACAACGCTGTCGGTACGGTGCAGTTCAAGTCGAACGGCACGGTGATCGGTTCGCCGGTCACGGTTTCCGGTGGAACCGCGACGCTGTCGCATTCGTTCGATGTTGCTGGCGCTCAGAGTGTTACGGCTGACTTCACCGCTGGTGCAGGGTTTGTGAGTTCGTCGGCGCCTGCTCAGACGGTGACCGTTTCTGATCCGGCTCCGGTGGATGTGGTGACGACGACGTCGCTCTCGGTTCCGGCGACTGCCATCACGGGTACGGCGGTTGATCTGACGGCGACGGTGGCTCCGAATACTGCTGTCGGTACGGTGCAGTTCAAGTCGAACGGCACTGCAATCGGTTCCCCGGTCACGGTGACTGGTGGTGTTGCGACGCTCTCGCATTCGTTCGATGTTGCTGGTGCTCAGAGTGTTACGGCTGACTTCACTGCTGGTGCAGGGTTTGTGAGTTCCTCGGCGTCGGCTCAGACGGTGACCGTTTCTGATCCGGCTCCGGTGGATGTCGAGACCACGACGGCGCTCTCGGTTCCGGCTACGGCAATCACGGGTACGGCGGTTGATCTGACCGCGACGGTTGCTCCGAACAACGCTGTCGGTACGGTGCAGTTCAAGTCGAACGGCACTGCGATCGGCACTCCGGTCACGGTGAGTGGCGGTGTTGCGACATTGAGTCATGCGTTCGATGCTGCTGGTGCTCAAAGTGTTACCGCTGACTTCACCGCCGGTGCTGGCTTTGTCAGCTCGTCGGCGCCTGCTCAGACGGTGACGGTCTCTGATCCGGCTCCGGTCGACAAGGCGACAAAGACGGTGCTGAGTGTTCAGGGTGAAGCCAAGGTCGGACTGCCTGTTGATCTCTTCGCGACAGTGTCCGAAGATCCCTCGGACGCCCTGGTGCCGTCCGGCGGAACGGTTCAGTTCAAGATCGGTGGAGTCGATCAGGGCGCCCCGGTCGCGGTTGTTGGCGGAGTTGCCAAGCTGCCGCACGTGTTCGGAGCAGAAGGCACCTTTGCAGTCTCGGCTGTATTCAGTGGATCCGGTGTGTTCACGTCGTCCACTGCGGAGTCTGTCGACGTCAATGTCACGGTTCCGACCCCGTCGGATGTCGAAAGCTCTACGTCGTTGACGGCTCCGTCCTCGGCAAAGGTCGGCACGGCGGTGCAGCTGAAGGCTGTGGTCAGTTCTTCCGGCGCGACGTCGGGAACCGTCCAGTTCTTCGACGGAACGACTCCGATCGGAACTGCCGTTGATGTTGTCGGTGGGCAGGCCGTGCTGAGCCACACCTTCACCACGACCGGCAACCATTCGATCACCGCGGTCTACAGCGGAGCCCAGGGCGTCACGGGTTCCACGTCGACTGCATCGGTTGTGAACGTCGGTAACGGGGGTGGTGGCTCCGGTTCGCTCGGTTCACTGTCGCTGCCGTTCGGTTCATGATTCTCCGATGATGTGATGCCCCCTTGCACCCATAGGTGCAAGGGGGCATTGCTCTTCGGGAATCGCTGATCGGTCGTTAGCTGAACTATTGGCAATTCGTGAATATTTGTCTGAAATAACTGATACAAGTACTACTTTTGACGGGTACTGTACGAGCGTCCAGCTCCATTCCGATTTCCGCTCTGTTCGAGTGACCTCCTTCCGTGCGGTTCCCGATCCACGTCTGTTGCTAGCTGAGGAGAGTTCGTGTTGGTGAGAAGAAGTTCCGCGGTCGTGGTGGCGGCGTTGGTCGGTGGCGTGCTGGTGGCAGGTGGCGTTGCTTCGGCAGCTCCGACGTCATCTCCCGCGGTGGAGAACTCGATCGGGTTCAAACTGGGTTGCGATGGTTACGAGCACCCTGGCTTGGGCAGCATCTCCGACGAATTCCACTCCACGGGCGTGACCATCTCGGCTCCGGAGAAGGTCGCGGCGGGGTCGACGTTCACCTACCGAGTCCAGCCAGGTGCGATGACTGTTCCCACGAGTGGTCATGCGGGGCGTTCGGCGATCAGGTGGACACGGATGAAGTACGACTTCGACATTCCTACGGGGGTGTCGTTGGTCGATGCTCAGGTAGTGGCGGGTACGTCGTCGAATTTGTCGGGTGCGGCGCCCTCGGTAATTCGAATCAACGACGGTGGTTCGCCGGATGCTGCGGGCACTCACTTGCGTATTTCGGGGAACAATCAGACTGCTGACTCCAATGGCGGTGGTGGAAACGGTCCGAGTGCAAGTAAGAACGATGATGGCGGAATCGGCGCGGAGGCTGGAAAGACTTTCCGGTTGCCGGCGATCGATGTGACGGTGATTGCGGGTGGTGCGGGTAGCACTGTGCAGCCGAAGTTAAGGGTGACGGATGGCAATTCGGGATCCTTTGATTCTCCGAAAAATGCCTTCACCTTCTTGCAGCGCGAGAAGGACGTCTTCACCGTCGCATACTGGGAGAGGTACAACTGCTCTCCGCATGACTCACGCAGCGCGGGATTGAATGCGGGTGGTCAGGCATTGGCCACCGTCAACATCGTCTCGCAGGTGGCGACCACGACCGCAGTGACGTCCGGCGCGTCGGCAACGATCGGTCAATCGACGGATTTGATTGCGCAGGTCTCCCCGGCGCCGACAGGCGGCACCGTTCAGTTCAAGGATGGCGGGACTGACATCGGCGCCCCGGTGGCCGTCGTCAATGGCGTTGCCACACTGCCACATACATTCACCGCGGCGGGAGATCACTCCATCACCGCTGTGTACGACGGTGTTCTCGAGTTTCTGACATCCACGTCACCGGCACGCACAGTGAGCGTGGCCGCTGCCGTTGTACAGACGACTGCGTCGTTGACAGTGCCGAGTAGTGCCGTCGAGCAGACCTCGGTCGCGCTGACCGCAAACATCTCACCGGCAGCTAACGGCGGAACGGTCCAGTTCAAGGACGGTGGCATCGACATCGGCGGACCCATCGCGGTGACTGGCGGAGCGGCGACCCTGGATCACACGTTCACCACGACGGGATCACACTCGATCACTGCGGTCTACTCAGGTACTGCAGGTTTTGGTGGTTCGACCGCGCAAGCTCAGACCATCGAGATCTCGAGCTCAGCGCTGAGTACGACTACAACGCTTCAAGTTCCGGCTACGACGGTCACGGGTACGGTTGTTGATCTGACGGCGACGGTTGCTCCGAACAACGCTGTGGGTTCGGTGCAGTTCAAGTCGAATGGCACTGCGATCGGTTCACCGGTGACGGTGACTGGCGGTGTTGCGACATTGAGCCATACGTTCGATACTGCTGGTGCTCAGAGTGTTACGGCTGACTTCACAGCTGGTGCAGGGTTTGTGAGTTCGTCGGCGCCTGCTCAGACGGTGACGGTGTCTGATCCGGCTCCGGTGGATGTGGAGACGACGACGTCGTTGTCGGTTCCCGCGACTGCCATCACGGGTACGGCTGTTGATCTGACCGCGACGGTTGCTCCGAACAATGCTGTGGGTTCGGTGCAGTTCAAGTCGAACGGTGCGGCGATCGGCTCGCCGGTGACAGTCTCCGCGGGTGTTGCGACACTGAGCCATTCGTTCGATGCTGCTGGTGCTCAGAGTGTTACGGCTGACTTCACAGCTGGTGCAGGGTTTGTGAGCTCGTCGGCGTCGGCTCAGACGGTGACGGTGTCGGATCCGGCTCCGGTGGATGTGGTGACCACGACGTCACTCTCGGTTCCCGCGACGGCGGTTACGGGTACTGCTGTTGATCTGACGGCGACGGTTGCTCCGAGCAACGCTGTCGGTTCGGTGCAGTTCAAGTCGAACGGCACGGCGATCGGTTCACCGGTGACGGTGACTGGCGGTGTTGCGACATTGAGCCATACGTTCGATACTGCTGGTGCTCAGAGTGTTACGGCTGACTTCACTGCTGGTGCAGGGTTTGTCAGCTCGTCGGCGTCGGCTCAGGCGGTGACGGTCTCTGATCCGGCTCCGGTGGATGTGGTGACGACGACGTCGCTGTCGGTTCCGGCTACGGCGGTTACGGGTACTGCTGTTGATCTCACCGCGACGGTAGCTCCGAACAACGCTGTGGGTTCGGTGCAGTTCAAGTCAAATGGCACTGCGATCGGTTCCCCGGTGACGGTGTCCGGTGGCACCGCGACCCTCTCACATTCTTTCGATGCTGCTGGTGCACAGAGCATTACCGCGGATTTCACCGCTGGTGCCGGATTCAAGAACTCGGTTGCGAGTGCGAAGTCAGTTCAGGTCAGTGTTGCCGACCAGGAATCCGTCGTCGAACTGAATATCCCGACCGACGCCAAAACTGGTGTGGCGACCGACTTGTGGGCAACCGTCCGAACGTCGTCGGATGATGCTGTCGGCGTCGGAACCGTGCAGTTCTACGACGGTGGCGTCGCGATCGGCGGTCCTGAAGCGGTTACGGCCGGCGCTGCCGGCCTGACGCATTCGTTTACCTCTGCGGGTGCGCACAGCATCACTGCGGTCTATTCGGGAGGAGCCGGTGTAGTCGGATCCTCGGCCCAGGCGCGGACGGTGAATGTAACGGACCCTGCGCCTTCGGATGTCACCACGGAGACTGTGGTGACGGTGCCTGGTGATGCCGTGGTGAACAAGTCTGTGACGCTGTCGGCGACTGTCAGTTCGGTGCAGAACGGTGGAACGGTTCAGTTCATGGATGGGGATACTCCGATCGGTGACGCTGTTGCAGTGGTCAACGGGATCGCGGCGCTGAACCACACCTTCACCACAACCGGCACGCATTCGATTTCGGCAATCTACAGCGGGGCAACCGGATTCACAGGATCCACCTCGACGGCCCACGCAATTCAGATCAAGGCTGCAACCGGCGGTGGCACGGGCAGCCTCGGTTCAGGAAGCGCTGGCTCGAGCGATTTCCTTCCGTTCGGTTCCTGACCGAAGCAGTTCAGGTCGCGGCCCCGAGGCAATATCCCTCGGGGCCGATCGACAGGGTGAACTGCATCGAGCGCGAGTTACCGGTTCCGTCGCTGACGGGCAGGGTGACACGGACGTAGTCGCCGCGAACCGGAGTGACTGTTGCAGCGTCGGCGTCGAAAGACTTGATACCGGCCAGCTGATTCGGATCGAGCTTGAGAGGCGGCTGGCCGGTTGCGCCGGTGCCGTCCGGATCCCACGGGCTGTTGCCGGGGCAGATCAGTGGATAGAACGTCTCGACGTCGCGGGTATTGACCGGCCGTCCCGTGGCGCGTGAGAGAAACCTGACGACGGCGTGGGAAGCGTCGGCCGCGGTGTAGAAGTTTGATTGCCCCGCAGGGAAGACGAACGGGCACGCATAGCCGGAAGCGATCTCCGAGCGCTTGGCGGCGACGGAGAGTCCGCCGCCGCTCCAGGTGACCGCGTACTGGCCGTCGACGCCTGGTGCGGCGATGGCCGTCAAGATGGCGGGAACATCCGAGTATCGGTCGGCGATCGTTGTGGGCGGCATCGTCCAGCATGCGTTCGTGAGCGCGTCCACGTCCAAGGACACCAGGTCCGTTGCCCAAGCTGCCAAGGCCGGCGCAGCAGCCGGATTGCCGGGCACGTCACCAACCGGAGGTGGCGCGGCCGGCGCAGCGGGCGCAATTGTCGTCGTGGGTGCGAGAGTGGTTGTCGTCGTGGGTTCAGTCGTCGGCGGAGACGGTTCGTCCGTCAGGATTCCCGTCCGTCCGTCGTCCTCACATGCGGTTATCGCCAACGTCATGGCGAGTGCGACTGCCCCCACTGCCGCTCGTCCTGCCGACTTCATTCGTTCGTACGCCCCTTTTGCGACATTCTGACCAACATCCACCCCAGAACTGCTGCGGGTCAGATCACGGATTCCCGTCTACGCTAGCGAACTGTGGATCCCGTTTACAGAACAGTCATCGGCATCGCCCGTACCGTCTTCGCTTTCGAGGGCCTGAAGTTCTCCGTCAAGGGAGAGCAGAACATCCCGGCGTCCGGTGGCGCCGTGATCGCGATCAACCACACCGGGTACATGGACTTCACGTATGCGGGACTGCCGGCACGGACCCCGAAGCGCTACATCCGGTTCATGGCCAAGAAAGAGGTCTTCGACAACAAGATCTCCGGACCGATCATGCGGGCCCTCAAGCACATCCCGGTCGACCGCGGCGCGGGCGCCGACTCCTACAAGGCGGCCGTAGATTTCCTGAAGCGCGGCGAATTGGTGGGCGTGTACCCCGAAGCCACGATCAGTCGGAGCTTCGAGATCAAGGAATTCAAGTCCGGCGCCGCCCGCATGGCGATCGAGGCGGGCGTCCCGATCGTTCCCGTCGTCATCTGGGGCGCTCAGCGCGTGTGGACGAAGGGTTATCCGAAGCGTTTGGGCCGCACCAACACTCCCATCTCCATTGCCGTCGGCGAGCCGATTGCACCTTTCGAGCCGGCGAGTGAGCTGACGGCGAAGCTGCGGTCGACGATGCAGGAGTTGCTGCACGATCTGCAGAAGAACTACGACCATCCCGCTGGCGAGTACTGGGTGCCGGCCCGCCTCGGTGGCAGCGCGCCGACGCTCGAGCAGGCCGACAAGATGGATGCCGATGAGGCCGAGGCGAAAGCCAAGGCTCGCGAGGCGCGGAAGTCCGAAGGCTGACCGATGTCCTTCGAACCCGTTTACACCGCTGTCGAGGTAGTCGCGCGTGGTTTGAGCGGTTTCCAGGGCGTGAAAGTCACCCGCACCGGGACGGAACACGTCCCGGTGTCCGGCGGTGCCGTCATCGCGATCAACCACACGAGCTACCTCGATTTCATACCGGCGGCCCTGGCGGTCGGTACCGCGAAACGCAAGCTCAGGGTGATGGCAAAGGCCGAGTTGGCGGACAACAAGGTCCTCGGCTTCCTCATGCGTGGATGCGGTGTCATCGAAGTCGATCGCTCTGCCGGAGCGCAGGCGTATCGAGCCGGAGTCGACGCCCTGAAACGGGGCGAACTGGTGGGCGTCTACCCGGAGGCGACGATCAGCCGGAGCTTCGAGATCAAGGAAATGAAATCCGGAGCAGCTCGGATGGCCATCGACGCCGGCGTTCCGATAATTCCGCTGATCGTCTGGGGCGCCCAGCGGATCGTCACCAAGGGCGGACCGAAAAATCTGGGCCGCAATCATTTCCCGATCTCGGTGGAGGTGGGTGCACCGATCGATCCGGTCGAGCCCGCCGAAGCGTTGAGCGAGATTCTGCGCATCGAGATGGATGCAATCCTGCGCCACGTGCAGGACGGGTTCGTGCACGAGCCCGGGGCGTACTGGGTGCCTCGTCGACTCGGCGGTGGCGCACCGACGCCGGAGGAAGCTGCGGCCATGGACGCACAGGAACGCGCGAAGCGGGCGCGCTGAATAGACGGCGCTTGCGCTGATGCGGTCAGTACACGGCGTTGGCTCCGTACTCGGCCTGCGCACTCGTGAAGCCCTCGTACTCGAGCTGTTCGATCAGTCCTGACCTGGAGAACGACGTCATCTCGAGGTACTGCTCGGCACTCAGCGCAGCCTGCTTGTTCCAATCGGCGTTCAAATTGTCTACCGCGTACGTCGCATCCTCCGTGGAGAAACCTTCGTACTCGAGCTGTTCGATCAGTCCGCTGCGGGAGAAGGCAGTCATGTCGATGTACTGCTGGGCGGATCGGACGGCGTTCCGCTGACCGGAGCTGACCTGCGGCCTGGCCGGGGCAGGCGCAACTGTCGTAGTGACCACAGGTGCGGGCGCCTGGTATGTGGTCGTCGTGGGCGCCGCCACCTTGCTGGACGACGGGGCAGGAGCAGCGGGCGGCGCACTGACGATCGGTGCGACAGCTGCAGGCGTCGTAGAAGCAGTGGTAGTCGGTGCAGCGGTGGTGGTCGGTGCAGCGGTGGACTTCGAGTCGTCCTTATCTCGTCCACCGAGGAGGCCTGCGACGACAAGCAACACGACGACTCCACCGGCAATCCACGGCCACTTCTTCGACTTCTTCTCAGGTTGCGGTTGCGGCGAAGGCACCTGGAATTGGGGCTGTGAGTTGCCATAGGGCTGGGAATTCCCGTAAGGCTGGGAGTTTCCATAGGGCGGCGGGGGCAGATCGGGCGGCACGGACATGGGTGTTTCTCCCTTTGTGAAAGTCTTGTTCTCCCGCAATAGATACCAGACCGGTCGGACTGAAATGCGTTTTGCGCGAATCTCTCGCGGTTTCGCGATGTCCGAAGCGGGCGCGCTGAGCGAGACCGTCGTACCGGGCAGGCACAATGGCGGTGTGAGCCCAGACCGTCGTATCAGCCCTGACCGCCCAACCTTGGTTGCGACCGATGTCGACGGCACCCTCATCGATCACGACGAGTTGGTCAGTGCCCGCACCCGCGCCGCCGTGCATGCCGTCGTCGAATCCGGCACGCCGTTCCTGCTGGCAACCGGGCGTCCTCCGCGATGGATTTCGCCCGTCGTCGAGGGCTTGGGATACGCGCCACTCGCCGTCTGCGCCAATGGAGCCGTTGTCTACGACAGCTACGCCGACCGCGTCCTCAGCGCCGCGACCTTGTCGGTCGACGCACTCACCGAACTCTCCGAGCTGGCACTGGTTGCACTCCCGGGCGCAGGTTTGGCCGCGGAACGAGTGGGGGAGAGCGCACATGACGCCGCCACCCCACAGTTCGTCAGCTCACCGGACTACGAACATGCCTGGCTCAACCCGGACAACACCGAGATGTCCGAGGACGAAGTGCTTGCGGCGCCGGCCGTCAAACTCCTGATTCGCCGTCCAGGCATGACCAGCACGGCGATGTACGACACGCTCGCTCCGCACGTCGGTGCGCTCGCCGACATGACGTACTCCACCGAGAACGGACTGATCGAACTCTCGGCGCCGGGCATCACGAAGGCGTCGGGCCTGGTTGCTGCCGCGGAGAGGTTCGGCTTCGACCTGTCGGGTCTGGTGGCCTTCGGAGACATGCCCAACGACATCCCGATGCTGGGGATGGCTCGACTCGGCGTCGCCATGGGCAACGCTCACCCCGAAGCCAAAGCCGCAGCCGACGAGGTCACCGACACCAATTCGGCACACGGGGTCGCAAAAGTCCTCGAGCGCTGGTGGTCGTAGAACCCACCAGCGCCCGAGGACGTGTACTGCTCGAGTGTCAGCCGACAGGCGCGCTGTTGGCCATTTCCTGGGCAAAGGTCTCGTTGTAGGTCTTGAGGACCTTCGTGACCATGCCGGTGATCTGGTTGAAGATCAGCGAACCGTTCTCGAAGTCACTGCGCAGGCCGTCCGGGATCGAGTACTCGTCCGAGATCGGCAATCCCAGTTCACCCGCGTCGGAACCGAAACTCTGCCACGACTTGAAGATCTCGCCGAGCACGGTGAACACTCCGCCGTTCGGCGAGGTGTAGACAGCGCCGTTCTGGAACAGCGCACCCTGGTTGCCGAGCTTCGCCTGCAGAATTCCGGACAGTGCCTGGCCGAGGCGTCCGATCTCGCCACCTTCGGCGATCCACTTCTGCGCGAGCGGTGAATTGTCGGTGATCTGCAGAATCTGGGTGACCAGATCCGGGATCGACGAACCGGTGCCACCGGTGACCGTGTCGACCGGAGTGGTCGGCTTGGGCGCAGGCGTCGACGGATTGGAAGGGTTCGAGGGGTTCAACGTTCCCCCGATGTTCGCGGCCGCGATGTT
Organism: Rhodococcus qingshengii JCM 15477; assembly: GCF_023221595.1. Lineage (NCBI taxonomy): Bacteria > Bacillati > Actinomycetota > Actinomycetes > Mycobacteriales > Nocardiaceae > Rhodococcus > Rhodococcus qingshengii. Next base: position 227,873 of record NZ_CP096563.1, read on the forward strand.
CCGGATGTCGTTCATGTGTGCGTATGCGGCATCACCCGGGCACGCGGTGTTTCCGACGTCGCGGTGGGCGAAGATGATCGGCAGATCGACTGCTGCGCCCTGCGGGTACGGCGTGAACTCGGTGCCCTCGGAGTACATCGTCGTTCGGCCCTTGGGATCGAGTCCGGCCATGCCGAGCTTCCAACCGAGGAACTTGCCGACGGCGTTGAGCGTCGCCTGCGAAGGCTCGACGGTGGAGTAGTCGCCCATCATCGCGATACCGGTGGTGTTCTCGTTGAATCCACCCGCGTGTGCACCCTGAACTGCCTTGTCGAGTCCGCCTGCGCGGCCTTCGAAGGTCTGACCGTACTTGTCGACGAGGACGTTGTATCCGACGTCGCACCAGCCGAGCGTCTGTGCGTGGTAGGCGTAGATCGAGCGGACGATGCCGGCCGATTCGGCCTTCGTGTAGTTGTTGCTACCTGCGGTGTGGTGAACGGTCGCGCCACCGATGAAGTCGTCGTAGGTGGGGGAGTCGCAGCGGAGTGACTCGTCTGCTCCCCACTGAGCACGGGTGATGACGGACGGTCCGCTGCCGCCGAGCGGCGCTGCGACGGCCTGCAGATTGCTGTCTGCCTCGCTGGCACCCGGGTCGATCAACACGGCGGTGACGGCATCTGCTGCCGTCGTCACCTGGCGAAGCGGCTTGGACACCGAAGCGGGTGTGTACCCGAGTTCGCCGGTGGCTGCGGGTGCTTCAGCGGGGGCAGCTTCCGGAGCGGGCGCGGGGGCAGCTTCCGGAGCCGGGGCCGGCACAACCTCGGCTGCGGGAGCAGCGGCACCCTGCGGCGTGAGGATCTGGATGGACTTGGTGGCGCCGACGAAGACCGGTTCGGTGGCGGTACCGGCGTTGGTGGCCTGATCCGAGCTGGCGGAGTCGATGGCGTCAGGGGTGAACCACGGGCCCCAGGTGCCGTCTTCGGCCAGGGCGCGGACCTTGGACTGCGCCGAGGCGATGGTGTCCGAGGTCAACGCGACCATGCTGAACGGAGTGTCGCGGGTGACTTCCTTGACCACGGCACCTGGCTCTTCCTCGGAAGGAACCGGAGCGGTTTCGGTCGGGGCGCCGGGAGCAGCGGGTGCCGGGAACAGCTCGGTCGGCAGCGTGATCCCGGGAGGTAGCGGGATTTCGGTCGGGAGCTTGAGGTTTCTCAGATCACCGAGGTTGATGTCGGGGAGATCGAGACCGGTCAGCTCCTTGACCGGAATGATGATGTCGGGCACCGACGCGAGGAGCACCTCTGCGATCTGGGTCGGCACTGCTACTGACGTCGTCTCGTTCGCGGAACGTACATCGGACGTAGTGCTCGTGAAGCCGTAGACCGCAAAAGGACTTGCGACAGCCACTGCGGCTACAGCCCCGAGTACGAGCGAGGGCTTCGGTCGACGGTGTGGCAAGGGATTACTCCTCGGTTGTAGTTACTTGCGAGCGAACTTCAGGGCCGATGACGGCCGTGAACGGAATCCTTCAAAACCGGATCCGAGCAGGTCGGATGCCATGTTCTGGGGTTGAACTCCAGTTTTCGGACGCGTACGTCTGCAACTCGTGATGCTGATGTGACTCGTGTGACTGGTGTTGCTAACTCCAAACACTCTTGCCACACTAGTCACAAAAGTCCATAACGCTCAACCTTAGGGTGAGACTTTAGTTAAATCGTTGTGGACTGGCCTGCGCGCGAAGTACCGACTTCGCGGACTCGTGAGGCCGGTAGCGATGAGGAGAGCATTGATGGCGAGAAGCGGAAGAAGCGGAACTGCAGGTAAGAAGCCTGTGTCCGGTCGCGCAGGTCGCTTTCTGGTGGGCGGGCCCGGGAGGCGAACCTCGCTGATGCGGATCTCGGTCCTCGGTCTCGTTCCGGCTCTTGCGCTCGGCGTCGCGATCGGAGGTTTCACGCAAATCCGCGCTGACGAGCCGTCGATCCTGCACGCCGTCGCTGCCGACACGCAATTCACGCTCTCCGGTCACGGCAACGGACATGGCCGTGGAATGGGCCAGTGGGGCGCTTACGGCTACGCCAAGAACGACGGCTGGTCCGGCGAGCGAATCCTCAGTCACTACTACGGCGGAACCGTCCTGGACTCGATGCCGCCCGCCCAGATGAGTGTGCGGCTCACGGCCCAGGACAACTCGACGCTCGACGTCTACTCCGACGCCGGCCTCGTGGTCAACGGTCAGCGCACCGCGCCCGGCGAGGCTGCCCATCTCACTGCACTGCCCGGTGGCGGTGCGCAGGTAGTGGTCACCAGCGGGTGCGGTGGCGGGGTTGTCTGGGAAGCGGTCACCGACCATCCGTGGGTGGACCCGGTGGACCTCGGTCCTGATCGACCCGCCGACCAGTTCCTGAAGCTGTGCAACAACGACGCGCCCTATCGAGGCGCCCTCGGCGTAGTGCTCGACAACGGCTCGGCTCGGACAGTCAATCTCCTCGACATGGAGGACTACCTGCTCGGCGTGGTGCCGGTCGAAGCGAAGGCCGAATGGGCCGATTCCGGTGGGGCCGAAGCGCTACGGGCGCAAGCCGTGGCAGCACGCTCGTACGCTGCGACCGAGCATCGCAGCTCGTACGCCGACACCTGCGACACTCAGGACTGCCAGGTCTACGGCGGAGCGGGCAAGGAAGATCCCCGCACCACCGAAGCCGTCCGGTCCACCGCCGGCGCCGTTCTGTCGCATGACGGCAAGATCGTTGCCACCGAATTCTCCTCGTCCACAGGAGGTTACAGCTCCGGCGGTGAATTCCCGGCCGTCGAGGATCTCGGTGACGCCCTTTCTCCGAATCATGACTGGACAGTGAATCTGACCGCAGGGCAGATTGCGGACGCCTTCGATGTGGGTGAGCTGCAATCGCTCAAGATTCTCTCGCGCAACGGATTCGGTACCGACGGCGGGCGAGTGACGGCAGTCGAGGTAGTCGGAACAAATGCAACTGTTGGCGCCACCGGAATTCAGTTCCGCCAGAAACTCGGCCTGAAATCCGACTGGTTCACCATCGGTGACGGTGCGGGTGTGGTAGTGGCACCGGATTCGGAATCGACAGTGCCGGAATCCAATTCGCCATCCGACGATCCATCGGGTACGGTTACGGAGACGCAGATCGAGAAGAAGTATCGGGAGCTCGGCGGTGAAAGCGGCTCTCTCGGTGCTCCTGCCGGCCCGGAGATGCAGTTGCCCTCCGAAGCAGGCACTTTCCGTGTCTACGAAAACGGAACCATCATCTGGACAAAGGTTTTGGGCGCGCAGGTAGTTGATGCCAACGTGCTCCGCGAGTGGATACCGACGGGCGGAAGCTAGGGGAAGGTCGGTCGGTAGCGACTCGCACGTATCGACTCTGAAGGGTCTCTGCCGTAACCCGGCGGAGGCCCTTCAGGTCGTTCAGGGTTCGTTGGTTGTCGGTCAGATGGTCGGGGCGTCGCCGAGCAGGCGGTACTCGAGCCACAACTCCGCACGTTCCGTGGGGGAGCCGAGGTCGAGCTGGAGAAGGCTCTCGATCCGAGCGAGTCTGCTGCGCAACGTATGCCGATGAATATTCAGCGCTGTGGCTGCGGCGTCGCCTACCCCGTTGTGTGCCAACCACATGGCCAAGGTCCGGTAGAGATCGCTACCGCCCTTCGCTTCCAGAAGCGGGCGCAAGTGTGCCGCCGCGAATGCCGTCGAGCGATCCTGGTCGAGAAATGCGGACAATCCGCTCTCCGAGAGTTCGGCGAACCGCATCGAAGGCAGGTTGCGGGCACCGGCCTCGGCTGCTGCCTGCGCGGCTTGGCGTCTGGCGCGCGAGAGATCGTCCCACCACAGCATGTCCGACACGCCGACGGTGACGTCGATTTCGTTGACACGGGCGAGGATTCGCCCGCTGTCGGTAGCCGAGACGACGGCAATCAGTGCACCGTCGGTGATGCCGAACGCCAGATCGCGGCTGAGACCATCGAGCAGTGAGACGGACACGCTCTCGAGCAGGCCACTCGGGCCCGCTACGTGGAAGACCTGGAAAGGCTCGACCGGAAATCCTCCCCACAGTTCCCCGGAGATGTTGCGGGCGAGCGCATTCTGTCCCTCGAACAGCTGATGCATCGCAACGGTACGAAGGTGGTTCATCGTCAGCTGTGCGTCTCGGGTTCGAGCCGTCATCAACGTGAGCAGAGACGCGGCTGCGATGACGATGCCCTGATTCAGTGAACCGACGGCGCCGGGGCAGCCGGCGACGAGGTACCCCATCAGCTTTCCCCTCGACGTCAGCAGCGGATGGGAGATGACGTCCTCGTTCTCACTCGTGAGGAAACTGACTTCCATCGGGCGGGCGTCGCGCTCGGGGGCAGTTCGCTCGATTCCGGCGGCCGCGGCGGTGTGTGAGATCTCGACGGTATGTCCGGCCGAGTCCAGCAGAGCCGCCCATCCGCCGATCAATTCCGCCACCCGTCGTACGACTGCCCGGGTGCCGTTGACCGTCACCGCAGCTTGAAGCAGTCGCCGCAGGCTCTGGTAATTGCTGCGCAGCGCTTTCATGTCGTCGTCGGATTGCGCCTTCGACACCGCTTTGGTCAGGGCGATGAAAGGTGTTCGCAATGGGACGTCGAGAAGGGGCACACTGAAACGGGTGGCCGCATCCACCAGAGTCTGTGGCGCCTGCTCGTATCCGAGGCCGGTTCCGAAACCGATTCCGGCAATTCCGGCCGCCACCAGGGTCCGTACGAATCGGGTCGTTTCCGCGGCCGTCGTCGGTAGTGACACCCCGGTGATGAGTAGTAGTTCACCGCCGTCGAGGAAGGGCGTCGGGTCGGGAAGTTCGGAGACATGTGCCCAGGTCAGGGTGCGATCGAGCTGGTCGTGCCCAGCCAGGACGCGAAGGCCGAACTGTTCGGTCGCACAAAGCTGGCGGAGCGTGATGGGCATGAGTCCAGTCTGACACCTCGAACTCGCCACTTTGTAGTGCCTGCGGTCACGTTTGTACAAAGTGGAGCCTGACGCGAGCTTGCCGAAGGTCCGACACTGGCGCTATCGAAAATGCGCTCCGGATAGAGCGCCACCGAGATCCACGTTCCGAACAGCCCACAAGGAGTACTGATGTCCAGTACAGACCAGCCGGCACTTCAGCACACGCTGAAGAAGCGGCATCTGTCGATGATTGCGATCGCAGGCGTCATCGGCGCCGGACTGTTCGTCGGCTCCGGTGTGGCGATCCAGGAGACGGGACCCGGTGTCCTGATTTCCTACGCGCTTGCCGGCGTCGTCGTCATCCTCGTGATGCGCATGCTCGGTGAGATGTCGGCAGCGTCGCCGGAAACCGGCTCGTTCTCCTCGTACGCCGACAAGGCCATCGGCCGCTGGGCGGGCTTCTCGATCGGCTGGCTGTACGCGTGGTTCTGGATCATCGTGCTCGGCATCGAGGCCACCGCCGGTGCCCTCATCATGAATCGCTGGGTTCCGGGGGTTCCCCAGTGGACCTGGGCATTGATTCTGATGATCGTGCTGACGCTGACCAACATCATCTCGGTCAAGTCGTTCGGCGAGTTCGAGTTCTGGTTCGCCTCCATCAAGGTCGTCGCCATCATCGCGTTCCTCGGCATGGGCATCGTGGCGATCTGCGGATGGATGCCCGGCGTCGAAGCACCCGGAATGACAAACCTGACCGGTCACGGCGGCTTCCTGCCGAACGGAACAGGAGCGATGCTCGCCGCAGTCCTTGTGGTCGTGTTCTCGTTCTTCGGGGCCGAAATCGCCACGATCGCAGCCGGTGAATCGGCCAACCCGCTCGAAGCTGTTCGCGCAGCCGTCAAATCCGTCGTCTGGCGAATTCTCATCTTCTACATCGGCTCGATCGCGGTGGTCGTCACTCTGCTTCCCTGGGACAGCGCGTCGGTTGCACTCAGCCCGTACGTCGCCGTCATGGACTCCTACGGCATTCCGGCCGCGGGCAACATCATGGACGTCGTCGTCCTCACGTCGGTTCTGTCCTGCCTCAACTCGGGTCTCTACACCGCGAGCCGCATGATCTTCTCCCTCGCCGGCCGCGGCGACGCCCCCAAGTCGCTCTCACGTATCGAGAAGACCGGCGTCCCGATGCGCGCTGTCCTGGTCTCGACGATCGTCGGCTTCCTCACCGTCGGCATGAACTACCTCTCCCCGGACAAGGTCTTCCTGTTCCTGGTCAACTCCTCCGGTGCGATCGCGCTGTTCGTCTGGCTGGTCATCTCGGTGTCCCAGCTGCGCACCCGCCGCAAGCTCGAAGCTTCGGGCCAGGAGCTGGAACTCAAGATGTGGTTCTTCCCGTACCTGACCTACGCCACGATCGCCGCCATCATCGCGCTCTGCATCGGAATGCTCACCCTGGACTCGACGCGCAGCCAGATGATCGTGTCCCTGGGACTTGCAGCGATCCTCGTGGGTATCGGGCTCTACCGCTACCGGAACCACAAAGACACCGACGCCGACGCCGACGCCGACGCCGAGGTCGTGCCCGTCGCCGAGAGCGCTCCCACACCCTGACACCAACGTCCCCATCTGCGAGATACTTCGATGTCCTAGTATCGGCCACGGACAGAGAAATCGACGTGAGCACAGCAGATGGGGACAATCATGACCACACCCGAACCGATCGTCATCGTCGACGGGGCCAGGACCCCCGTCGGTAGCTTCGGCGGCGTCTTCAAGGACGTACCCGCGCACGAGTTGGGCGCCGCAGCAGCCAAGGCCGCGCTGAGCCGCGCCGGCGTTGCGCCCGAAGACATCGACGAGGTCGTCATGGGCTGCATCGGCCAGGTCGGCCCGGACGCCTACAACGCACGCCGCGTCGGCATCGCCGCCGGACTGCCCGAGAACGTCCCCGCCTACACCGTCAACCGTCTCTGTGGCAGCGGCCTGCAGGCTGTGTGGTCTGCGGCGATGCAGATGCGATGGGGTGCAGCTGCCATCACGCTCGCCGGCGGTGACGAGAGCATGTCTCGCATGCCCTTCTACGACTTCGCCGCCCGCTCGGGCTACAAGCTCGGCGATCGCAGCCTCGTCGACGGCACCGTCGCGATGCTCACCGACCCGTTCAGCAAGGCTCACATGGGCCGCACTGCCGAAGCCGTCGCCCGTAAGTACGGCGTCAGTCGCGAGCAGCAGGACGAGTTCGCCGTCGAATCTCAGCGCCGCGCCGCTACCGACGCAGCGAAGGCGGCATTCGCCGAGGAAATCACTCCCGTCGAGACCGGTGGTCGGCGCTCCGTCACCGTCACCGAGGACGAGCATCCCAAGCCCGGAACCACCGTCGAAACCCTCGCCAAGCTGCGCCCCGCATTCGAAGAGGGCGGATCCGTCACCGCCGGTAACGCGTCGGGCATCAACGACGGCGCCGGCGCACTCGTCCTCGCGACGGGCACCGAGGCAGCCAAGCGTGGTCTCACCGGACTGGTCACGCTCGAAACCGTCACGACGGCAGCCATGGAGCCCGGCCTGATGGGCTACGCTCCCGTGCTCGCTCTCGAAAAGCTCTTTGCACAAACAGGATTGAAGCCGTCCGACATCGGCACCGCCGAGGTCAACGAGGCGTTCGCTTCGCAGGCCATCGCCGTCATCCGTGACAGTGGCCTGGATCCGGAGAAGACCAACCCGTACGGCGGAGCGATCGCCCTCGGACACCCGGTCGGCGCCACCGGAGCCATCCTCACCCTGCGTGCCGCGCGCGACATGGTTCGCCGCGACCTCGAATTCGGCATCGTCACCATGTGCATCGGCGGCGGTCAGGCACTCGCTGCCCTGCTGAAGCGGGTCTGATCATGGCGACCAAGCGCAAGCCGTCGTGGCACGACGACGAGATCACCGCAGTAGCCGAACTGGCCCGTGGTTTCTTCGATCGTGAACTGATCGCCAAGCGTGAGCAGTGGGACGCTCAGCATCGCGTCGACCGGTCCGTGTGGCTCGAAGCCGGCAAGCTCGGTCTGCTGTGCTGCTCGATTCCCGAGGAATACGGCGGGGGCGGTGGAACTTTCGCGCACGATCTCGCTGTCTTCGAGGCGCAGGGCTACTGCGGTGACTATGCGCTCGGTAACTCCGTGCACAGTGGCATCGTCGCCCACTACGTGCTCGAATACGGAAGCGAAGAGCAGAAGAAGGCCTGGCTGCCAGGTATGGCGACGGGCGAAATCCTCGGCGCCATCGGAATGACCGAGCCCGGAACAGGTTCCGACCTCAAGGCAATCACCACCTCCGCGATCCGTGACGGTGACCACTACGTCGTGAACGGGTCGAAGACCTTCATCACCAATGGTGGCAGCGCAGACATGATCGTGCTTGCCGTCAAGACCGACCCCAAGGCGGGCGCCAAGGGTGTCTCGCTCCTGATCGTGGATCTTCGTGACTGCGAAGGCTTTGCGGTCGGCCGCGTGCTCGACAAGGTCGGTCAGCACGGCGCAGATACGTCGGAGCTGTCCTTCACCGACGTTCGCGTTCCCGTCTCGAACCTCCTCGGTGAGTCCGAGGGGCTCGGCTTCGGTCAGTTGATGGCGCAGCTGGTGCAGGAACGCCTCATCATCGGCGCGCAGGCCATCGGCACCATCGAGCGTGCAGTCGAGGAGAGCGTTGCATACACCAAGGCGCGTCAAGCGTTCGGGCACAGCCTCTTCGAGTTCCAGAACACCGCCTTCGAGCTGGCCGAGTGCCAGACGATCGCACGCACCTGCCGTGTCTTCCTCGACAACTGCATCGAGGATCACCTCAACGGCGAGCTGGACGGCGCAGACGCCGCGATGGTCAAGTACTGGCTCACCGAGCAGCAATGCGCCGTCGTCGACCGGTGCGTGCAGCTCTACGGCGGATACGGTTACATGCGTGAATACGCGATCGCGCGCATGTACGAAGACTCCCGCGTCCAGAAGATCTACGCCGGCGCCAACGAAGTGATGAAGGGCATCATCGCGAAGAGTCTTTGATCACCGGCGTCGAAAACCATTGACACCGACCAGGCACCCACCGAGCATTTCGGTGGGTGCCTTTGTGTGTGCCCACAAGCGGTATCGAGCTGTTCGGAAGGCAAACACTGATGAGCTTCACCATCGACGTCGGGTCGGCGCGCGTCACCCAACTGACAGAGCTGGCGCACTGGCCGTTTCCGCCGCGAGAGCTTTTTCCGCACGCGGGTGAGGCGGAGATAGAGGACGCGTCGGCGCGGCTGGCACCGGCGTTCTTCGACGCGGATAGCGGTGACCTCGTACTTGCCATCCACACCTACCTGGTGGAGATCGGCGGCAAGGCCGTCGTCGTCGACACCGGCAACGGAAACAGCAAGCACCGGCCGAACCTCTTGCCGCATCACATGTTCGGCACCGACTACCTCTCACGCTTCGCAGCCACCGGTGTGTCCGTCGACGACGTCGATCTGGTGGTCAGCACACATCTGCACCCTGACCACTGTGGCTGGAACACCGCCCTCGACGCCGAAACCTGGCGGCCTACCTTCCCCCGCGCGACCTACATTTTCGATCGCACCGAGCTGGCCGCGCTCGAACAACTCGCCGCCGACGGTCCACACGAAGGAGTGGTCTCGGATCTGGCGCAGACCTTCGAGGACAGCGTCCGTCCCGTTCTGGACGGGGCGAAGTGGGAGGCGGTCGACGACGGCCACGTCCTGGCCGAGTCCGAAGGCACACGCGTCGTCGTTCGCAGCGCGCCCGGCCACACGCCGGGGCACATCGTGATCGAGATCCGCACTGCCGACGGCGGCGCCGTCATCGCCGGCGACGTGATCCACCATCCGATCCAGTTTCTGTACCCGGACCTCAGCCAGGGCGGCGACGCGGATCCCGAGATCGCCAGGGTCACCCGCCGCGAACTTCTCGAACGCTGCGCGTCGGAGGGACTGCTTCTACTTCCCGCACACTTTCCGGTCGACGAACCGATCACGGTTCGGTTGAACGAGGACGATCGCCCGATGGCACCTTCGATATATGTTGCGAGGCCTGCATAGAATGGGCCAATGCCTGCGACCGAATCGACGCCATCGCTCTCCGGCAGGCCGCTTTCGAGTCGGATCGGATACGGCTTGGTCAAAGCCGCACTCCGCGTGAGGCAGTCGTACGCGGAGGCTTTGTCTCGCGTCGGACTGCTGCCCAATCATCACGCCATTCTCAGCACACTCGATGAACTCGGCCCATGCCATCAAAAGGAGCTTGCTTCCCGAGTGGTGGTCGACCCCGGTGACATCGTTGCCTATCTCGACAGTCTGCAGGAATCGGGATACGTTGTGCGCGAACGTGATCAATCTGATCGGCGTAGGCAGGTCGTATCGATCACGGACTCCGGAGTAGCGAAGTTGATCGAGGGTGATGCGGCCCTCGACGCCGTCGAGCAAGAGGTCTTCGAGTCGTTGACCGATCAGGAACGTGAGACATTGACGGTCGTATCCGCCAAGCTCACGGGGCCGACGGCGCGGCCGTCAGAGGCCTGATGATTCCGGGTACTCTTTTGCTCGTCTCGGCTGGACGCTTGTGGCCCCAGTAACTCGGTTGGTTGTAAGTTCTTGCCACCCAACTCAGATCGTCAACGGTGAGACCACCGAACCCGTACTCGATCTGCAGACCGGACGGGCTGCCGATGTAGATCGACGTCATCAGGTCATTGGTGTGGCGCCCCAGCGTTTGCATGACCTCGGTGTCGTGGCTGTCGAGAAGATCGATCAGGCGTCCGAGATCGTCCATGCATTCGACTTCGAGCATGAGGTGGTTGAATCCGACGTGGCCGGGATATTCGGCCAGCGCAAGTGAATGATGACGCCCGTTGACGTGATAGAAGCGCACGGTGAATTGGTCGTTGGTGATCCGGTCCGATAGTCGGAAACCCAGCACATCCACGTAAAACTTGTTGGCTTCCTCGATATTCGGTACCTGTAAAACGATGTGGCCCAGGCCTTGATCTCCGGTCACGAATCCGCCGCGCATGACACGACCCGGTGTGAACGACAGTGGCGTCGATGCCTTTCCCCACGAAATCTCGTGTCGAGTTCCCCATGGGTCGGTGAACCACACGAGTTCGGCGACTTGCCGCTCGGCGAGCAGGTCGGGATTGCCGTCGTGCAGCATGATGCCGCTCCGGTCGAGGTGCGCGGCGAACGAGTGAAGATCGGATTCATTGGCCATTGCCCAACCGGCGTACAGGAATTCGTCTACCTTGCCGGGGTGGACGGCAATTCGATAGTTGACGTCGTCTACTGCGAGCCGGATTGCGCCATCCGGCCCGTCTGGTGACAGTTTCGCGCCCAGAAGTCCGGTTCCGTACTTTCTCCAGTCCTGAGCCCTGGGTGACGCGACTCCGATATACGACAGTTCCTGGATCACGATGATCTCCCTCGAATGCACTTGATGGTTGCTGTTCCCAAAATATAAGCAGTGTGACCAATGATTGGCAAGACAATCGTTGGTTTTGCCAAGCAATTTGTGAGTGGCAGCCGCCAGTGATGCTGAATCAGGAAACGAGGGCCATAGTCCCTGGTGACGCATCCAACCCTCGGCTTCCGAACAGGTCCGATACCCTGGTTCATCGTGACCGCTGCAAATTCAGAGACCGCCCGTGCCCAGTACGACCTGATCGTCGTCGGTTCGGGATTCTTCGGGCTGACCATCGCCGAGCGTGCCGCTACCCAGCTGGGTAAGCGCGTGCTGGTGCTGGATCGCCGTCACCACCTGGGGGGAAACGCATACTCGGAGGCAGAGCCGGAGACCGGCATCGAGGTCCACAAGTACGGTGCCCACCTGTTCCACACCTCCAACAAGAAGGTCTGGGACTACGTCACCCAGTTCACGGAGTTCACGAACTACCAGCACCGCGTCTTTGCGCTGCACAAGGGGCAGGCGTATCAGTTCCCAATGGGACTCGGTCTCGTGTCGCAGTTCTTCGGTCGGTACTTCACTCCCGAAGAAGCACGCGCCCTCATCGCCGAACAGTCCAGCGAGATCGATTCGAAGGACGCCTCCAATCTCGAAGAGAAGGCGATCTCCCTGATCGGACGCCCGCTCTACGAAGCGTTCGTGCGTGACTACACAGCTAAGCAGTGGCAGACCGACCCCACCGAGTTGCCCGCCGCGAACATCAGCCGCCTGCCGGTCCGCTACAACTTCGACAACCGCTACTTCAACGACACGTACGAGGGCCTGCCCGTCGACGGCTACACGGCGTGGCTCGAGAACATGGCGAAGGATCCGAAGATCGAGGTCCGCCTCGACACCGATTACTTCGACGTCCGCGACGAACTGCGCACCGCCAGCCCCGACGCCCCTGTCATCTACACGGGCCCGCTCGACCGCTACTTCGACTACTCCGAAGGTGCACTGGGATGGCGCACCCTCGATTTCGAGACCGAGGTTCTGCCCACCGGAGACTTCCAGGGCACCCCGGTCATGAACTACAACGACGCCGACGTGCCGTTCACCCGTATCCACGAGTTCCGTCACTTCCATCCGGAGCGCGAGTACCCGACCGACAAGACCGTCATCATGCGTGAGTTCTCACGTGCCGCGGAGGCGAAGGACGAGCCGTACTACCCGATCAACACTCCAGAGGATCGCGAGAAGCTCTCCGCGTACCGCTCACGCGCCAAGAAGGAGACCGCGGAGAACAAGGTCCTCTTCGGTGGGCGTCTCGGCACCTACCAGTACCTGGACATGCACATGGCGATCGCCAGCGCGCTGACGATGTTCGAGAACACCCTGCGCCCGCATCTCGAAACGGGTGCGGAATTGGCAGGGGAGAGCGAATGAACGCACGTCATCTACTCGAAGGCGAAGATGCCGTCAGCGGCGACGAGGTGACCTACCTCGGCAAGTCCCTGCTTCAGCGGATCATCCTGCCCCGCGCCGGTGAGCCGCTCGACGTCCGCACGTTGTACTTGGAAGAGTCCTGGTCCAACAGTCGGCGGGCGCACTCGACCTCGCGCACGTCGGTAGCGCTCGGCGCCGAGACCGAGGTCTCGTTCGCCACGTACTTCAACGCGTTCCCTGCCAGCTACTGGCGTCGATGGTCCATCCTGAAATCGGTGGTCCTTCGTCTCGAGCTGTCCGGCCACGGCCGCGTCGACATCTACCGTTCCAAGGCGGATTCCTCGCGAATTCACGTGGAAGGCAAGGAATTTGCCGACGGCGATGCTGCGGTCGAGTTCGAGGTGGAACTGGCGCCGTTCGAGGACGGTGGCTGGATCTGGTTCGACATCACCACCGATACGGCAGTGGTCGTCGAGAGCGGCGGCTGGTACGCGCCCGTCGAGGCTCCCGGCGAAGCGACTGTCGCCGTTGGTATTCCGACGTTCAACCGTCCGAACGACGCGGTCAAGGCGCTTGCTGCACTGGCTTCGGATCCGCTGGTGTCGGACGTGATCAAGGCCGTCATCATGCCGGATCAGGGCACCCGCAAGGTGCGTGACGAACCCGGATTCGCCGAAGCTGCTGCAGCGCTCGGTGATCGGCTCGCCATTCACGATCAGGGCAACCTCGGCGGCTCGGGCGGATACAGCCGAATCATGTACGAGGCACTCAAGACGACGCAGTGCCAGCACATCCTGTTCATGGACGACGACATCGAGATCGAACCGGACTCGATTCTGCGTGCGCTTTCGTTCTCGCGTTTCGCGAAGTCGCCGATGCTGGTGGGTGGGCAGATGCTCAACCTGCAGGAACGAAGCCACCTCCACGTGATGGGTGAAGTGGTCGACCGCGGCATCTTCATGTGGACCGCGGCACCGAACGTCGAATACGACCACGATTTCTCGAAGAAGCCGCTGCGCGAATCGAAACTCCTGCACCGCCGCATCGACGTCGACTTCAACGGCTGGTGGATGTGCATGATCCCGCGCCAGGTCGCCGAAGAAATCAAGCAGCCACTACCGCTCTTCATCAAGTGGGACGACTGCGAATACGGTTTGCGCGCAAAGAAAGCCGGATACCCGACCGTCACGCTGCCCGGTGCCGCGATCTGGCACATGGCGTGGAGCGACAAGGACGACGCCATCGACTGGCAGGCGTACTTCCACCTCCGTAACCGTCTGGTGGTGGCCGCGCTCCACATGCCGGGCAACGGCCGTGGCCTCGTGGTCAACACGGTGAAGGCAACGCTCAAGCACCTGCTGTGCCTCGAGTACTCCACCGTCGCGATCCAGAACAAGGCCATCGCGGACTTCCTCGCCGGACCCGAGCACGTCGCGAACATGCTGCCGACGGCACTCGGTGAGGTCCACGCCCAGCGCAAGGAATTCTCCGACGCCGTCGTACTGCCGTCGTCGACTGCGTTGCCGCTGCCCTCCGGTGCGGATGTCGGAGACGTGAGCCTGCCGCTGTCGACCGTCGCGAAGATCACCCGGGTCCTCAGGGCCGGAGTGCACAACGTGAAGCCGGCCAAGCCGGAACACCTCGAGCGCCCTCAGCTCAATGTTCCGACCATCGACGCCCGTTGGTTCCTGCTCTCGCAGGTCGACGGCGTCACCGTCACCACGGCCGACGGTCGCGGCGTCGTCTACCGCAAGCGAAACCCGAAACTCGCGCTCGAACTGCTCAAGGAAGCAACACGGTTGCGCCGCGAACTCGCCGCCCGTTTCCCCGAGCTCAAGAAGCAGTACCAGGACGCCGTTCCTTCACTGACCAGCACGGAAAGGTGGGAACGTGTCTTCGGCATCTCCTGAAGTACAGATTCTGGCCGGGATTCAGTCGACCGTCGGGCAGCTGCCGGGAGCCGTCAAGGTCGCCCGCGGTATGTCTCACTTCGGTGAGCACTCCCTCGGGTGGATCGCGATCGCTGCCGTCGGTGCTGCTGTGGACAAGCCGCGTCGACGTGAATGGGCCGGAGCAGCCGTCGGAGCATTCGGTGCACACGCCGCCTCCGTGGTTATCAAACGAGTGGTCAGGCGCAAGCGACCTTCCGATCCTTCGGTGCAGGTCAACGTCTCGACACCGAGCAAGCTCAGCTTCCCGTCATCACACGCGACGTCGACGACGGCGGCGGCTGTGCTGATCGGTCGGCTCACCGGGCTACCCTTACCGGCGTTGCTGGTGCCCCCGATGATGCTCTCGCGTCTGGTCCTGGGAGTTCACTACCCGACCGACGTACTCGCCGGAGCGGCACTGGGAGCCGCATCCGCGGCGGTAGTTCGCCGGGTCGAAGAAGCCAGAGCCGAACAGAAATGTGGAGATAAATGAGCGAGGAACCGGCTACGGTCAGCGGACCCCCGAAGTCCCTGCCCGCCGGCATCGTCAAGGCGCTTCGCCCACGTCAGTGGGTCAAGAACGTCCTTGTGCTGGCAGCGCCCATCGCGGCCGGAACCGCCACCGAAGCCGACGTGCTGTTGCCCGTCGCGCTGGCGTTCGTCGTGTTCTGTATGGCGGCATCAGGCATCTATCTCGTCAACGACGCGATGGATGTCGAAGCCGACCGTGCTCACCCCACGAAGCGATTCCGTCCCATCGCGGCCGGAGTTCTACCCGTCAACATCGCCTACGGCATGGCAGTCGTGCTGCTTGCCGGTGCGATCGGGCTGTCCTTCCTGGCCAACTGGCAACTCGCCGTGGTCATGGGCGTGTACATCGTCATCCAGCTCGCCTACTGCTTCGGTCTCAAGCATCAGGCCGTCATCGACATCTGCATCGTCTCGTCCGGCTTCCTGCTTCGAGCGATCGCCGGTGGCGTTGCCGCCGAGATCGATCTCTCGCAGTGGTTCCTGCTGATGATGGCGTTCGGCTCACTCTTCATGGCGGCAGGCAAGCGCTACGCCGAACTGCAGTTGGCCGAGAAGACCGGCGCGAAGATCCGTAAGTCCCTCGAGAGCTACACGATGACGTACCTGCGTTTCGTGTGGACGATGGCAGCGACGACGCTGGTCCTCTGCTACGGACTGTGGGCGTTCCAGCAGGACGCCATCAAGGGCACCAACTGGTACGCCATCTCGATGGTGCCGTTCACCATCGCGGTGCTGCGATACGCGGTGGACGTCGACGGCGGCGAAGCCGGAGAGCCTGAGGAGATCGCGCTCGGTGACCGGGTGCTGCAACTCCTCGCGATTGCGTGGATCGGAGTAGTGGGTGTCGCTGTCTACCTCGTCTGAGCCACGCACCGAGGCCGACCCGCACGTCGACACTGCGGCGAATCGCACCACCCTCAGTCGAGGAGTTTTTCTCGGCGGGGTGGTGCTTGCTGCTGCCCTCATGTTCTGGGGTGCGTGGGAGCGTCGCTGGATCGCCGACGACGGACTCATCGTCTTGCGAACCGTTCGCAACCTGCTCGCGGGGAACGGCCCGGTCTTCAACGCGGGTGAGCGTGTCGAGGCGAACACGAGTACCGCGTGGACGTACATCGTCTACGCGTTCAGTTGGCTCACGCAGATCCGTCTCGAATACGTTGTTCTGACGATCGCGCTCGTACTCTCGACTGCTGCCGTCGTGTTGACGATGCTCGGCACCGGTCGTCTGTACCGCGGCGTTCGGCCGTCGGCGGGCGGAACGATCCTGCTGGTACCGGCAGGTGTTCTCGTCTACATCGCGGTTCCGCCTGCGCGAGATTTCGCCACTTCCGGGCTCGAGACATGCTTGGTGATCTTCTGGATCGCGCTCCTGTGGGTACTGCTCGTTCGGTGGGCGCAGGCGTCGACGCCGTCCACGGCGTCGATCCTGACTCTCTCGTTCGTGGCCGGACTCGGACCACTGGTTCGACCCGAGATGGCGATTCCCGGTGCTGCCGCGTTGATGATGATCGTTCTCTCCGCAGGCCTGACCTGGAAGATTCGCACACTGATCGTCGTCGTCGCCGGACTTGTCCCGGTGGGCTATCAGATCTGGCGAATGGGCTATTACGCCTTGCCGTACCCGAACACCGCGGTGTCGAAGGACGCCGGTGGCGCGAAGTGGGCGCAGGGTTTTGCGTACCTGTGGAACCTGGTCGGGCCGTACCTGCTCTGGTTACCGTTGCTGTTCCTGCTCATCGGTGCGCTGCTGCTCGTGTGGCGAAGCCGAGCGGACACACCTACCGCTACCGCAGATCAACCCGCACGCCCGCTGTGGCAGCGCTTTCAGCAGTTTCTGCGCACGCCGCGGGCGATTGTCACCTTCATTCTCGGCAGTGGGCTGATCCTCGGGATCTACTCTCTGCGCGTCGGCGGCGACTTCATGCACGGCCGCGTCCTGTTGCCGGTGTTGTTCTGCCTGCTCATCCCGGTGGCGGTCATTCCGTTGCGGGTGCCGGCGCGGGCCGCGTTCGGAAGTAATCGCGACACCGCGATCTTCGGAGTCTCGGCGGTGCTGTGGATCGGCACGATCATCTGGGCCTTCTTCGCCGCGAACACGACGGGTATGCCCGAAGGATCCGTGGTGGGTCGCTCGGGAATCGTCGACGAGCGAGCGTTCTACGCACTCAACACCGGTCACAAGCATCCGATCCTGGCCGAGGACTACCTCGACTATCCGCGAATGCGTGCCATGGTCGAGACCATCGCGCGGACTCCGGAGGGTGGGCTGCTGCTGCCGTCCGCGAGCTACGACTCCTGGTTCGTCGTCCCACCACCCGGACCGATCGACGAGCCGGCCGAGCACGTCGTCTTCTTCCTCAACCTCGGAATGACGAGCATGAACGTCGGCCTCGACGTTCGGGTGCTCGATCAGATGGGGCTGGCGTATCCCCTGGCAGCTCACACCGAGCGACTCGAGGACGGCCGGATCGGGCACGACAAGAATCTCTATCCGGACTGGGTGGTCGCGGACACGGGAATGATCGACGTTCGACCGTGGCTGCCGTTCTTCCTCGACGAAGACTGGGTTGCGGACGCAAAGCTGGCCATCACCTGCCCGGAAACTCAGGAGCTACTCACGTCGTACCGCTCCGAGCTGACCTGGGCCAGATTCAAACAGAACTTCCAGCAGGCATTCGACTTCGCGAAGTACCGATTCGACCGGGTTCCGGCCTACGAATTGGAACGCTGCGGTCTCGTTCCACCGGAGTCACCCAGGTGATGTGATCAGCATCACCGACTGTTGAGGGTTTGAATATTTCGATTCAGTAACACCGAATTGATTGGCCACGATGTACTCGAAGACGATTCACCTAACCTGAATCACCCCCGAGGGGTGATGACGGTGTTGCTCGCGGATTGGGACGTAACGGTCCACCTATTTGTCACAGCTGAACCTGTGACATAAAGTCCAGCGAGCGCAGTGTGACTTGGAAGAGGTCCGCTGCCGACCCGAACTCGTTCGGGCTGGCAGAAAAGCCTGTTCCCCGACGGAATCCGCCGGAACCACTCCACCGAGTGGGTTCCGCAGACGAAGAGAGAGAGCAGTATCCATGCGTTTTGCCAGAAAGAGGCTGACCCAGCGCCTCAAGCACCGAGCGTTGGCCATCGGTGCCGCAGCACTTGTGCTCCCCCTTGCTGCAGGAGTTGCCGGTAGTGCTGTCGCCTCTGCTGCGCCTGCGCACACTGCTCCCAGCCACACCGCCCCCTCCGGCGGATACGACGAGCTGTGGGTGCCCTCCTCGATGGGCAACATCAAGGTCCAGGTCCAGTGGGCCGCTCGCGGCGGAAACGCTGCCCTTTACCTCCTCGACGGCCTGCGTGCGCGTAACGACGCCAACGCGTGGAGCTTCGAGACCAATGCGATGGACCAGTACCGCAACGACAACATCACTCTCGTGATGCCCGTCGGCGGCGAGTCCAGCTTCTACAGCGACTGGTATGCACCGTCGAACTTCAACGGCCAGCAGATCACGTACAAGTGGGAAACCTTCCTCACCGAAGAACTGCCCAACTTCCTCGCGAACTACGGCGTCTCGCCCACCAACAACGCGGTCCTCGGCCTCTCGATGGGTGGCAGCGCTGCTCTGACGCTGGCTGCTTACCACCGTGACCAGTTCAAGTTCGCCGGCTCGCTGTCGGGCTACCTGAACATCTCGGCTCCGGGCATGCGCGAGGCAATCCGCGTCGCAATGCTCGATGCCGGTCGCTTCAACGTCGACTCCATGTGGGGACCGCCGTGGAGCCCGTCCTGGCTGCGCAACGACCCGTTCGTCTTCGCACCGCGTCTGCAGGGCCTGTCGATGTACATCTCGTCGGCAAGCGGCCTGCCCGGTGAATACGACCACCCGCGCGCACCGATCGACTACTACAACACGGCTAACGGCATGGGCCTCGAGGCTCTCGCCCTGGTCAACACCCGTGCATTCCAGATCCGCATGAACTCGCTGGGTATCCCGGCCACCTACAGCTTCCCGTCCAACGGCACGCACTCGTGGCCGTACTGGTCGGCAGAGCTGTGGAAGGCTCGCGGCCAGATCCTCGACACCATGAACGCTTGGTGATCGTGCGCGATCCCGTGACCTAGTCACTTCACCAGTGCCGTTCCGGACTCCTCGAAGGAGAACCGGGACGGCACTTGTGTATTCAGGTGCTGCACAAGCGCCCGATGTCAGTAACAATTGCACCACCAGTAACAGCGCGGCTACCCCAAGCGGGGATCGTTTGCGTGTAGAAATAGTTTCAACGGGGGTCTGGCTGCTCAGGCGGCCACACGATCGACGCGCGGACCGAACGTAAGGAAAGAGAGTGAGCTCATGCGAGTAGGCCTTGCCACGGAGGACCGTCGCCGGTCCCGGGCAACCTTCCGGACAAAGGTCGTCGGCGCACTGGCAGCGATGCTGGTTCTGCCGATCGCCGCGGGCTTGACGACGGCCGGAACCGCGGCAGCCGCGCCGGCACCTGCTCAGGCCGCACCGGCCGCCACCCAGAACCCCACCGGAGCAGCGGTCACGAAGGTCGACTGGCTCAGCGAGCGTCGCGTCGCGCTGTGGGTGAACTCTCCCGCGATGGGCACCCCGATTCAGGTGCAGATCCTCTTGGCCCGCGATTGGAACGTCAATCCGTCGGCCAGCTTCCCCTCGGTCTGGATGCTCGACGGTCTTCGCGCGACCGACAACGAGAACGCCTGGACCTACGAGACCGACGCCGAGTCCTTCTACGCGGACAAGAACGTCAACGTCATCCTCCCGGTCGGCGGTCAGTCCAGCTTCTACTCCGACTGGCTCCAGCCCGACAACGGCAAGAACTACCAGTGGGAGACGTTCCTGACCAAGGAACTGCCCCCCATCCTCGAAAAGGACTGGCGGACCACGCAGACACGCGGTGTCGTCGGTCTGTCGATGGGCGGCACGTCCGCCATGTTCCTCACGGCGCGCAACCCCGGCTTCTTCAAGTTCGCCGCTTCGCTCTCCGGCATCCTCACCACCACCTCGCTCGGCATGCCTCAGGCAATCCAGTTCGCGATGACCGACGCCGGTGGATACAACTCCGCCGCGATGTGGGGACCGCCGTCAAACCCGCAGTGGGCTGCACACGATCCGTACGCGCTCGCCGAGAAGCTCAAGGGCGTCAGCCTGTACGTCTCGAGTGGTAGCGGTACGACCGGCCCGTACGACCAGCCGTCGGGAATTCCCGGCGTGAGCACCAACTACGCAGGCATGGGCCTCGAGATCCTCGCTCGCCTGACCTCGCAGACCTTCGCGACCAAGCTCAACCAGCTCGGAATCCCCGCGCAGGTCAACTACCGCCCGTCCGGAACCCACTCGTGGCCGTACTGGCAGTTCGAGCTTCATCAGCTGTGGCCGCAGTTGGCCAACGCCATCGGCGTCGAGGTCGAGAAGCCGGCTTGCGGCACTTCGGGTGAGATCGGTGCGACGGCCGCAGCCAACGGCTGGATCGGTGACTGCATCACCCCCGAGTACAGCGTCGCGGGTGGCCTGGCACAGGACTTCCGCAACGGTCGCATCTACTTCACCAGTGGAACGGGCGCCCAGCCCGTCGCCGGTCGTATCGCCGGCGCGTACATGAACACCGGAGCAGCGGCCGGCCCGCTCGGCTTCCCGCGTACCCCCGAACTCGGTACCCCCGACGGACGCGGACGCTTCAACCACTTCCAGAACGGCTCCATCTACTGGACCCCGCAGACCGGCGCTCACCCCGTCAGCGGTGACATCCTCGCCGAGTGGTCCGCACAGGGTTGGGAAGGTGGCCCGCTCGGCTACCCGACTGCCGACGAGATCGCGACCCCCGGCAAGCCGGGCAAGGTCCAGGGATTCGAGATCGGCGCAATGTACAGCAGCGCCAATGGAACTCACGCGGTTCTCGGAATGATCATGGGCAAGTACGGCGAACTCGGCTGGGAAAACGGCTGGCTCGGATTCCCGAAGTCGAACGAGGTTCCGATCAAGGACAACGGACGCTTCACCGAGTTCGAGGGCGGCAACATCTACTGGAGCCCCGGCACCGGTGCATGGTCCGTCGAGAACGGTCCGCTGTTCGACGGTTGGAAGAGCGTCGGATACGAAGGTGGACGACTCGGATTCCCGATCAGTGACAAGTTCGACATTCCCGGTGGTGTCCAGCAGAACTTCCAGTTCGGCTACATCACGGTGATCGGTGACAAGACAGAAGTTCACTAACTCACAGTGGTGCACGACGGGCGGGCCCGATCACGGATCGGTGCCCGCCCGCGTGCGTTGCGTAACCTGTTGATGGACTTTCGACTGAAGGCAAGGACGGACATTGATGTCGCTTTTCTCGGGTAACCGAAACACCTGTGCACGCGCGATCGCGGTCGGCGCCCTGGCGCTCGCCACCGGTGGCGCGCTTGTCGCGTGCGGTAGTGACGACTCCACTGCAACCTCCAATCCGGTCACCACGACGTCCGCGGCGGCTTCGTCCTCGAGCGGTTCGGCATCTGCGTCCGCCTCTGCGACCACGACGGCGTCGGCTGCGCCCACCAGTCCGGGAGCCGCGGCCACCGCGCCGCCGGAGCAGCCGCAGAGCATCGAGGGCTTCCCGGGTCCCACAGTCGTCGAGGTCAGTCCCGAGGCACAGAAGTTCCTCGACGGACTGAAGGCGAAGGGCATCACCCCAGCCGGTGACGGAAGCATCGCCGTCAACACGGCCAATTACATCTGCGCTGCCGGTCCTCAGACCGACGACGAGGTCCTGACCTTCGTGACCGCCTTCGTCGGCCAGGAAGCGTCGGCGGAAGGCAAGCAGATCACTCCCGAGCAGGCAGGTGCGAACGCTCAGATCTACATCGACGTCGCCAACGCCACCTACTGCAAGTAGGCGCGGGTCATGGCGAGGTCTGGAAAGCGTCGTGGGTGCCTGATCCCGCTGCTGATCATTCTTGTGGTCGCAGCGGTCGTGATCGGCGGTTGGTACATCCTGGCCGGGCGGGTGCCTTCGCCGACTCCGATCCCGCCGAGCCCGGAGCCTCCGGTGTCTCAGCCGGCCAGTTGCCCCGATGTCCAGGTAGTAGCCATACCGGGTACGTGGGAGTCGAGCGCTACCGACGACCCGTACAACCCGACGGCCAATCCGGCGTCGTTGATGCTGAACGTGACCCGTCCTCTGCAGGAGAAGTTCGATACTTCACGGGCCGACGTCTACACCGTTCCGTATGTCGCACAGTTTTCGAATCCGGTGGCGATCCCGCCGGACGGACAGCAGTCCTACAACAACAGTCGGGCTGCGGGAACTGCTGCCACTAACGACTTTCTGATGAAGCGGCACGCCGAGTGCCCGCTCACGAGTTACGTCCTGACTGGATTTTCCCAGGGCGCGGTGATCGCGGGTGACGTCGCCGCGAGTATCGGCGACGGTACCGGCGCGGTGCCTGCCGATCTGGTTCTGGGCGTCGGCTTGATCGCCGACGGTCGGCGCGATCCGGCGTTCGGGAACACCGTTGGCCCGAGCGTTGCCGGTGTCGGCGCCGAGCTGTCGCTGAACGGGCTGAAGCTGCCCGGTCTCACGATGACCGGCCCGAGGCCCGGCGGGTTCGGTGACCTCAACGATCGGACCTATCAGATCTGCGCGCCGAGCGACGGTATCTGCGACGCGCCGGCAGCCGCTCTCAACCCGACCAACTGGCTGAGTTCGGCGCCGCGACTGCTCGAGTACTACAACAACCCTGTGCACGCGATGTACAACTCCTTCCAAGTCGATCCGAACGGCACGACGGCCACCCAATGGATGGCACAGTGGGCTGCGGAGAAGATCGACGCTGCACCGACGCCGCCCCACAGTTGAGTCACCGCCGCACTGTTGATTCGTCACAATCGGGCGTCTCGGGAGTTCGCTCGCGGGTAATCTGCTCGTTTGGTCCCGGTAGAGTGCTGCACGGTCCGGGGGCTTCCTCTACAGTGCTGTCACGTAAGTGACTGGCGAGTAGGTTCGATTTGTCCGAGTTTGTAGTTCGAGTACGACGTACGTGTCCATCACAGGAGATCGATATATGAGTTCCACCCACGGCAGCGATGCCCTACGCAAATTTCGGTTTGCGGCCGGTGGCGAGGGCAACGCCGAAGAGGGTGGTGCGCGACGCTTCGTCAAGCTCGCGCAGAAGGCCGAGGAACTCGGCTACGACTCGTTCATGATTCCGGATCACCTGGGTAATCAGGTCGGCCCGATCGCCGCTCTCGGAGCGCTCGCGGTGGCCACCGACAAGATTCGTCTCGGCACCGCCGTGTTGGCCAACGGCTTCCGTCATCCTGCTGTGCTCGCGAAGGACGCGGCGACAATCGACGTGCTGTCCGGTGGTCGACTCGAACTCGGTATCGGTGCGGGCTGGATGAAGGAAGAGTTCGACAAGGGCGGCATCGCCTACGAAAGTCCGGGCGTTCGCATCGAGAAGCTCGAGGAGTCTCTGCAGATTCTCGACGTTCTTCTGCGCGGGCAGGAATGCACTTTCGAAGGCAAGCACTATCAGGTGCGCGGCCTCAAGGGCAGCCCGCGACCGCGGCAGGGCCCGCGGCCACCGATCATCGTGGGCGGCGGAGGCCCGAAGATGCTTGCTCTCGCGGCGAAGTACGCGGACATCATCTCGGTCGCCACACCGACCAACCGTGACGGGCGGCTTCTGCTCTCCGGAATCACGATGGAAAAGACCATCGAACGTGTCGAGCGGATCCGCGAAGCTGCCGGCGAGCGTTTCGATGAGATCGAACTCAACTGGACCATCACCATGATCATGATCACCGACGATCGAGAGCAGGCTGCCGAAATGGCAATCGCCGCTCTGGACCAAGGTTTTCCGCCGAACATCGAAGTGGATCGTAAGCTGAGCGTGGAGGAGCTGTTGAACTCTCCATACCTGGCTGTGGGCACTTTCGAGGAAATCGCAGACCAGATTCGACTGGTCCGCGAGAAGACGTCGATGTCGTACGTCGGGGTCTTCCCGACGCAGATGGAAGCGTTCGCCCCGATCATCCCGTTACTGGCGGGCGAGTAGGCCGGAGAATACGGACGATGCGAATCTGTAACATATCGATGGTTTGGGATCGATGAAGTGATTCAGGTGAGTTGCGCACAAAGTGCGATTCGATTGATCGAAGATGGACCCGAGAGAGCGAAGGAAGTCTGGGGCGCAGGCATGAAAGACAGTGCTTGTGTGATCGCTTCGGAGGAGATGGAATGAACGCGCTGTTCGATGGCTTTCTCGACGAGAAGGGCCAGATCCGCCTGCAACCAGGCTTCACGCTGGTCGACTACGTCGAGCAACACTCGCGTGTCAACGCGGACGAGCTCGCGTATCGGTACATCGACTACTCACGCGAGCGTGACGGTGAAGCCCTGGAGCTGACCTGGGAGCAGTTCGGTGTGCGTCTGCGCGCTGTTGCAGCCCGTCTGCAGCAGGTCACCAAGCGTGGCGACCGCGTCGCGATTCTTGCTCCGCAGGGACTCGACTACGTCATTTCGTTCTTCGCGGCCATTCAGGCCGGTTCCATCGCGGTGCCGCTCTTCGATCCGGACGAGCCCGGTCACACCGACCGTCTTCACGCTGTTCTCGGTGACTGCAAGCCGACTGCGATTCTGACTGCCGCATCGTCGGCGGCCGGTGTTCGCCAGTTGTTCCGCTCGCTTCCCGCTGCCGAGCGTCCGCGCATCATCGCCGTCGACGCGATTCCCGATACCGTCGGTGAAACGTGGGTTCGTCCCGACATCGAACTCGACGACATCGCGTACCTGCAGTACACCTCGGGTTCGACCCGAGTTCCCGCCGGCGTGGAGATCACCCATCGTGCTGTCGGAACGAACGCGCTCCAGATGGTCGACTCCATCGAACTCAACGAGGACTCACGCGGTGTCACGTGGCTGCCGCTGTTCCACGACATGGGCCTGCTGACGGTCATCCTGCCTGCTCTGGGCGGCAAGTACATCACCATCATGAGCCCGCGCGCTTTCGTGCAGCGGCCGTACCGGTGGATCAAGGAACTTGCTGCGGTTTCCGACGGCGCCGGCACCTTTGCTGCCGCTCCCAACTTCGCTTTCGAGCACGCTGCCGCGCGTGGCCTGCCGAAGGACGGCGAGACCCTGGACCTGAGCAACGTCATCGGACTGATCAACGGCAGTGAGCCGGTCACGACGTCGTCGATGCGCAAGTTCAACGACGCTTTTGCTCAGTACGGTCTGCCCAAGACTGCGATCAAGCCGTCGTACGGCATGGCCGAGGCGACGCTCTTCGTCTCCTCGACCAAGCATTCCGACGAGGCCAAGGTCATCTACGTCGACCGCACGGAACTCAACAAGGGACGCATGGTCATCGTCGACCAGTACTCCGAGAACGCAATCGCGCAGGTCTCCTGTGGGTACGTCTCGCGCAGTCAGTGGGCGGCGATCGTCGATCCCGAGACGCTGACCGAGGTCCCCGACAATCACGTCGGCGAGATCTGGTTGCACGGCGAGAACATCGGTATCGGCTACTGGGGTCGCCCCGACGAGACGGCGGAGACCTTCCACAACAAGCTGGACAATCGGTTGAGCGAAGACAGCCACACCGAGGGCACGCCGACGGATGCCAACTGGATGCGTACCGGCGACTTCGGCGTCTACGTCGACGGCGAGCTGTACATCACCGGGCGCGTCAAGGACCTCGTGATCGTCGACGGTCGCAATCATTACCCGCAGGACCTCGAGGCTTCGGCTCAGGAAGCCAGCCCGGCTCTGCGCCCCGGCTTCATCGCTGCGTTTGCCGTACCGGCCAACCAGCTGCCGTCCGTCGTGTTCTCCAACACGCACTCGGGTCTGAAGTTCGACGACGACGATTCCTCGGAGCAGTTGGTCATCGTGGCCGAGCGTGCTCCCGGCGCAGGCAAGGCCGATCCGCAGCCGATCGCGGACACCGTGCGTGCGGCGATTTCTTCCCGTCACGGTGTTACGGCCCGAGACATCCTGCTCGTCCCCGCGGGTTCGATTCCGCGTACGTCCAGCGGCAAGATCGCTCGCCGCGCGTGTAAGGCGAGCTATATCGAGGGAACGTTGCGAGGCGGCTATCAGCAGACCGCATTCCCCGATAGCGTTTGAGGAGCAGTCCCTTCATGATCGGTGGCTTGGTGAGTTGATGGTTGAACAAGATGGTGCGCAGAGCAAAGACGTTGTGAGCGAGATGAGTGTCGCGCAGCTGCGTGAGTGGCTTCGCAATTGGATCGCCAACGCGACCGGACAGCCGGCGGGTTCGATCACGGACGATCGCCCGATGGAAGAGTTCGGGCTCGCCTCGCGGGACGCAGTCGCTCTGAGCGGAGACATCGAGGATCTGCTCGGCGTCACGCTGACCGCCACGGTTGCCTATCAACACCCCACCATCGCTTCGCTGGCTACTCGGATCATCGAAGGTGAGCCCGAGGCGCCGGAGGAGACCGTCGACGCCTCGTATTGCGTCTCAGGCGGCACGACGGACGCTCACGACATCGCCATCGTCGGACTGTCCACACGATTCCCCGGTGCCGGGCACACGCCTTCGGACATGTGGGAAATGCTGGCGGCCGGACGCGACGGCATCAGCGACCTCCCCGAGGACCGCTGGGCCGAGTTCATGTCGGATCCCGCCATCAAGGCCGCGGTCGAGAACGCGAACACCAAAGGCGGGTACCTCGACGACGTCAAGGGCTTCGACGCCGAGTTCTTCGCGATGTCTCCGCTCGAGGTCGTCAACGTCGATCCGCAGCAGCGCCTCGCACTCGAACTCGCGTGGGAAGCACTCGAGCACGCTCGCATTCCGGCGAGTGGGCTCAAGGGCAAGCAGGTCGGTGTTTTCATCGGCAGTTCCGCCAACGACTACCAGCTGCTCGCGGTCAGTGATCCGACGACGGCGCATCCGTACGCGTTGACCGGAACGTCGACGGCCATCGTGGCGAACCGGGTCTCGTACTTCTTCGACTTCCGTGGACCGTCCATCGCTCTGGACACCGCGTGTTCGTCTTCGCTGGTTGCCGTTCACGAGGCTGTGCGCTCGCTGCGCAGCGGTGACTCCAACATCGCGCTGGCCGGTGGCGTCAACATGCTGCTGGCCCCTCCCGGAACCCTCGGTTTCGATCAGACCGGGATGCTCGCTCCCGACGGAAAACTGCGTGCCTTCTCCGCTCAGGCTCAGGGCATCGTTCGCAGTGAGGGCGGCGGACTCGTCGTGCTCAAGCGTCTCGAAGACGCCGAGCGTGACGGAGATTCCATCCTCGCGGTGATCGCCGGATCCGCGGTCAACCAGGACGGCCGTTCCAACGGTCTGCTCGCACCCAATCCCGATGCCCAGGCCGACGTGTTGCGTTTCGCGTACCGCGACGCCGGAATCTTGCCGACCACCGTCGACTACATCGAGGCGCACGGAACGGGTACCGATCTCGGTGATCCCATCGAGGCCGACGCGCTCAGTCGTGTCGTCGGTCGTGGTCGTGACGACGACAAGCCGGCACTGCTCGGTAGCGCGAAGACCAACTTCGGGCACCTGGAAGCAGCTGCAGGTGCCGCCGGCCTGATCAAGGTCGTTCTGGCGATGCAGGAAAACAAGATTCCCGCGACGATCAACTACCTGGGCCCGAACCCGCACATCGACTTCGAGAAGTCGCACCTGCAGGTGACGCCCGAGGCCACCGACTGGCCGCGTTACACCGGCAAGGCTGTCGCCGGTGTCTCCGGTTTCGGTTTCGGCGGAACCAACGCGCACGTCGTGGTCAAGGAATACGTGCCTGCCGAGACGGTAGTCGATGAACCGGTTGTGGATGCCCCGGTGGTCGACGAACCGGCAGCAGAGAACGAGAGCACCGTTGTGCTGGCCGTTTCCGGTGCGCTGCCGTCGCGTCGTCGCCGCGCAGCCGCTGATCTGGCCGACTGGCTCGAAACCGAAGAGGGAAGCAAGACGCCCCTCGCCGACGTCGCCCGCACACTCGCGCGTCGCAACCACGGACGCTCGCGCGCCGCTGTTCTGGCGAAGACGCGCTCCGAGGCCATCAGCTCGCTGCGCGCCGTCGCCGCAGGCAAGCCTGCTCAAGGAGTCTTCTCCGCCGACTCGCCGTCGCCCAAGGGCGCGGTGTGGGTGTTCTCGGGCTTCGGCTCGCAGCACCGCAAGATGGCCAAGCAGCTCTACACGGAGAACTCGGCCTTCAAGGCGGCCGTCGACGAGGTCGACGCGCTGATCCAGGACGAGGCCGGTTACTCGATGGTCGAGATGTTCCTCGACGATTCGATCGAGTACAACGTCGAGACCGCGCAGGTGGGAATCTTCACCATCCAGGTCGGTCTGGCCGCGTTGCTGCGTCACCACGGCGCCGAGGCCGAAGCCGTGGTTCCGCACTCGATGGGTGAGGCCGCTGCCGCGTACGTTTCCGGCGGCCTGAACCTGGAAGACGCTGTCCGCGTGATCTGTTCACGTTCACGGCTGATGGGTGAGGCCGAGGGCGCACTTGTCGGTGACGACATCCGTCTGATGGCTCTGCTCGAGTACAGCGCATCCGAGATCGAGGCGCTACTGCCCACGTACCCCAAGCTCGAGGTCTGTGTTTACGCAGCTCCGACGCACACGGTGATCGGTGGACCACAGCCGGACATCGAGGCGATCGTCGCGGCCGCCGAGGCCGACGGCAAGATGGCGCGTGTCCTGCAGACCAAGGGTGCCAGCCACACCTCACAGGTCGATCCGTTGCTCGGCGAGCTTGCCGCGGAGTTGGCCGGTATCGAGCCGACCACGTTGAAGCTCGGCGTCTACTCGTCCGTCGACAAGGACACTTTCTACCGTCCCGGTCACGAGCCGATCCATCAAGAGGCGTACTGGGTCAAGGGTCTTCGCCACAGCGTGTACTTCACCAATGCGGTACGCGGTGCAGTTGCCCACGGCCACACCACTTTTGTCGAGCTTGCACCCAATCCGGTGACGCTGATGTCGGTGGCGGCTACCGCTTTCGATTCGGGCCTGCACGACATGGAGCTCATCCAGACGCTCAAGCGTAAGGAAGACGAGTCCGCGGGTGTTCTTGCCGCTCTCGCGCAGCTGTACGTGCACGGCCATGCCGTGAACCTCGAGTCTCTGCTTCCCGCAGGCGATTTCGCTTCGGTTCCGCGTACCGCATTCCTGCGTAAGCCGTATTGGCTCGACATTCGCGTCAGTGCCGGCGGTTCGGCTCGCGTACCGGGTTCGCACGTCGCTCTGCCCGACGGCCGCCACGTGTGGGAGGTCGACGCATCCGCCGTCACCGATCTGGCTGTGCTCGTGAGCGCTGCTGCCGGACAGGTGCTCTCGGATGTCGCTCTCACCGCTGCCGTTCCCCATGGTGAGCTGGCCGGCGCTGCGACCCTGACGACGACACTCAACCCGCATCCGGGTGGAGCGTCGGTGCAGGTGCACGCTCGTGAGGGTGCTACGTTCCGTCTGCTCTTCGACGCCGTCGTCACGTCGGGTGAGCCGCTGCCCGAGCTGGTCGTCAGCGCGCCGGTCAAGACCAGTGCGCCGATGGAATCCCTGGCCGAGGTCGTCGAAGACGCCGGAGACAAGTGGGATCCGAACGGTTCGCAGAGCCTCGACGACCGCCTCAAGATCGTGGTAGCCGAGTCGATGGGGTACTCGCCGGAGGATCTGCCGGCCGAGGTTCCGCTCATCGAACTGGGTCTCGACTCGCTCATGGCGATGCGTATCAAGAACCGCGTCGAGTACGAGTTCGACATTCCGCAGCTCCAGCTCCAGGCAGTCAAGGACGCGAGCCTCAACGAGGTCAACAAGTACCTGCGCTACGCGATCGACAATCGCGAAGAGGTTCAGGCGATGGCCGACAAGCAGGCCGCGGAGAAGTTGGCGGCCGACGCTGCTGACGAGGATGTTGCTCCCGCCGAGGTGGCAGTGGAACTACCTACCACTGCTCCGGTTGCAGCTGCGCCTTCCGATCCTTCTCGAGCCGGAACTGCCGACGACGCAGGCTCGGACGTTCCGCCGCGAGATGCGGCCGAGCGCTTGACGTTTGCGACGTGGGCGGTTGTCACCGGGAAGTCGGCCAAGGGCATCTTCAACGATCTGCCGATCGTCGGTGACGAGGTCGCCGAGAAGCTTGCTGCTCGGCTTTCCGAGCGTGCCGGTGGCGAGATCACTCTCGACGACGTTCTCGACTCCACCACCATCGAAGAGCTTGCGGACGTCGTTCGCCAGTACCTCGAGGACGACGGCAAGATCGACGGACTCGTGCGTACTCTGCGTGCCCGCCCCGAAGGTTCCACTGCCGTACCGGTATTCGTCTTCCATGCTGCCGGTGGTTCGACGGTGACGTACGAGCCTTTGCTCAAGCGCCTGCCCGCCGGCACGCCGATGTACGGATTCGAGCGGGTCGAGGGCTCGATCGAAACCCGCGCTGCTGCTTACGTTCCGCTGCTGCGTGAGATCCAGGGCGACGGGCCGTACGTGCTGTGTGGCTGGTCGTTCGGTGGCGTGATGTCGTATGCGGTCGCGAAGTTGCTGCGCGAGCAGGGTGCCGACGTGCGTGTGGTCGGGCTGCTCGACACCGTCATGGCCGGCGAGGTCGTGCCGGACACCGAGGCGGAACGACGCAAGCGTTGGGAGCGCTACGGCAAGTTCGCCAAGCGCACCTACAACCTGGATGTGCCGCTGCCGCTTGACGTTCTGGCTTCCACCGAAGCCGACGAGGATCAGATCCAGATCTTGATGGACATGATCAAGATGAGCGGCGCCAAGATTCCCGGCGGCATCATCGAGCATCAGCGGACGTCGTGGTTGGACAATCGCGCCATCCAGACGGCCGAGTTCAGCAGTTACGACGGCGACGTCGTGCTCTACATGGCTGACAAGTACCACGACGAGCTGATGACGCTCGAGCCTGCATTCAAGACCCGCAAGGCAGATGGTGGTTGGGGTGACTACGTGAAGAACCTCGAGGTCGTCTACATCGGCGGGGACCACCTGCAGATCGTCGACGAGCCGTACATCGCGAAGGTTGCGGCAGACCTCACCACCAAGCTGGCCCAGATCGAGACAGCTCAGACCAAAGCAGCGGAAACCGGAGTTCAGAAGTGACGACAACCACCGCGGAGAAGCTCGCTGAACTCCGCGAAAAGTTGGAGAAGGCAAAGGAACCCGGCTCGGCTCGGGCCATTGCCAAGCGCGATGCAGCAGGGCACAGCACGCCGCGCCAGCGCATCGACATGTTGCTCGACCCCGGTAGCTTCATCGAGATCGGTGCCCTGGTGAAGATGGCGGGCGAGGGCAACCCGTACAGCGACGGCGTCATGACCGGTCACGGAACCGTCGACGGGCGTCCGGTAGCCGTGTTCGCGCACGATCAGACGGTGTTCGGCGGTGCCGCCGGAGAGATGTTCGGCCGTAAGGTCGCAGCTGTCAACGATTTTGCGCTGAAGGTGGGCTGCCCGGTCGTCGGTATCAACGATTCCGGTGGAGCTCGCATCCAGGACGCCGTTTCCTCGTTGGCCTGGTACGCCAACATGGGTTCACGTCAGGAGCCGTTGTCCGGCCTGTGCCCGCAGATCTCGGTCATCCTCGGTAAATGCGCCGGCGGTGCCGTGTACGCCCCGATCAACACGGACGTCGTGGTCGCGACCGAAGAGTCGTACATGTTCGTCACCGGACCCGACGTCATCAAGTCGGTCACCGGCGAAGAGGTCAGCCTCGAGGACTTGGGTGGAGCCCGCAAGCAGGCGGAGTACGGAAACATCCATCACGTCGCTCCCGACGAGAAGGCTGCCTTCGACTGGGTGCGTGAGTACCTGAGCTTCATGCCGTCGTCGTGCCAGGAGAAGGCGCCGCTGATCAACCCGGGCCTCGAACCCGAGATCACCGAGTCGGATCTCGAACTCAATGCGTTCATGCCGGATGCCGACAACGCCGGCTACGACATGCACGACATCATTCTGCGGATCTTCGACGACGGCACTTTCCACGAAATCGGAGCCCAGGTCGCGCACAACGTGATCACCGGATTCTCCCGCGTCGACGGCCTGCCCGTCGGTGTCGTGGCCAACCAGCCCACGTACCTCAGTGGCGCCCTCGACGCGGACAGCTCCGACAAGGCCGCCCACTTCGTGCGTCTGTGCGACGCTTTCAACATCCCGCTCGTCTTCGTCGTCGACACACCGGGATTCCTTCCCGGCGTCGATCAGGAAAAGGTCGGCGTCATCAAGCGCGGCGGGCGTTTCCTGTTCTCGTACATCGAAGCCACTGTGCCGAAGGTGACTGTGGTGGTTCGTAAGGCGTACGGCGGCGGTTATGCCGTCATGGGCTGCAAGCAGCTCGGTGCCGACATCAACCTCGCGTGGCCGACCGCTCGTATCGCCGTGATGGGCGCCGAGGGTGCCGTCAACATCATGGGGCGGCGTCAGCTCGCCGAGGCCGGTGAGAATGCACCCGCGGTGCGTGCTCAGCTGATCAACTTCTACAACGAGTTCGTCGCGACGCCGTACATCGCGGCCGAGCGCGGATACATCGACGCGGTGATCGAGCCTTCGCAGACGCGTCTCGAGATCCGTAAGGCTCTGAAGTTGCTCGCGGACAAGACGATCTTCAAGAACCCGCGCAAGCACAACTTGATGCCGCTCTAGTTCTTTTTGTCACCGAGGGCGTCGAACTGGCGGCGTAGCGCTTCTATCGCCGCCAGGACGGCCGGCCTTTCGCTGTCTGTCCGCCAGGCGAGGTAGATGTCTCGGCCGAGCGGCGGAACCGTGTCGAGCATTCGAACACCTTCCGGCGGTACAACTCTCGCCAGACGTGGAATCAATGCGACGGCGAGGCCCTGAGCGACGAATTCGACCTGGGTGGGAAACTCGGCGACCTCGTACTCGATTCGTGGGTCGAACCCCTGCGCGCGCAGGGTCCGGACGGTGAAGGTGTGAAAGTCCGTTCCCCGTGTCCACGTCGCCCAGGCATGCTCGGACAGCTCGCTGAGCGCGACGACCTTGTTCTCCGCCAGCGGATGTGACGCCGGGAGAGCGAGCAGCGCCACGTCGTCGTACACGGGCGTGAAGGAGAGTCCGTCGGGAAGTTCGACGGGCAGAGTGCTCCAACTGTCGACCACCACGACGTCGAGGTCGCGGCGAATCAGTGCGGGGAGCAGTTCTTCGGATTCGCCTTCGTTGAAGGTGATTTCGAGCTGCGGGTGCGCATGCCTGATTTCGGCGATGGCTCGCGGCAGCACCGTCCTGCTGGGGGAGACCAGGGCGCCGATACGTACGCGGCCCGTCACCTCGCTCTGCAGCGACGCGATTTCCGCCTCGGCCTGGGCGAGCGTCGAGAGAACCTCTGCGGTTCGGCGCGCGAGGATTCGGCCCGCTTCTGTGAGTCGCACACCGCGGCCCTGCGGTTCGAGGAGCGGAACACCGACCTCTCGCTCGAGCTTGTTCAACTGCTGCGAAATTCCGGAGGGTGTGACATGCAAGGTGCGGGCGGCAGCCGCTACTGATCCGTTCTCGGCGACGGCGTGCAGGGCGCGAAGTCTTTCGAGATTCAACACAGTAGTAATGCTACCGAATATACGGTCTGAACATTTGCTTGTGCTGAATAGTTAGCGGCAGGAACATTGTCGAGTGACCACACTGACCTCCGCGACCGCGCAGACATCGACACCCACCCGAACTCCTCGGGGGCGCATCGACCCTCGATTGCTCGTCGTCGGAGGCGCAGCTGCGATCTCGATCAGTTCGCTCCTCATCAAGCTGGCCGATGTGGGGCCCTCGACCGCCGTCTTCTTCCGTTGCTTCCTGGCCTTGCCGCCGCTGTTGTGGTTGGCGTGGCGGGAGTACCGCCGGGTGGGCAAGCCGAGCCGGCGGGCAGTCGTTCTGCAGGTGCTCGGCGGTCTGCTGCTCGGGCTGGATTTCGCGTTGTGGTCGCAGTCGATTCTGATGATCGGCGCGGGGATGGCGAGCGTCGTCGTGAACGTGCAGGTGGTCGTGGTGCCCGCACTGTCCTGGTTGGTGTTCGGCCATCGGGTGCCGATGCGGTTCGTCTTCGCCCTGCCGTTCATGTTCACGGGAATCGCCTTGGCGGGCGGCGTGTTCGGGGGTGGGGGAACCGGCGACGACTTGCTGTGGGGAACGGCGCTCTCGCTCGTCTCCGGAATCGCCTACGGCGGCTACATCTTCGTGGTCGGCCGGACGGGCGAGGCGGATCGGGCAGCGAGCCAGGTGTTGATCTCGACGACGTCCGCGGGCATCGCCGGGTCCGTCATCGGATCACTGTGGGGCCGGATCGATTTCGTCCCGGGCTGGGAAGCCTTCGGCTGGCTCGCGGCACTGGCGCTGGTCGGCCAGGTGTTCGGCTGGATGCTGATGGGGCACTCGCTCCCTCGGCTTCCCGCCGAGGTGGGCGCGACGCTCCTGCTCATGCAACCGGTACTCGCCGTACTGCTGGCGGTTGTGCTGCTCGGCGAACGGCCCGGTATCGGGCAACTACTCGGGTGCGTCGTCGTTGTCGGAGCGGTGTCTGCCGTCTCCGTGCGTCGCACCCGAGCAGTCACCCGAGTAGGTAGCGCAGGCTAGTGCACTCGCATCTCGCCGGGCATCCACATGCCCGAGCGGGTTGCGGTGCCCGTCTCCACCTCTGCCGGAACAGCATTCGGGAAGTACCGGTCGTACCGCTCGAGTGATCCCCAGTCCCGCGCCCAGTCGTCCTTCAGGTACGTAGGAACCGTCGTCGCACCGGCAAGAACCTCGGTGAATCCGAGCGGGCCACCGTTGTCCGCAGACTGCCAGGTGTCGGTGGAACTGACCGCAAGAGGACGGTCCGGGAGGATGCGGAAGTTCGGCATCTCGGCCACGCCGTTCTGATGTGTGAACGGACGTTGGCACGGGAACTGAAGGCCGACAGCCCAATCCAGGAGCACCGGCTGCTCGTTGCCGATGTACGAGTTCAGGGACTCGAGCTTGGGCACGCGCGGCGGCGTGAATGCCATCCACTGATCGCCCGTGAGGTTGGGATCGAACGCGACCACCCGAACGGCGTCGGCGTCCGGCGCGAGTTCGTCGATCGGGATACGGACGTTGCGCCACGACGGCGCGGGTCCGATGTCTCGCGGCATGTACGAACCCTGAACCTGCACGGTTCCGTCGGGCTGAGTCCTGCCGTACTCGACCAGAAGTGACTGGCCGTACGTGATCGCACCGGTGTTGTCGACGGACCACACACGCCCGGCGACGGACATGACCACCAGCGGTGATTCTTCACTGCGAGTGGGCAATCCGTACCAACTCGAGATGAGGGAAGCAGGTTCCTGCACGCCGGGCTGGTAGCTGCCCATGACCGGTGTCTTCGACGGATCGAGGCCGAAGGGGAGCTTGGCCGTGCTGCCGTTGACGCCGACGTTGCCGGTGCCGCCGCTGGTTCCGGCGCCGGAACCGGTGGCGAAGGTGGGACCGACACTCTGGCTGTCGGTATTGCCCATGCCCTGCTTGACTTCGATGTAATCCGCAGTCAGATCGCTGGGAACCCCATTGGGGGAGAAGCCCTTCGAATCAACTCCGGACAACGGATCCTCGGCGTTGAATCCGGGAGCGGTCAGAGGCCGCAGATTCCCGGAATTGACGTCGGTCTCGACCAGAACGTCCTCGGCCATGCCGCAGGTCTTGCCCGCGAGTGCCTCGATGTTGCTTCGGCCCAGCGAGTACGCCGGGTACTGCGACACTGCACCCTTGAGTAGCGAGAGCACCTCGAACAGGACCATCAGACCGGCAATCACGGTGAGGGGAGCGGCCGCGAACTTGCGAATTCGTCTGCCCTTGGCCGTGTTCGGCTTCTCGGGCGGGGCGGCAAATCCCTCACGCAGGTACTGCCAGGCGGCAAAGGCCAAGGCGAGAGCAAAGAGCGCGAGGAACAGGGTGTTGGATTCACGGCCGTCGTAGGAGATGGTCTTGTCGAACCACGGCACGCCGTAACTCGAGACGTACCAGTAGCCGTTGATGCCGGCGAACGTCAACGCCAGCATCAGGAGCAGTCCGGCCACGAACACCGAACGGTTACGACGCGAGCGCAGGGCGGACGCGGACACGGCGACGGCGGTCAGCGCGGCGAGAGAACCGGCGATGCCCGCGTACGCACCGAAGTGGTGAGTCCACTTGGTGGGGTTGAACATCATCAGGAACATCGTGCCGAAGACGACGCCGACCAGGCGCCACGACGGACCGGTTGCGGCGCCGGGGACGCGGCCGCGGCGCAGCAACACGAAGAGCGTCGTGAAGAGGCACAGGATCATCGTCAAGAACGCGAAGCGTCGGGCAACCGAGCCGTCGACCGTCTGGACGAAGAGGTAGTAGTAGCGCAGGAAGTCCTGGTACCACTCGAGATTGGGCCCGATGATCGTTCGGACGCGCGTGGCTTCCATGACGCCGGCAAAGGTCTGGTCGGCGAAGATGACCACCAGCACGATGGTTCCGGCAGCGGCGATCGGAGCGAGAAGCGGCAGGGTGCCGACCAGTCGGTGACGCTTGACGACGATGCGCACCAACGGGCGCACACCGGCGAGAAGGGCTGCGATACACATCAATCCGGTGGGTGCGGCGGCAAGAGTGAAGGCGCCGATCAAGATTGCCGTGGCCGCGGGCAGCAGACGTCCGGTGGCGATGGCGCGCTCGATGGAGCACCAGGTGAGCAGTGCGCCGAGAGCCACGATGGGCTCGGGGCGAAGACCGTTGTTGTACGCCAGCCAGAAGGACAGGAACACCAGACCGCCGGTCCAGAGGGCGACGTTGCTCCGGCGAACCGCCCGGCCGAGACGCGGGACGACCTCGCGGCTGATGACCATCCAGCACAGGATTCCGGCGAGCAGAGCGGGCAGACGCATGAACGGGCTCGCGGTCGAGATCTTCGCCATCACGGCCAGCACTTCGTAATACCAACCGAACGGCGCCTCGGGAACGCCGAACCAACGGAAGTAGTTGGCCATGTATCCCGCGTCCGGTGAGACTCGGGCCATGGTGAGGAGGTAGCCGTCGTCGGCGGTGTTCGCGCCGATGAAGTGCCACACGACGAGCGTGCCGACCACCACTCCGTCGATACCGGAGAACTTCCACCAGCGTGCGGGCAGGAAGCGTCGGTGCTTGCGGCCGTCGGTGCCGTCGAGGCGAGCCAGGGCGACCAGCGCGACGATGGTCGAGAGGACGGCCACGATCATCGCGACCAGCTTCAAGACGCTCGGGCTCGACGAGAAACGTGAGTCGATCGTCATCGAGAAGCCGAGGCCCTCGGGGGCAGCGCCGTCGGGCAGGTCGCTGAAGACGCCGACCACCTGCGGGCGGAAGTCACCGTCGAGTTGGCCACGAATCGGGTTGCCGTCGGGATAGGTCAGTCCGACGAACTCTGCCGTGGTTCGGTTGACGTCGGAGCTGAACGCGATGGCGCCACAGCGACTGGACTCGACGTCCTCGCGTGCCGCCGAAGCGACGACGACGTTGCGATCGAGCACGTCGACGCTCGTCGCGGACACCCGGACGAACATCGACGACAGTGCCGCGCCGTCGCCCTGTGCAGGTGCCGTCGACAGCAGGATGCCGCCGCCCTCCGGCAACGAGCTGACCGCGGTACAGGGGATCGATGCGTTGACGTCGATGGGAACCTGCGCCATCAGCGGTGCCTCGACGTC
The DNA here is from genome assembly GCF_023221595.1 of Rhodococcus qingshengii JCM 15477. Lineage (NCBI taxonomy): Bacteria > Bacillati > Actinomycetota > Actinomycetes > Mycobacteriales > Nocardiaceae > Rhodococcus > Rhodococcus qingshengii. Next base: position 265,779 of record NZ_CP096563.1, read on the forward strand.
GCCGATCACGCCGTTCTGCGGCCAGTTGACCGAAGCCGTCGTCTGCACGACGGGAAGCAGCGGAGTTGCCAGTGCGAGCACGAAGCCGAGCAAGCCGGCGATGATCGCGACCCATCGCGTGCGATGGAAACGCTCGCGGGCATCCTGACCAGCAGGAGGCGGCGAACTCGAAGTCTGAGGTGAAGCTGTCACGGCGTCGGGCACGGCTACCGATGGTATGTCAGGGCTGAGCGTGGACCTACCGTGCCCAGGTGGTTGGTAGGTCCACGCGTAACAGTTACGACTGGTAACGAATCGGGCCCGGTGTCCAGGTGCCCGATCGAGTCTCGGTGGTGACGTTCATTTGCGCGGGAACCGCGTCCGAATCGAGCGGTGTGTACTGCTCGAGCGAACCCCAGTCACGATCCCAGTCGTTGTCCAGATAGGTCGGCAATGCCCTGGCCGAGAGCAGTTCGGTAGTCCAGCCGAGCGGTCCACCGCCGTAGTGGTCCTGCCAGGCGTTGGTGGACTCCGCGCCGATGCGGTCGGGCAGGATGCGCCACTCCGGGATCTCGGCGACGCCGTACAGGTGATCCACCGGACGTTGGCACGGGAAGGCCAGACCGACAGCCCAGTCCATCAGCACGGGATCGGTGGATCCGACGACGTCCTGCAGCGTGCGCATGGTCGGCACTCGTGGCGGTGTGACCGCCAGCCACTGGTCGGCGCTGATGTCGGTGTCACTGGCCACCAGACGCACGGTGTCGGCGTCGGCGGGCAGCTGATCCATCGGAACGCGCAGGTTGCGCCACGACGGCGACGGGCCGATGTCGATCGGATCGACACGTCCCAGTGCGTCGACGCTCCCGTCTGCCTGCTTCTTGCCGTACTCGACCTGCAGCACTGCGCCGGGGGTGACGATGCCGTCGGAGTTGACGTAGCGGATGCGTCCGGCGGCCGCGACGGTCAGGAGCGGTGCGGCGTCGTTGCGCTCGGGTAGTGAGTACCAACCGGTGGTCAGCGACGCGTTCTGGGGTGCTCCGTAACTACCGAGCACCGGGGTTTTTGCGGGGTCGAGCCCGAACGGGAGCGCGACGTTGCTGCCGTTGACGCCGGCCGTCGACTGCGAGCCACCGGCGGTGCCGGATCCGGTTCCCGGCGTGGTGGTGCCGGACTGCGAGGTCGAGGTGTCGAGGCTGTTTGCACTGCCTGCTGTCGAGTCCTCGGCGTCGGCCGTGAGGTCGCCTGCAACCCCGTCCGGCGAGAACCCGGTTGATTCGCTCGCACCGAATGCACCCGCGCCGGCGAGATCGGTGGGCCGATCCGTCAATTGCAGAACGCCGGCGTTCGGATCGGACTCGACGAGTACCTCACCCGCGAGACCGCAGCTTCCGCCGAAGACGGATTCGATGTTGGACTTGCCGATCGAATACGCGGGGTACTGCGCGACCGCGCCCTTGAGCAGGGACAGCACCTCGAACAGCACGACCGCTCCGGCCGCGATGGTCAACGGTGACGGGGCGAGAAGGCGAAGTCGCCTGGTCTTCTTGACGCTGTCCTCTGTGCCGTTTCGCCGGCGCGGCTCCATGACGTGGTACCACGCGGCCAGCAGCAGCGCGAGAATCGTGAGGCCGAGGAAGGCCGTCGAGAATCCCTTGCCGGCGATTGACGGCGGCTTGTCCCACCACGGGACGCCGTAACTCGAGACGTACCACCAGCCGTTGGAGCTCGTGAACGCCACAGCGAGGATGAACAGGATGCCCGCGGCGAACAGCGCGCGGTTTCGTTTGGAACGCATGCTCGACGCACTCACACCGACGGCAGCGAGGACGGCCACCGTGGCGGCCAGACCGGCATACACACCGAAGTGGTGAGTCCACTTGGTGGGGGTGAACTGCATCAGGAGCAGCGACGCGAACACGATGCCGAGGATTCGGCGCGAGGGCCCGATAGCGGTGCCCGGGATCCGGCCCTTGCGCAGGATCATCATGACGCAGAAGACGAGTCCGACGATCATGACGAACATGCCGAAGCGGCGTGCGAGTGAGCCGTCGGGGGAGATGGTCATCAGTGCGTCCCAACGCAACCGTTCCTCGAACCACGGAACGTTCGGCCCGACGGCCGTTCGCACTCTGGTCGATTCGAGAACTGTCGCGAGGGTTTGATCTGCGAAGACCGCGACGAGCACCACGGTTCCGGCGGCGAGAATCGGCATGATCTGGGACAGGAAGCCGACGCGCTTGCCGCGGGCGATCAGGATCTGCAGGATCGGCCTGGCTCCGGCGATCAGCGCGCCGATGGCGATCAGCCCGGAAGGCCCGGCGGCCAGCGAGAATGCGGCGATCAGCACGGCCATCGCGGCGGGCAACAGACGTCCGGTGGCGATGGCGCGTTCGATGGAGCACCACGTGAGCAGGGCGCCGAGGGCGATGATGGGCTCGGGACGCAGGCCGTTGTTGTACGGCAACCAGAAGGCCAGGAACACGAGCCCGCCCGTCCAGATGGCAACCTTGTTGCGGCGCACCGCAACACCGAGTCGCGGTATCACCTCGCGGCTGATGACCATCCAGCACAGAATGCCGGCGATCAACGCGGGCAGGCGCATCCACATGCTCGCGGTGCTGACCTTCGCGAACAGCGCCAGCACGTCGTAGTACCAACCGAACGGCGCTTCGGGGACTCCGAACCAGCGGAAGTAATTGGCCATGTACCCGGAGTGCTCCGAGACTCGGGCCATGCCGAGCAGGTAACCGTCGTCGGAAGTGTTGGCGCCGAACACATGCCACAGCGCCAGCGTGCCGATAACCAGGGCGTCGATGCCGGTGAACTTCCACCATCGCGCCGGCAGGAACCGCCGCGCACGACGGCCGTCGACGCCGTCGATCCGGTGCAGTGCGTACAGCGAGACGATGGTCGAGAGTGCCGCCACGATCATCGCGAACAGTTTGAGAAGTGTGGGGCTGGACGAGAACCGCGAGTCGACGTCCATGTGGGCGGACAGTCCGGCGGGCGCTGCGCCCTGCAGGTCGGTGAAGATGCCGACAACCTGTGGGCGGTAGTCACCGGTCAGGGTGGTGCCGACGCCGTCGATTCCGGTGACCGCCGCGACGGTCTGCTCGGAGTTGGTCGTGATGGTGATCGCCGTGCACCCGCTCAGTTGATCGAGCGGGGTCGAGATCAATACCGAATCGCGGGTGAGTGCTTCGAGGCGGTCGGCAGTGGTGCGGACGGTGAGGCCGCGGGCGTTTCGGTCCGGCGCGCCGTTCGGCATGGTCGAGAGCAGTGTGCCGCCGCTGCCGCCCAACTGGCCGATGGTGGAACAGGGAATGCTGATGTCGAGCGATGTGGGCGAGTAAGAGATCAGCGGCGACGAAACGCTGTTGACGGTCCCACCCTGCGGCCAGTCGATGCTCGCGGCTTCCTGCTTGACGGGCAGGAAGGGCGTAGCGAGTGCAAGAAGCAGGCCAAGAAGGCCGGTGACTATCGCGATGAGTCGTGCCGTCCGGACTCTCTGGGAATCCGATTCTCGGGGAGCTTCGGGGCCAGTGGGCACGGGTTTCGGGGGCACTACTACTTCAGACGGCACAAGGAACGATGTTAGGCGAGTGCGGGCCCGCACATCCTGAGAGAACTACTCAGGATGCAACTTCCTGTTCGGATTGTGGTGTTTCAAGTGTTCGGGCGATGGTGTCGAGTGAAATACCCAACACTTCCGCGACCGCGCTGATGGTGAAGAAGGCGGGTGTCGCGATGCGTCCGGTTTCGATCTTGCGCAGCGTTTCGACGGAGATACCGGCGTCGAGCGCTACCTGAACCATGCTTCGGTCCCCCCGCGCCGATCGCAGGAGTTCACCCAGTCGTAGTCCTCGTTCGAGTTCTTCCGCCGTCAGCGGCACGCGCACCATGTGCTTATAGTAATACCGGTATAGTTATTCGACAAGGAAGGTGTTCGAAATGGTCGAAATCAAGACCGCAGGGGAAATCGACGCGATGGCGGCGGCTGGGAGAATCACGGCGCAGGCTCTGGCTGCGGCGCGTGAGGCGGCCAGCGTCGGAGTGACGTTGCTCGAATTGGACGCCGTTGCCGCGGAGGTTATTTCGGCGGCCGGCGCCTCGGCGCTGTTCTTGAACTACCGGCCGGCATCGGCACCGACGCCGTTCCCAGGCGCCATCTGTGCGAGTGTGAACGATGCTGTGGTGCACGGTATCCCGAATGAGTACCGGCTTCGCGACGGTGACCTGGTCAGCATCGACTGCGGCGCGAGACTCGACGGTTGGTGTGGTGACTCCGCCATCAGCTTCACTGTCGGGCGGGGGAGTAGTGAGGATCAGGCACTGATCGACGCGACCGATGAGGCACTTGCCCGTGGCATTGCCGCTGCCCAGCCCGGAAACCGATTGGGCGACATCGGTGCCGCGATCGGACAGTACGCGCGCGGCCGCGGGTACGGCATGCTGGCCGATCACGGTGGGCACGGCATCGGCCGCGAGATGCACGAAGGCCCGGACGTGCCCAACGAAGGTCGAGCAGGCAAAGGCTTCCGGCTGCGTCCCGGCCTGGTCATCGCCATCGAACCGATGCTCATCGCCGACGGAACCGACGACTACCGGCACGACGCCGACGGGTGGACCCTTCGTACCGTTTCGGGTGCCCGGGCTGCGCACAGTGAGCACACGGTCGCGATCACCGAAGACGGTCCGGTGATCACGACCCGCTGATCAACCCGCTCAGCTCTGGTTGGAGGTCTTGCCGCTCACGAGGTCTCGTACGTCCCACACCCACACGTCGTCGACGCGCTTGGCGTCGAAGCCGACCAGCTCGTCGACCGTGTGGCGCAGGGCGTCGTCGCCGGAGAATCGGGGAAGCACCAGTACGTCGGCGTGCCAGTACCGCAGGTCGGTCAGTGCGTTCGCTCTGGTGCCCACGTCGATCAACGGGACCTTGCCGGTTTGTTTGGCATTGACCAGCAGGGTCGAGGTGGGCCGGGACTCGGCGCCGTAGATTCCGGCGCGGGTCTTCGAATCCGGGCCGACGAAGTACCCGCCGGCGATGGGGAAGCCGAAGTCGGCGTCGACCTGCCAGCTCAGTGCGCGGGCGTCTTCGGCGCTCGCGACGGGAACCGTCACCAGGGTGCCGTCGCTGACGTAGTTCTCCCACGAGCCGCTGGTGATGAATTCGGGCGTCGCAGATCGCTGATCGGCGTCGATGGGGGTCGGGATCAGGGGAATCATCGCGACGGCGAGAGCCACCAGCCAGACACCGGCTGCCGTGCGGCGCGGTCCACGAAGTTCGACAAAAGCGCGGTAGGTGCCGAGGGTGAGCAGCAGCCCGATCGCCGGAATCGCGCCCATCGCGAATCGGGATTCGAGCACCGATTCGAACAACGGCAGGTCGGCGAGGAGTTTCCACGGCAGAGTGATGCCGGTCTTGTCACCGTCGATGGTCAGTTCGGAACCGAGTGAGAGCACACCCATGACCACGATCACGGCGGCAGCCGCGCGGGTCAGGCGGATGCGCCACAGCCACACCGTTGCACCGAGAAGCAGGAGCACCAGCGGCCATCCGAAGTACGCGTTCTCCTCGGTCGGGTTCATTCGGAACTCCGCGCCCTCGGGGTCGCCCGCAACCGATTCGGTCGGGAACGTGGTGAGTGCAGCGGTGTCGTTGCCTGCCTGACCGTGTGAGACGCCGTCGTAGCTCGCTGGGCCGAAGAACTGCGACCACAGCGGCACCGCAGTGATCAGGAGTGTGACCGCGCCGCCGATCACGAGGCCGGGCATCGCGCGCTTGATCGCCTGGCGCGACTTGGCCAGGCCGGGCAGTGCATAGGCGGCGCCGAACACCATGGCTGACATCGTGAAGATGAGGAGCGGTTCTTCGCCGAGGAAGATCTGCCAGGCGACGAGTAGGCCGAGGACGACACCGTCGCGAACCGGACGCTTGCCGTTCGAAATGCGCACTACCTGCAAGAATATGAACGGAAGTACGAAGAACGCGACGAAGTTCGGGTGGCCGTTGGCATGCGAGATCATGGCGGGCGCGAATCCGCAGAACCCCGCTCCGACGGCGGCGGCGACCTTGGAGCGGACGGAGACTCCGGTCAGTACGTGCCGCGAGAATGCCCAGTACCAAGCGATGGCGGTGCCGCCGAGGCCGGCAGTCAGTCCGATCGCATACGTGGCTGTCGGTCCGAAGATCAACGTGATCGGGGCCAGCGGGATGCTGATCCCGAACATGGCGGTATTGGCCATCAGGTTCACGCCGAGCGGGTAATTCTGCAGGTCACTGAACAGTGGGCTGCGGAACTGGGCGAGGGCGTGAGCGGTATCGGCGAAGAACCATTCCCACATGGCCTGGTCGCGGCCCGCGTTGAACAGATAGCCGGACTGCAGATCGCTCCACAGGTTGGACATCACGTAGATCGCCGCAACGGTGAACGTCGCCATGATCGCGAGGTCGACCAGACGACCGCGCTGGACGACCGAGCGCCGCACTGCTGAACGGACTCGCCCTGGACGTGCTTCTTCGAGCAGTTGGACGTCGGGCAAGGTCTCGGTCATGCAGTCGGTGCCTTTCGGTTCTGGCGCCCATCCCTGAAGTGGCGATCTCAGAAGTTCGGGGTGGCCTACTTAGGTCTCGATTCGATAACTTCCACTGTCAGAGTAACGAACAAAACGGTTCGCGTCCGCGAGCGGGCGCAGTCAGCGGGACAAACCGGTCCGCCCGACTTGTCCGGAAAGTAATGTTTTCGTGCACCGTTTGACGGGTTCGTGACCGGGGTATCGCAACAAGGATCTTGCTCGCGTTTGTTCAGGCAGCCCCGACGAATCCCATCCTCGACGAAGAGTTGGAACCTACGTCCGGGGCCTATACCGGATGGGATGGTGCTTGTGCATGTCGAAGACAGCAGTTCGTAGTAGCGCAGTAGGAGCAGTGGCCTTGTTGGCCGTTGTCCTGGGGGGTGGGACGGCGTCGGCAGGCGTTGACAACACCAGTTCGATCACCGACGTCAAAGGGAATCGGATAGAAGTCTTCCAGGCTGATACCGCTATCCACGTCTTTCCGCCTCTCGACAGCTCACCGCTGAGCGTCGAGTTCTTCCACGACGGGGTTGCCGGCGTGAAGATCGACGGCCCGGATGCAGCAAGTTTCACCGGAACGAAGCTGACGATCGGTTATCAGATCGGTTACCCGATCGCGTTGACCGGCGCGACGGTCGTTCTCAACAGTCCCGGTCTCGACTGGGCGATCGACAGTGGCACCGACATCGGCATCGGACTCATCCCAGACCCGGCACTGGGCGTGGACTTCACGAATCACGTCATTCTCGGCGGGGACATCATTCCGTCGCAGGAACTTGACGTCGATCTGGCGCCCGGCGGAATCACCGACGTCGCGCTGCTCGAGGATCAGACATTCGACGGTCCCGAGGCCGCTGTCCGTCTGTCCGGAGTTCACGGTTACGTACAGGGAGCAATCGGGCCGGTGACCATCAGGCCGTACGCGAAGGCTGTCACGTCGAATGGCGATACCGTCGTCACTTACGGTGTACCGCAGAGGCTTTAGCGAAAGCGGATGCTCCCGCCGTCACGCTGCAACAGCGTGATGGTGGGAGTTTTCCGCGTTCCTTGTGGTCGAATCGGCGCCACGAATCGGCGAAGCGTCCGCCCAGTGGGCACTACGGGAAACACTGACGAGTTTCGCGACCAACCGTGCCGCGATCCACACGAGGTACACGGCGGTGATCAGAAGCAGAAGTGCCCAGTCGTGCGCGAAGAATCCGACTATCCCGCCGATCGTGAACGCGAGGGCGACGAAGACGACCCGTCCGCCCACGTCGGTCTCGACCAGATACTCGGGTTCGATCGGATCGTCGGGTTCACTCGATTCATCGACGTCCTCGGATGACTCGGCCCTGGACTTCTCGTGGTGTTCGGTGGGGATCTCGAGTAGCTCGCCCCATTCGAGCACCGCAACGGTGTGCGCGGTGTCGGTCGGGATCGCGCGGTAGTCGCGGGACTCGGACACGTCGATGAGAGCCCTTGCCAGAGTGAGTACTTCGATGCGATTGCGAATCGCGACGCTCAACACTTCATGGAAAGCCTGCTCGCGCCCGAACGGTTTGCCGCGCGCAATGACCAGAACATGCTCTGCGGAATCGAGAACTGCACGATGCGGTACAAGCTCGCGGCTTTGCGCAACGAGTTCGCTCACTGTCATCACCTACCCCGCCGGTGGTTGATGCGGCCGTTTGCTCGACTGCGCTTGGAGGGGCTGAGTACCCCGGCAGTTTCGGAAACAAACTCGCCGGACAGCGTGTCAGATTTGCGCAGCCGGGGCCGAGAGTGCTCCGAGGCAACTTTCGATCAGGTCGGCAACGATCACGTGAGCACGTTCGCGGCTGTCGACGCGGCCTTCCCACGTGGCAAAAGTGACGACGGTGAGCACGGTCAGAGTTCCCGCCCGAAGTTCGGCGATCTCTGCCGGTAACGAGGACGCAGCGACTATCCGCCGCTGAACTTCGCGGAAACTCTCGGCCTGCATGTGGTCACGGATAGTCGACGACATCGCCGGGTCGAAGATCGACTGCACCAGGAACCGCGCGTACAACGTGCCCTCGCGGTAGATGGTCTGTTCCGCCAACGGCAGGACGAGAGCCTCGACGAGGGCACGCATCATCGGTGGATTCGCGTCGAGATCGATCGCGTCGAGCAACTCACGACGACGCTCACCGGCAGGTCGCATTCTGGACTCGACGACGGCCGCCAGCAAACCTTCACGTGACCCGAAGTGATACTGCGCAGCCGATTTGTTGGCCTGCCCGGCTTCGGTCTGAACATCACGAAGAGTCAGAGCGGCCAGACCTCGCTCGGCAACCAGACGCTCGGCTGCATCGATCATCGCCGCTCGGGCATCGGTTCGGGGCACGGTATGAAGTTAGGGGTGCGTCGGGGTCGCGTCAACGACCCCGACGGTAAGCCTTTTGTGACGTATCTCCTGGTTAGATTGCGTCAGAGCGGGTAACGACCACAAACGGCCCCTGCTCGGTCACGGTGAAACGAGGATCGTCGAACAGTTCCTTGGGGAACGTGACCGTGTAGCGGCGGACGTTCGGGTCGTTGGGGTAGACGTCCTCTGCCAACCGCAGCGTGTACCCGTCGGCGCCCTGGCGGAAGACGAAGGCGTCGGGGCTGCGCCACGGCGCCGAGTCCAGCGCAGTTACCAGTTCGTCAGGCGTCTTCAGCTCCGACCACTGCTCGATCAGCGCAGCGCGCGCACGGAAATCGGCGAGCGGGTTCGCGTAGTGCGACGTCAGTCCTTGAAAGCCGAAGTACGGGTAGAAGCTCAGGAAGCCGATGTCGGCAGTGAGGACCACCGTGTCATGGGGTTCGCGTCCCAACTGCTCGCGAATGATCCGGTCGATGTCGGCGTAATTGGCTTCGGCACCCGGGGGTCGCTTGTCCCCGCGCTCGCCGTTGCCGTCGGTATCGCTGTATGCCACAGCGATATCCGGCGCCAGCACCTGCGGGATGTTCTGCGCGAAGGCGATGGCTCCGATGACACCGAGTGCAACCAGTACCGCTTTGACGCGAGGATTTTCGCTGGTGGCCAGCACGATCCAACCGGCGAACTCGAAGAAACCGAACACACCGGCGGCTGCAAGGAGTCCGATCAGGACCGGCTCCAGTCGGAAACCGAGGAGCGTACTGCCGGCGACGGTGAACGTCATGGACAGCAATGCCCACAGGTACACGGCAATGACACCGATACCGAGTGCTCGGGCGCGGCGGGAGAACAGGAACCGCGAAATCAGCCAGATCGTGCCGAGTAGGCACAGCCCACCGACGAGGGTGAAGCTCAGCATCGGGAAGGGCAGTACCGCACCGGAATCGGGAAGATAGTGGAATGCCGTGCCGGATTCGGAAGTTGCCCCTGAAAGTGCTTTCAACAGGTACGGAGTCCAGACCGTGAGGGCCACTACCCCTGCGATCGCGGCGATCACTACCAGTCGGATCAGCGGATTCAGCGCTGCCTTCCACGTGTTTTTGGCCTTCGCTGCCATTACTGCTGCGACGACGGCCATCAAAGTGACTGAGAAGGCGGCAAAGGCGAGGTACAACGTGTAGACCGTTGCGGCGAAACCGAGGAACAGGCCCGTCCCGAGTATTGCGCCGGCTCCGGCAAATCGAGATGCCCCCGGCCGGTCCAATGCGCCCCACGCGAGGATCAGCACCGGCGGGATCAGGAGGTTGATGACGGCGCCGTACGCCTCGGGGGAGTTGTACGCCAACACGACGGCAGTGACGGCCAAGGCCGCGACGACGGCCCAATCGCGTCGAATCAGCTTGGTCCACAACACGAGTGCAACGACGGCGACGACAGCCAACGAGCCGATCGCGTAGGGCTTGAAGGCTTCCCAGCCGTCCATTCCCAGCAGGTTCGCGACGCGTCCACCGATCCAGAACCAGCCGGCCGGGTAGAACGGCGGCAGATCCACGTACGTCATGTCCTGCAGCGCAGCAGAATCCGTCAGCCGGGTCAGGTACTCGGTCCGGAACTGCTGATCGACCGAGACGCCGTGCAGATACAGACTCGTCGCGGCGAGGGGAAGTCCGAGCGTCGTGGTGACGAAGCCGGAGAGCCCGGCCCACGAGAGGAGTTTTGCGACCCGCTCGGCCTTGCGGGCGCGGAACATCAGAACCGCAACACCGACCACTGCGATGCAGAGCACCTGCAGCACCGTCGTGACTGCCTGCGTGACATTGGAAGAGGTGAACGCCGGCCACTGCACTCGGCCGAAAGCAAAGAGCCCGACAGCGGCTACAACAGCGGCGACCAGCGCTCCGAGGGCCATTTCCACCACCGTCGCCGCGGCATTACGCCACGGCGACGGGGTCGAAAGGTCTGTACTCGGAGCAGTTGTTGTTTCTGGCACGGGAGGAGCTTAAACCGGCAACTTCCGGAAGATCGGGCGCGGCACGTGGCGAAGACCCATCATGACGAAGCGCCACGGGCCGGGAGTCCAGACGATTTCCTTGCCCTTGTCCGAGGCGGCAACAGCGAGCTTCGCGACGATGTCCTTATTGACCGTCAGCGGAGCTTCCTTGACGTGGGCACTGAACTGCGTGCGCACCATGCCGGGGCGAACGACGGTGACCTGCGGTCCGAATTCCGCGAGAGCCTCGCCGAGTCCGAGGTAGAAACCGTCGAGGCCCGCCTTGGTGGAGCCGTAGACGAAGTTGGCACGCTTGACGCGCTCGCCGGCAACCGACGACATCGCGATGATCTTGCCGAAGCCCTGAGCCTTCATCTTCTCGCCGAGAAGAACACCGACCGAGACGGAAGCGGTGTAGTTGACGTTTGCCACCAGAACGGCCTTGCGCTGGTTCTGCCACAGCTCTTCGGAGTCACCGTCCAGTGCGAAGGCGACGATGGCGACATCGACGTCACCGTTCGAGAACGCCTGGTCGATCACCTTCGGATGCGACTCGAAATCAACGGCGTCGAAGTCGATGAGCTCCACCGAGGTGGCACCCTTCGCTTCGAGCTGCTTGACCGCAGCTTCGCGTCCCGGATCGCCGGGGAGTGCCGCCAGAACGACGCGGAGCGGCGCCTTCTTCAGGTACTCCTCACAGATGGCGAGGCCGATCTCGGAGGTTCCACCGAGAAGCAAAATGGTTTGCGGGTTACCTACAGCGTTGATCACAGTTCCAGCCTTCTGGACATATCGGAGGCGAAAACGCCTGTGGGGTCGTACTTGCGGCGCGTCGCGATCCACTCGTCGATACGCGGGTACATGGCGTGGAAGGTTTCCGCGGACGTCCGCGAGTCCTTGGCCGTGTACAGGCGTCCGCCGAATTCGAGGACACGCTTGTCGAGTTCGGTGACGAACTCGTTCAGGCCCGGCTTGATGCGGAAGTCGACGCAGATGTTCCAGCCCGGGATCGGGAAGCTCAGCGGCGCCTGGTTGCCCTCGCCGAAGAGCTTGAACACGTTGAGGAACGAGTAGTGCCCGCTGCGCTGGATGTCGACGATGATCTTCTTGAACTCGTCGACGGCCTCCGGCGGAACCACGAACTGGTACTGGAGGAATCCGTTGGATCCGTACGCCCGGTTCCACTCACCGAACATGTCGAGCGGGTGGTAGAACTGCGTCAGATTCTGGACCTTGCCGCGGTACTTGCCGGACTTGCGGAACCAGACCTCGCCGATCGCGGTGAAGTTGAACTTGTTGGCCAGCCCGTTGGGGAAGACGTCGGGGAACGTCAGCAACTGCGGTGCGTCGAAGGCGAGCGGGTTCTTCTGCAGCTTGGCCGGAAGCTGGTCGAGCTTCGCCAGAGATCCGCGCGAGACTGCCGCACGACCGAGCTTCGGGGGCGCGGAAATCGCGTCGAACCACGCGCTCGAATACTCGTAGTTGGCCTCACTGCCGTCGCTGTGCAGCGCGATGGTCTCGTCGAGGCTGTTGGTGACGTCGCCGTCGGCGATGAAGTACGCCGTCTCGGTCGGTGTCATCTTGATGGTTGCCCGCAAGATGATGCCCGTCAGGCCCATGCCGCCGATCGTGGCCCAGAACAGTGCGGCCTTCGGGTCGTTGCGCCCGCCCTTGGGGGTGAGCGTGCGAACCTTGCCGTCGGCCGTCAGCAGATCCAACGACACGACGTGGTTGCCGAAGCTGCCCGCGCTGTGGTGGTTCTTGCCGTGGATATCCGAGCCGATGGCGCCGCCGATCGTGACCTGACGAGTACCCGGCAGGACCGGAACCCACAGGCCGAACGGCAGAGCAGCCTTCATCAGCTGATCCAGATTCACGCCGGCGTCGACGTCCACCAGAGCGGTGTCGCGATCGATGCGATGAATGCGGTCGAGTGCATTCATGTCGATGACCAGCCCGCCGGCGTTCTGCGCCGGGTCACCGTACGAGCGGCCGAGGCCGCGCGCGATGACGCCGCGTCGCAGATGCGATGGCTTGGAATCGTTCTGTTCCGCAACCTGGGCGACCGCGTTGGCGATCACTTCCACGTCGGGGGTGGACAGCACCTGTGCAGTGGTGGCGGCGGTGCGTCCCCAACCGGTGAGGGTGCGGGCTTGGGTGTGGAGAGCCGGCTGCGGCGTCTCTTCTGCTGTCGTGGACATCAAGGTAGAGGTTACCTGGGAGTAGTGCCGACGGCTCCGACTCGAGTGGTTACTCTCGTCGTCGTGCCCGAAACACCTGCAAGTCACCAGCACGAACCCCACGTCCCGCTGCCCGTCGAGATTCCTGTCACGACGGACATCGCCGACGACGCGTTGGACCTGAAAACGCAGATCGTCCGGTTCGTCGCGACGGGTGGGCTGTCGGCGGTCGTGGACTACGGGCTGTACGCATTCCTGTTCAAGGTCGTCGGCCTCGATCTGAGCGTGGCCAAGTCGATCAGCTTTATCGCCGGCACTACGACGGCGTATCTGATCAACCGGCGGTGGACGTTCAAGGCCGAGCCTTCTCGCGCCCGCTTCATCGCTGTTGTCGTGCTGTACGCGGTCACTTTTGCGGTTCAGGTCGGGCTCAACGCGCTGATGGTGCATGTGCTCGCCGACGAGTGGTGGCGCATGCCGCTGGCCTTCGTCATCGCGCAGGGCACCGCGACGGTCATCAACTTCATCGTTCAGCGGGCAGTGATCTTCAAGATCAAGTAACGGTTCGGGGTGGATTAGCGCATTCGTCCGGTTTCTCGAGAGAGAATCGAGCGCATGATCATCGTTCTCGATTCTTCGGCCCTGACCAGGGGTGCACGGTTCGACACTGCCATCGCCGACGCTCGCGCACTCGGACACCGCGTCGTCGTGCCGCGATTGGTCGTCCTCGAGGTTGCGAGTCGCTACCGCGAGGAATCGGCGGAGATGATCGCGGCCCTGAGCGTCCAGGCGCGCATGTACGACCGACTGGGGTTGCGGCGCGACCTCACGAGGTTCGTCGACGCTGCTCACGACAAGGCCGACGGCTACGTCGACGACGTGATCGAAGACCTCGTGGCGATCGGCGTCGAAGTGGTTGATCCAGTCGACGTGTCGCATGTCGAGGTGGCCGAGAGGGCGATCTCGCTGCGTCGGCCCTATACCGACAAGAAGAAGCGAGACGGATATCCGGCGACGCTGAACTGGCTGACCGTGCTCGATCTCGCCGACCGCAACCCGGAGGTCGACGTCATCTGGGTGAGCTCCGACGCACGGGCATACGGCGACGGCGAAGACGGGGTCTGGCACGGCGATCTCGCGCGTGAGCTGGCGTCGCGCGGTCTGGAGTATCGGGTCCGCTGGGCGTCGGACATCCCGGTGATCGACGGACCGGTGCAGGTGGAGCAGGTGGCGGAGGTCGAGGAAGCCGCTGAGGTCGCGCCCGAGGCCCCGGTTGCTCAGGGCTTCGTGGAGCCGGAAGCGGTGGTTCCAGCCGAGGTTCCCGAACCCGCGGCACCTGCAGCAGCCCCCGCCCCCAAGCCTGTTCAGCGCGCAGCGCGGACGAGAGTTGCGCCGCAGCGCATCGAACCCGCCCCGAAAGCTCAGTCCGGTGGACTGCGCGGTCTGGGTAAGGTCATCGGCGGGCGGAAACGAAAGGTCACGATCGTCGACGATCTCGACGAAGTCGACCTCTTCGGTGCCTGATCGCTTCTAATCTGGACAGATGTCTCTGTTGCCGACAGTCAGTCGTAGGACCGGAACTCGATACGGCAGGCCGAGTATCGAATCGCAGGTCCTCTACAACGCGTGTCGATGGATGCTTCGGCCCGTGGTCGGGATCGCGCCGCTGACGCCTGGCGCCATGCGCCGCGCCGCAGTGCTGGACTCGGCCGCGGGTGTACGCATTCCGTCCGGGATCGATCGGGAAGCGATTCGCTTTCCAGGTTTCGACGGTGAACTCGTGCGCACGGCAGGCTCGACGGCTGATCTGCGCGACGGGGTTGTTCTCTACCTGCACGGCGGCGGGTTCATGTGCTGCGGGCTCAACACGCATCGGCCGGTCGTTGCAAGCATCGCCAAGCGAACCGGCCTTCCGGTCCTGCACATCGCATATCGACAGTTGCCGAGCACGAGCATCAGCGGGTCGGTCGACGACTGTCTCGATGCATACCGCTGGCTCCTCGAACAGGGAGCCTTGCCGGAAAAGGTTGTCTTCGTTGGCGATTCGGCCGGAGGCTTTCTGGTCTTCGCGACGGCACTTGCAGCTGTTTCCGCGGGGCTCGAGGTTCCGGCCGGTCTTGTCGGGCTCTCACCTCTCCTCGATCTCGATTGCACCACCAAATCAGTCCACGCCAACGCTCGACGCGACGTGATCGCCCCGGTGTCGGCATTGATGGCGATCGGAAAGCTTGGCGGACAGACGAACTCACCCGTCGACGGCGATCTGGCCGCTCTGCCGCCGTCGTTGCTGATCGCCGCCGAATCCGAGGTGCTCAGAGTCGATTCGGAGGTGATGGCGCAACGGCTCGCCGCCGCGGGGGTGCCGTGCTCGCTGCAGATCTGGAACGGCCAGGTTCACGCGTTTCCCGCCGTCTGGCCTGGCTTGCCGGAGAGCCGGGCTGCGCTACGTGACGTTGCCAGGTTCATTCGCGCCAGGCTGGATGCGGTCCCGCCCCAGGTCGCGGGCGAAAGTTGTTCGGGAAGTTGAACTTCCGGTCCGGTTAGGGATTCTCGTGTCCTGACGTTGTGGTAGGTGCCATCGCGCGGGCATAGATCGATTCGAGCTCGGTTACTGCTGAACGTCGATCGACGTTGTCGGGATCGAGGCGATGTTGGAGGTTGATCCCGAGAGTGCCGGCCAGAAGGGTGACGGCAACCAACTCCGGATTGGTGACCGGGGTGTCGATCGAACGCAGGTAGTCCGCGTACAGCGTTCGCATTGCGACGTACTGCTCTGCGTAGGTCTCGCGGATGGTGGACCCGGGAATCACGGCTTCGATCAAGATGGTCGAGAAAATTCGTGCCTCGGGGTATGACATCAGTACGAAGTTGGCTTCGATCAATGCTTCGATTCCAGTCGCGGAGGATGATGCCAACTCTGCGCGTAGCTTTTCCATGCCCCAACGGAATGCGTCCTCGACGACGGCTCGTAGAAGCCCGTCCTTCGATCCGAAGTGCCAGGCCACGGACCCTCTGCTGATACCGGATCTTTCTGCCACGGCTTGTACGGACATCGCGGTCGACCCGCCTTCGGCAGCCAGTTCGGCCGCGGCTTTCACCAGTCGCCGTCTGGTTTCCTCGGAAATCTCCTGCTTGCGTGTCGACGCCATTCGGTGTTCCTGCCTTCTTTCGTTCTCGAGTGCAGCCAATTCCGGCACGCGGTGACGTCGACGCGCCCGTCGGGGCCGAGACCTGCGCACCGCACTCATGCTACGAGGCCGGCCATCGGCCGGCCGTATTCCTCTCGCGACACCCTCTTGCCTATGTTGATCGTCCAGTTCTATGCTGAGCGTCCAATAACTTAACGGAATGGGCGGACATGGAACTCATCGATCTGACTAGAACTCTCGATCCGGCCGATCGGGAATTGCTCCCCGAGGGTTTGAAGGCACTGGCTTCCGTCGTTGCCCCCTCGGTGACCTACTCGCACCCCGCAGGTGCCGGACGCGACGAGTTCGCGGCAGCACTGCAGTGCGGAGTTCATGATCTTCCGGACGGTGAGGGGTGGGGATCGGAGATGTTGAGTGAGTTCAACAGCCATCTGGGCACACACGTCGACGCGCCGTTGCACTACGGATCAACCTCGGAGGGTAAGCCTTCTCGCACGATCACAGACATCGCGTTGGATGAATTGTTCTGCGAGACAGTGGTGCTCGACCTGCGCGGCCGGTGCGAGGCGAATCAGCCGATCTCGGTGGACGCGCTGAAAGCTGCCCTGGCGGAAAACGGTGCGTCCGTTCCCCAGGGTGGTGCCGTGTTGCTCCGTACCGGACAAGAGAGCTTCACCTTGGCTGATCCAGGGTTCTTTCAGTATCCAGGGATGAGTCGCGAAGGCACGCTGTTTCTCGCCGAGCAAGGCGCGAAGGTGCTGGGCACCGACGCTGCCGGCTGGGACTTGAGCTTTGCAGTCATGGCGCAGAAATTTCGTGACACCGGGGACAACTCGGTTCTCTGGGACGGGCACCGGGCCGGACGCGAACGTGAAGTATTCATCGTTCAGCAACTGGCGAACCTCGCCGCGCTTCCGCCCTCGGGATTTCACGTGGCGTTTTTCCCGATCAAGCTTGCGCGAGCCAGCGCTGCCCCGGCTCGTGTGGTCGCGTTCGGCTGAGCAAAATTCCTGCCTCACCTAACGAACAATTCAGTGAAAGGTATTGACTCACAGTGAAACTTGCGACCGTCGAATACGAAAAGACTCAGCAGACGGCTCTGGTGACGGGCAGCGGCGAGCAACTGTTGTTACTCGAGCGAGCTCATCATGATGTGACGGGAAAACCGGCTCCAGAACTGGAAACCATGCAAACCATCATCGAAGGTGGTCCGGCGGCACGGGAGACCCTGGATCGGCTCGCAGACGAGCCGCCGGCAAGTGCAATCGTCGACGCAGGTGATGTGCGCTGGATGTCGCCGCTTCCTCAGCCGGTCCAGATCCGAGACTTCGGCTGCTTCATGGATCACTTCCGCAACGCTCGCGCCCGAATTCAAGGGGTCGCACTCGAGGACGTCGAACTGCCGAAGATCCAGTTGGAGCGCCCGCTGTATTACATAGCGAACCGATTGGCGGTGACCGGACACAAATCTGACGTCGTGTGGCCCGAGTACTCGAGCCTGCGCGATTACGAACTCGAATTCGCCTGTGTGCTGGGGCGCGGTGGAACCGACATCTCACGCGCGGATGCCCCTGCGCATATCTTCGGTTACACCATCTTCAACGATTTCAGCGCCCGCGATACTCAGCTCGAGGAGATCTCCACCGGACTCGGTCTCAGTAAGAGCAAGGACTTTTCGAACGCGAATGTCCTCGGGCCCTGGATCGTGACGGCCGACGAAGTCGGTGACCCCTACCAACTCGAGATGACCGCGAGAATCAACGGAGACGAGGTGAGCCGAGGAACCAGCGCCGACATGGACCATCGTTTCGAGGACGTGATTTCGTTCGCTTCGACTTCCACGCGGCTGTACCCGGGTGAAGTCTTCTGTTCCGGCACCGTGCCGAGTGGATGCGGCTTGGAGCACGGGCGGTTCCTGGAACCGGGAGACGTAGTCGAACTCGAGGTCACCGGCCTCGGTGTATTGAGGAATCGAGTGGTGGCGTGAGCGGCGAAGTCATGGTTCTCGGTGTCGGCGCGACTCTCTTCGGGCGGCACGCGGATACCGCGGCCTCGGAATTGGCGGGGCGTGCGGCGATCGATGCCGTCGAAGACGCGGGCCTGACCCGCGGTGACGTCGGTGCGGTCTTCTACGCGACAGTCAGCCAGAAGGCGATCGACCGGCAGCACATGATCCCAGGCCAGATTTCCTTGAGGCCATACGGTTTCGGGGGAGTCCCGGTCGTCAATGTCGAAAATGCCTGCGCCGGCGGCGCGACTGCACTCTGGCTGGCGATCGCCCACGTTCGCGCCGGTCTGTCCGAGGTCGCGTTGGCGGTCGGGGTGGACAAGCTGGTGTGCTCGGATCCGGCTCGAAGTCTGGAGGTGTTCGACGGTGCACTCGACGTTGCGCATCGCGACGAGACGCTCGCGGGCCTTGCTTCGCTGTCCGCTCCGCTGCCGGATGCACTCGGATCGCAGGGTGAGCGGTCGGTGTTCATGGAGATCTACGCTTCTCTTGCCCGGGCGCACATGGAGAGATTCGGAACCACCGAGTTCGAGCTCGCGTCCGTAGCAGCCAAAAATCATGCGCATTCCGTGCACAATCCGCGGTCGCACTTTCGCAAACCCTTCAGCGTCGAAGAGGTGCTTGCCGCAAGGCGAGTCGCGTGGCCTCTGACAGTTCCGATGTGCTCGCCCGTCAGTGACGGTGCAGCGGCGGTCATTGTGACCAGTGCGGACTTTGCTCGAAGGCACGATTCCTCTCGGCGGGCGGCGCAGGTACTCGGTTGCAGCTTGGTGTCAGGCACGGATCGGACCGCAGATGACGTGGAGAGTCACATCGGTCGCCGTGCAGCAATGGGCGCATACGAGGAAGCCGGAGTCGGGCCAGGCGATGTGGATGTGGCAGAGGTCCACGACGCCACGGCCTTCGGTGAAGTGCAGCAGGTCGAGAATCTGGGGTTCTGCCCGATCGGTGAGGGCGGCGCGTGGTCGGCGTCCGGTGCGAGTTCGTTGGGAGGCGTGCGTCCGGTCAATCCGTCAGGTGGGCTCGAGTCCCGTGGTCATCCGGTCTCGGCAACGGGACTGGCGCAGGTCTTCGAACTTGTCACGCAGTTGCGTGGACAAGCAGGGCGGCGACAAGTTCCGGGTGCTCGAATCGCGGTCGCAGAGAACGGCGGAGGTCTCTACGGCATCGAGGAAGCCGTCGCCGCGGTCACGATCTTGGGAGGGCCACGATGAACGCGGACATCATGAACGATGAACCGATGGCGCCAGGCTTGCACGTGCAAGCGGGATATGCGGATCTGATTCTGTCGGCGCTGCGACGCCGACCAGACCACATCGCGTTTCGATTCACGGATCGGAACGGTGATCGGGCCGAGCTGACATATCGGCAGACTGCGGAACAGATCGAGCGGATTGCAGGTGTCCTCAGTAGCTTCGCTCTGCCGGACGGAGCCGGCGTCGCCCTGCTTGCGGGGCCGTGTCCTGAAGCATTCACGGTCATGGCCGCGGCGTGTCTGGCGGGCGTGCGCTACACGGCACTCCATCCGCTCGCGACCGAAGAGAACGACAGGATGGTGCTGAAAGACAGTGGTACCGATCTCCTGTTGGTTGCCGACGGACAGTTCCAGGTGCGCGCCGAAGCGGCACAGACTCGAGTGATGTCACTGTCAGCCCTCGAATCAGCGTGTGAATTGGGTACGGCGGGAATAGGTTCAGGCTTAGGCGGTCAGGGTCGAGCTTTGTATCTCTTCTACACCGGTGGAACCACCGGTGAGCCGAAAGGCGTCATGCTCAGGGACCGATCCTTGGTCGCCAATGCCTGGGCCTGCACCACGTGGGAGTGGCCGGCTGAAACCACCATGCTGCTCACTACGCCGATGTCTCATGCTGCCGGTCTGCTCGTCGCACCCGGTCTGCTGCGAGGTGCAAGCTTCGAGTTGCACAGGTCGTTCGACCCGGACAGAGTTGTCGACGCCATCGAAAATGGCGGAGTCACAGCTACATTCGTGGTTCCCACGATGCTCTATGCCTTACTCGACCATCCACGCCTGTCGGATGCGAATCTGTCTGGGCTGAACTGGATGCTTTACGGTGCTGCACCCATCGACCCCACCAGGCTCGAGCAGGCAGGGGCGGTGTTCGGGCCGATCCTGAGCCAGCATTACGGTCAGGCCGAAGCCCCGAATGCGTTGACGGTACTCGATACACGTGAGCACACGGACGATCCCGCAGTTTTGGGGAGTTGTGGGCGCGCGATGCCAGGTGTCGAAGTGGTGTTGCTTGACGAGCAGGGAAACGAGACGGCGACGGGCGTACCCGGCGAGCTTTGTGTGCGAGGTCCGCTCGTGATGGACGGCTATTGGAACAAACCTGAACAAACCGCTGCAGCGCTCGCGAATGGGTGGTTGCACACCGGCGACGTTGCTCGAATCGACGAAAGTGGGCTCATCTCGATCGTCGACCGCATCAAAGACACGATCATCAGTGGTGGATTCAACGTCTACCCGCGCGAAGTCGAGGACTCACTCGGACATCATCCCGCGGTGGCAGCATGTGCGGTATTCGGTGTCCCCGATTCTCAATGGGGAGAAGCTGTTACCGCCGCAGTCGTACTGAAGACGGGATGGTCGGTCACACCCGATCAACTCATCGCGCACGTGAGATCGCACAAGGGTCCGATCTGGGCGCCCAAGGAGATTTCGATTCTGGAAGCGCTGCCGCTCACTGCTTTGGGGAAGATCGACAAGAAGGCACTCCGTGGCGCGTCACCGACCTAGTGACGCGACAACTGCCCGTGCGAGGGCGTCGGCAGATCCAGGGGCGAATGGCAGAAAGAGTTCGGGCTCGATCAGTTCCACTTCCATGAGCAGTGGTTGATCCACCGGGCCCACGACGTCCACACGTGCATAAAGCAATTCGCCGGGGCCGCATGGGGTCGCGGCCAGTGCTGCGTCGGCCACCGCGAGTTCGGCGGCGGACGGTTGGTGGAGGTGGTTGGTTCCGCCGTGAAATTCCTGCACGCGGAAGTCGTTGGCGGCCGGGATCTTCCGGACAGCGTGCGAGTAGCGTCCGCCGATGTGGATGATCGAGCGCTCACCGTCGACGACGTCCGAGACGAATGGCTGGACCAACGCGTCGTTGCCACTCTCGAGGATCGAGCTGAGGTGAGCGTGGGCCTGCGCGGACCCCGAGGCAAACTTTCCCACTCCGACAGCGCCGGCGGACACTGCAGGCTTGACGATGACGTCGGCACCCTCGAACGAAGGGAGGGTGAGTGTTTCGCTCTGTCCGGCAGCGATCACAGCGGTGGGGACGATAGGTACGCCGGCCGCGGCAAGTTCGGTGAGGTATCCCTTGTGTGCGTTCCACTTCACGATCGAGAGTGGATTGGCGATCGGAGCGGTCAGCTGATCGAGAACGGCGAGAAATTCGTCGAGGCGCTGGGTGTAGTCCCAGGTCGACCGGATCAGAACCAGGTCGGCGTCGATATCGAGGAGGGACGGGCTCGACCACGGCGCCATCGTCGACGCGATGCCGTAGGAGGTGAGAGCATCCATGACGAGTTTGCTTTCGACATCCGCCTCGCGGGCGGCGCCGTCACAGGTGAGCAGGAGAACCGTGGTCATGCCACGATGCTTTCACGGCTGGCGCCTTCTAAGACTAGCGAGGTGGCCCCTCGTCGAGGACCAGCGAACCGGTCCCGGGTTGCCCGATTGCGTCCACCCACGTCACCGCGACGGTGTCGCCGGGGCGGCGCGAGCTCATCGCCGCGTTGAGATCAGCGGACGACGCGATCCGGCTGCCACCGAACTCGGTGATGACCGCACCTTTGGTCAGCCCCACCCGCTCGGCCGGCGAATCGAAGCTCACGGCAACAACTTCGGCGCCGGCCGGCATGTCCGCGTGATCCTTCACCGCGACACCGAGTACGGGTGTCGGTCCCACACGCACGGTCTCGGAGGAGCGGCCACCGAGTACCTGCTCGACGATCGGTAGTGCGGTGTCGATCGGTATCGCGTAGGACTGAGGCGCCGGTGAGGTTTCGGTGCGGTCGGTGACGGCGTTGCCTGCGCTGCTGACGCCGATCAGCTCGCCAACGGCGTTGACCAGGGGACCACCGGAATCGCCAGGCCGGATGTCCGCGTCCACCTCGATGAGGCCCTTCAACTGGTTTCGCGATCCGTCGGACACGTTGCGGGTGTTGACGGTGACACCGAGGTTGGTGATGACGCCGGGAGCAGGGACGGGTACTCCGCCGCCTTCCGCATTTCCGATTGCGGTGACGGAGTCCCCGCGAGCGGCTTCTGCTGATTTGCCGACCACAGCCACCGGCAGATCGTCAGCGCCCGCGAGTCGAAGGACGGCAAGATCGCTGACGCTGTCGTACCCGAGGATCTCGGCGTCGTAGATCAGCCCGTTGGACATGCTGACGGCAGTGACGTCCGAAGCTCCGCTGATGACGTGGTGATTCGTGAGCACCACTCCGTCAGGGGAGAGCACGATCCCGGTCCCAGCAGTGGTGGTGAATCCGGCCGGCGCCGTGATGGTGACGATGGTGGGGACCACCCGGGCCGAGAGCTCCTCCGGGGTGAGCGGAACAACCGGCGCGGGTGGGGTGGTCGTGATGACGGTGACCGGTGCGGACTCGATCGTTCCCGGAGTCAGGGGCGGTGCGACCAGCGCGAGACCACCGAGGCCGGCTGCGAGAACGACGGCCGTCCACAGGCCGCGTCTGCTCGCACGTTTGGTCATCCAGCCGTCCGTCCCGCCGGTGTCATGCCATCGAGTCGTGAAAGGTGAAGATTACCCAACCGGCAACGATCAAGACATGCGATGGCGCAACAGCATGTAGACGCCGCGACGCATGAACGAAGTGGCGAGTGCGCGTGCGTCGCCGATTCGGACGTCCATTGCGGAGACGAGAGTCGGATCCGATTCCCGGAGATCTTTGTGGAATGCCGCTGCCTGGCGTGCCTGATCCTTGGCCAGACGCACACTCCACTGTCCGGCGTTGACGCGGAAGGACGCGAGGGGTTTGGCGATCGCATAGACGTCCCCTTGGAGTGCGACGGCGGTGTACGTGGCTTCGTCGATGACGTACGGGTTGGTGTCGTCCCACCATCCGATGGCCTTCAAGGCGGATCGCTTCATGAGTACACATCCGGGCTCGCCGAAGATGTTCGCTCCCGCCGTTACCGTCTTTCGGGCCGCGTCGCGCCCGGTGACCAGTCCCTTCAGCCCTGCAAGTCCGCGCGCGGAGAGGATGGTCTTTCCGTTTGCATCGACCAGTTTGCGTTGCGAGGCCACGAGTACCACCGAGGGGTGCTCGTCGAAAGCCGCGACCTGTTCCGCCAGGCACTCGGGGTAGATGGTGTCGTCACCGCACACCAGTTTCAGGAGCTCTCCGTTCGCAGCTTCGCTGACCCGGTCCCAGTTTCGCTTCGCTCCGCCGCCGGCCTCGGTCGACAGGATCTCGATCCGCGGATCGTCGGCGTATCGCGCCAGGACCTTGACGGTGTCGTCGGTCGACGAATGATCCGAGATGATCAGTTCGAAGTCCTGGTAGCTCTGATTCAGGATCGAGTCGATCGTCTCGGCAATGTAGTCGGCATTGTTGTAAGCCGGGACGACGACGGAAACACGCGGAGTCATGAGTTGCCTGTTCTCTTGTTTCGACTGAACGAGAAATCGCGGTAACCGAAGAAGCTTGCTGTTGCGGTTACCGCAGTGATGACGAGTTGTGACGGGATGGGAGGAAAGTGCAGGACCGAGACCGCGACGGTCATCAGCGCGAGGTTGATCACGAAGGCGCCGAAATTGACGACGACGAATCGCCAGAAGTCACGGAGGAAGTGGCCGCGAACTTCGAAGACCAGGTAGCGGTACATCGCAAAAGCGCACAGCAGGTTGCAGACGTACCCGGCAACGATCGCGAAGTGGTAGCCGAATTGATCGCCGAGCGCGATCTGCCAGGCAATGAACCAGGCGGTTCCGAGCGCCGTGTTGACGCCACCGACGAGCAGAAA
The DNA here is from genome assembly GCF_023221595.1 of Rhodococcus qingshengii JCM 15477. Classification (NCBI taxonomy): domain Bacteria; kingdom Bacillati; phylum Actinomycetota; class Actinomycetes; order Mycobacteriales; family Nocardiaceae; genus Rhodococcus; species Rhodococcus qingshengii. Next base: position 290,039 of record NZ_CP096563.1, read on the forward strand.
GGCAAGGGCCTGATTCTTGACGACGCGCATCAACGGACCCGGCCTGCCGGTCATTCCGGCGGGGGGTGTTGCAGTCGAATCCGGTGAAGCCATCAGCCTTCGCCGAACGTGGGCAGCAGCCCTGCCGACACGGCATCTTGAAGCGACGGTGCCGCTGTGTCCTTCGCGGAGAGCGTGATGTTCAGGGGCTCACCGCTGCGACCCACGGTGGGCCAGTCGATCGCTATGTCGGGATCGAGGGGGTGAACTTCGTGCTCACGCTCGGGGGCGTATCCCGTCGAGCACAGGTAAACCACTGTCGAGTTGTCCTCGAGGGACAGGAAGGCATGCCCAAGCCCTTCGGACAGAAAGATCGCTCTGCGGTCGACGTCGTCGAGAAGGACCGAATCCCACTGGCCGAAGGTCGGCGATCCCACGCGGAGGTCGACGGCGATGTCGAGTATCGCGCCTTTGACACACGTAACGTACTTGGCCTGTCCGGGAGGGACGTCGGCAAAATGGATGCCTCGTAGGACGCCGGCAGCCGAGACCGAGCAATTGGCCTGCTGAAGGTCGAGGGTGCGGCCGGTGATCTCGGAGAATCCGGGTTCACGGAACCATTCGAGGAAGACTCCACGGTCGTCGCCGAACTGTTTGGGTGTGAATTCCCAGGCCCCTGGCACTTTCAGTTCGCGATACTGGCTCATCACGTGAGTATCTGCCATGTCACCAGTCCTTGCCGCGGTCGAGAAGTTCGAGAAGGTATTTTCCGTATCCGGATTTGAGGAGCTTCTCAGCACGAATGCGTAGCTCGTCGTCGGTGATGAATCCGTGCCGCCACGCAACTTCTTCGGGCGCGCCGATCTTGAGTCCCTGACGCTCCTCGATCGTGCGCACGTAGTTCGATGCGTCGAGAAGCGAATCGAAAGTTCCGGTGTCGAGCCACGCGGTGCCGCGAGGAAGTACTTCGACCTGGAGGCGGCCAGCTTCGAGGTACGCACGGTTGACGTCGGTGATCTCGTATTCGCCGCGTGCCGATGGTTCGAGGTCCTTGGCGATGGCGACAACGTCGTTGTCGTAGAAATAGAGGCCAGGCACCGAATAGTTGGAGCGCGGGTTCGCCGGCTTCTCCTCGAGCGAGACGGCTTTGCCTTCGCGGTCGAACTCGATGACTCCGTAAGCCGTGGGGTCCGAAACCCAGTACGCGAATACGGCGCCACCGTCGATGTTCTCGAAACGCGTGAGCTTACTGCCCAGACCTGGGCCGTAGAAGATGTTGTCGCCGAGGACCAGGGCCGCGGATTCCGAACCGATGTGGCCGGCTCCGAGTACGAAGGCTTGTGCGAGACCATTCGGCTCGTGCTGGATCTGGTAGGTCAGGTCGACGCCGAACTGCGAGCCGTCGCCGAGCAACCGCTGGAACTGCGGTGCGTCGTCTTCTGTGGTGATGATCATGATGTCGCGAATCCCGGCCAGCATCAGGGTGCTGAGTGGGTAATAGATCATCGGTTTGTCGTAGACGGGTACCAGCTGTTTGCTCACGCCGAGCGTGATGGGGTGCAACCTCGACCCCGTGCCGCCCGCCAGAATGATTCCGCGCATGCCTCGAAGTGTTCCAGTGTTCGCTGGAGAAACAAATCTCGGGCGCACGGTATCGTGCGTGGCCGGTAGATAGATCGGTTCGATTCGGTGATCGTGGAGGCGCAAACGTGAGAGTTCTCGTGACTGGCGGTGCAGGCTTCATCGGCGCCAATTTCGTGCATCAGACGGTGGCAGAGCGCCCCGACTCCGAGGTCACGGTGCTCGATGCGCTGACCTACGCGGGCAACAAGTCTTCGCTCGATTCGATAGCCGACCGCATCACGTTTGTTCACGGCGACATCACCGACGCAGTTCTCGTCGACCAACTGGTGGGCGCTGCCGACGTGGTCGTTCATTTTGCTGCCGAGTCGCACAACGACAATTCGCTCGCTGATCCGTGGCCGTTCGTGCAGACCAACATCGTGGGAACCTTCACGCTCCTGCAGGCTGTGCGCAAGCACGACGTCAGGTATCACCACATTTCCACCGACGAGGTGTACGGAGACCTCGAACTGGGCGATCCGGACCGTTTCACGGAGTCGACCGCGTACAACCCGTCGAGCCCCTACTCGTCGACGAAGGCATCGAGCGACATGTTGGTGCGCGCGTGGACCCGTTCGTTCGGCGTCCGGGCCACCCTGTCGAACTGCTCGAACAATTACGGCCCTTATCAACATGTCGAGAAGTTCATCCCACGGCAGATCACCAATGTTCTCGCCGGATTGCGTCCCAAGTTGTACGGCGACGGTTTGAACGTCCGTGACTGGATTCATGTCGACGACCACAACAGCGCGGTCTGGGCGATCATCGACGGTGGCCGGATCGGTCAGACCTACTTGATCGGCGCTGATGGTGAGATGAACAACCGAACTGTCATGGAGTCGATTCTGCAGATATTGGGCCGTGGCGCCGACGAGTTCGATTTTGTCACCGACCGCCCGGGGCACGACGTGAGGTACGCGATCGACTCGAGTCTGCTCCGGAAAGAACTTGGCTGGTCCCCGCGCTACGAGGACTTCCGCAGTGGTCTGGAAGCGACGATCGACTGGTACCGCGACAACGAACAGTGGTGGCGTCCGCAGAAGGACGCGACCGAGCAGGCATACGTGGCAGCCGGCGAGAAGACCACTTCCTAGCGTGCAGCCAGATTGCGGCGGATGGAGTCGAGGGTCGACGCTATCCCGGCAGGCAACGGGCGATGTGTGCGCTGGTCCAGATCGGTCCACACGATCGATCGCAGCCGTAGGTCTCGGGCTTGCGCCGAAGCGAGTGGAGAACTGGCGAGCACAACGTTGGGGCGTTTTCTGAAGACGGTGTGGCACGCGCCGAGGATCGCCCCGATGGTGACGCTGCGTCCGGACGCGTAGATCTTGGTGACCGTCGGTTCCTGCGACGCTTCCGCTCGGGTGAAGCTGTCGACCACCATTTCGGCCGCGTCGGAGACGTAGACGTAGTCCCGAAGCGTGTCCATGGGAACGTAGATCGAAATGGGCATCGACAGCAGATAGCCTCGGCAGAGGTGCGAAATCAGGCCTTGGGGTTTCGCCAGATTCTGACCCGGGCCGTAGAGATTTGCGAATCTTCCTATGACAGTGCGGGTTCCGCTTCTGGAGCCGAATTCGCGAACAATGGATTCGGCATCGAGCTTTGCTCGCCCGTAGTCGGCCAGTGGATTGGTCGCGCTTGTTTCGGTGTGCGGTGCTCCGGGAGCTCCGGCGTAGACGCCGCCGGCAGACGAAGCGTGGAAGACGGTCCCGACGCCTGCGTCCGCCGTCCCCAGCTCGTCGAGAACGTCCTTCATGAGTTGGTTCTCGCGAGCGAATTCGTCACTGCTCGTACCGTTCACACCTGCACCGGCGCACCACGCCATTCGCCACGGGCCGCCGGCGGCGTCAGTAACCAGTTTCCTGGCATCGGCGAACAGGATTTCTCTGGCCAGAGCGGGTTCCCCCCACGGGACGCGGCTGGTGCGGATGTCGGCCCCACGGCGCTCGAGTTCGCGGGCCACGGAGCTGCCGAGGAGGCCGCCGCTGCCGACTACCCACGTGGGGACATTCATCGTTACGCGGGTGGCTCGGTGGCGTTCCGGCGCCCCAACGGGCCTGACGCGGGGTCGCTGACGATGAGGTACGGCGGCTTTCCCATTGCCGTCTTGACTGCGACACCGATGTATTCGGCGATCACACCCAACGAGAAGAGCACTGCCCCGAAACCGAACAGCATCACGATCATCGTCGACGCCCATCCTCGTACCTCGACGCCGGCGTCGAAGAACACGTACGACGCCAACACGTAGAGGACGATGACGAGACCGCCGACAGCGAACAGGAAGCCGATCAAGCTGACCATTCGCAGGCCCTTGGTGCCGCTGGAGAGAACCATTCGCCAGAAATGCGACAGCAAGCTTCTGAGGTGATATCCGGATGCGCGTCCGCGTTCCTCACGCAGTTGAACCGGGCTGGTGGTGACCTCTCCCGCGATCCAGCCCAGAGCCACGTCGAGGTACGCCTCGGATCCGGCGTATGCGGCGACCGACCGTCCGACCTCTCCGAGGACCAGTCGGAAACTCTGATACTTCACGGAGTTCTCGGACGAGAGAATTTTGGTGGTCAGCCATTTCGACGACTTCGACGCCGCGTTGCGTAGCGCACCGTGGGGTGCCGCGTTCACGGGCTGCGCGTAGACGAGGGTGGCCTGTTGATCCAGTGCAGTGTCGAGGAGTCCACCGATGTCGGCAGGGTCGTGCTGGCCGTCTTCATCCATGGTGACAACCCATTCGCCACCACTCGACGCCATTCCCGCCAGTGTTGCCGGATGTTGGCCGAAGTTGCGCGAGAGCCAAATGGGTCGGATGAAGTCATGTTGTCTCGCGAGTTCACGGATGACCGCAGCTGATCCGTCCGGACCGTGGTCGAAGACGAGAAGGACTTCTTCGACGACCAACGGCCGCCCGCCGGGAGTGGTCTGGGTTTTCGTCAGGGGAAGTATCTCGTCGATGAGTGCATTGAGAGTGTGTTCGCCCTGGTAAACCGGCACGACGACGGAAATTCGGTGCGGTTGCACCGACTCGGGTGTGCCATCGGTCTTCACAGGCGGGGAGTGTATACGTCGCCGGGGGTCGGTTTCTCGGCGTGGGGGCGTACATGTCGGCGAATCGTGAAGTTATGATCCGGATCACTCGACGAAAGTGAGTCTCCAGTGGCCGAGTTCGAAGATCACACCAACGATCGACGCGAGAACAATCGCGAGAACACAGGCCTTCCGGGGAGAGCCGATACGGGTAGCGGTGATACCACCGACACCGAGTACACGGCTCGGTTGCGTGAGCTTCAAGGCGCCAAATGGAAGCGCATTCTGAACGTGCAAGCGCCGTATCAATGGAATATCCGACGTTTCCTCGGCGGCCGGAAGGTGCTCGACGTCGGCTGCGGGATCGGCCGAAATCTGCGAAATCTTCCCCCTGGCAGTGTCGGGGTGGACCACAATGAACATTCGGTGGAGTTCTGTCGATCGGTCGGGTTCGAGGCGTACTCTTCGGCGGAATTTCACTCCGAAAGCGATCAGCGAACCTTCGACGGAATGCTGATGGCGCATCTCCTCGAGCACCTGCCGGCGGGAGAAGCTTCCGGCATCGTCGCCGAGTACCTTCCATTCCTGGAACCGGGTGCGACCGTCATGCTGATCTGCCCTCAGGAACGTGGCTTCGCCAGCGATCCCACGCATACCGTCTTCCTCGACGGCGTCGACCTCGAAAAGATCTGTGCGGACAATGGTCTTGTAGTCAGGCGCTCGCTGTCGTTCCCGTTTCCGCGGTGGATGGGAAAGCCGTTCATCTACAACGAGTCTGTGGTGATCGCGGAGGTCCCGTCCCGGCTCTGACGCCTGTCGCGGTAGTAGATCACGGAGAGGCCGGCAAGGATAACGAGTCCGAAGCCCATACCGACATAGCCGATCCTTTGTCCTGGGGAACGGAAGTTGATCACCAGTTCGGCGTTGTCGGTGCCAGGCGGCAGATCGACGTAGAGGTACGTTCCGCCGAGGCCCTTGGTCGGGATGGGTTCGCCGTCGAGGGTCGCGGTGTAGCCCGGCCATGCCAACCGTGCGAAGACCACGCTGCCACCGCCCGGTGAGCTGACTCGTACACGCTCGTTCTTGACGCTCATGTACTCGGACTGTGCGTCGGCATTGACAGTTGCCGACACACGGCCCGGTTGACCGGAGATCGGGCCGGCGTCGCGTTCGAGGACGTAGATCTGGTCCTGGGCGACCTCGGGCACTTCTGCCCAGTGCCACCCGGGTGGGGCGGGTTCGTTGTCAGCGCCCGGGTACTGCTTGCGCTGAAGGACGACGCGGTCGAGCAGCATCAGGTCTGCGCTGGTTCGACCGGTGTATTCATCCGGCCTGAACACGTTTCGGTAGGCGTCGTCGCACGTCGACCCGTCGAATCCCATACACAGCAGCGAAGCGAAGTCGGCGTGGCCGACAGGGGTGTACGCGTTGACGTAGTCGAGATCGAGCACCTTGGCGTAGTTTCCGTACACCTGCGAAGTCCACGGGAGTTCGGTTGTTTCGGCGTCGATTCGGATCAGCGCGCGATTGCCGAGCTGAAGGGTCGTGCCCGGGAAATCCGGAAAGTTCGCCTTGGCTTCGGATTGGCTGGTCGGCAGGTACCACTTGTTCAGCGCCTGGGGATACGCGATCACTTGATACAGAGTCACCGGAGCGATGGTGAGAATCAGTAGACCTGCGATCGCCGGGGCGCCGTATCTACGACCGAGGTAGATGGCGAGTGCTCCGACGGCAATGATCACGACAGCCCAGGTGAGATGTCGGATGAAGTACTGCGGACCCGAGGAACTGGCGCGAATCATCAAGACGAACACGATCAACGCTGCAGCGGTGACGCGTGATCGCAGCTTGTCCAAAGTCCCGAATCGGCTCAGCAGCACCCCGAGCAACACCAGGGAGAACACCGCGACGAAAGGAAGTAGCCGTGCCGGCCACCGAATCTGGCCGATGTCGCTGGGACCCGCGGTGAACAGCAGAATGAAAGCCAGCAGCAGTAGCGGGGTTACCAACTCTCGCAGCGACCTTTGTGCTTTCCGCCAGCCGATGAAAGCCAGTGCCGGTATCGCGAACCATGCGATGTACGTGATCGGTGCGTAGGTGGTCTCACCTGTCCAGGACTCGATGCTCGAAACCGACGACGGAATGCTCGCTGTGAGTGTTTCGGACCACGGTGCGGTCAGGAAGTTGTCGTTGAACGTGCCTTCTTCGCCGGTGCGCCAGGTGACGGCAGAGGAGAGCAGCCCGGGCAGAAATGTGATGGCTCCGCAGGCGGCGGCCGCGATGCCGACAAGACCGAGCTTCACCGTTGTCCGCCATTGCGGACTGCGGATGTATTCGCCCACCATCAGTGCCCCGACGGTCACTCCGGCCATCAATGCCGCATGGACGTAGCCGACGCTGATCGCGAGGTAGAGGAAGACGAACACAGGTATCGGCCCCGACCGGCCGCGGGCATAGCGAATTCCGCTGGCCCACGCCTGCACCACCCATGCCATTCCGATCACCGACGTAACCCACGACGGGTACTCGAAATACAGAGTGAAACCGGCAAAGGGAACTGCGCTTCCGGCGACGGCCGCCCAGTAGGGGCGAGCTCCGTATTCGAGGCAGACTCGATAGACGCCCCACCCGAGGATGATCGCGAATGCCAACTTGACCAGCGTGGCGAGCAGAGCGAGATCGTCGACCGACGGTGCGATGTAGTTGATGAAGATCTGTACCGGGTTCCACAGCCCGCCCTGGCCTTCGACCGGATAGTTTCCCGCCATCCACTGATCCAGGACCAGAGACGGGAATTGACCCTCTCTCATCAGATGGCCTAGCTGAACCCAGTTGCCGACAGCACCGGATTCGGTGTCGTCGACGTAGAAGTAGCGAGGGTCCACCGTGACGATCGCGAAGAATGCGAGGCACACGACTGCTGGGACCACAGCGCCCCAGCTCCAGCGTTCCCGACGGGTGGGAGCGGGTAGTTCGAGTGTCAAGGGATCTCCAGGTCGCACGGGTGGATGCACCAGAGACAGTAGCCGAGGCCGTGTTTTCGAGTTTCGGGGGTAATTCCACCTCGGATACCCTGCGAGTGACAGGTACAGCTTTTCAAGAGTCACGGTAGGAGTCATATGCCCGAGCAGGTAAAGGTGGGGGTGCCGGAGAACGGGCAGGTCAAGGCTCACCGTTTGGTGGTCCAGCGCGGCGTGTTCGTCGGGATGTCGCCGATAGTCAACGACGACCTGTACGTCGAGTTCCGGAAGGGCTCCGGTGAGCGGACCCGGCACCGAGTTGCCCTGGACAAGGGCGCACGTATCAGCACCAACACCTATTTCGGGCGTTTCGCTGCCAGCTACTGGCAGCGGTGGACGACTGTCACTGAGGTCGAGGCTTCGCTGCGGATCGAGAGCGAGGGTCGGTTCCGCGTCCGGATGGTTGCTTCGGATATCGCCGGGCATCGCCGTATCCTCGAGACCCGCGACGGATCGGGGTCCTCGCAGGTCGCGTTGACCTCACCGTTGGACAAGTTCGTCGACGGCGGCGCCCTCTGGCTCGAGGTGGATTCTCTCGACGCTCCGATGACGATCGACCACTTGGAATGGACCGTGGCGGCTCCGGAGACGGTGCGCCCGGTCTCGGTGGCGATCTGCACCTTCAATCGGGCCGACGATTGTGCCGAGACAGTTGCTGCACTCGCTTCCGATGCCACCGTGCGTGACCTCGTCAGCTCCGTGTATGTCGTCGACCAGGGCAACGACCTGGTGAAAGATCGGGCGCGCTTCGTCGAGGCGGCAGACAAGCTCGGTGAGAAGCTGAAATATCTGCAGCAGCCGAATCTCGGCGGAGCGGGCGGTTTTTCACGTGGGCTTTTCGAGGCTACATCCGAGGGGGCAGATCTCGCCGACGTCATCCTGATGGACGACGATATTCTCTGTGAACCAGAAACAGTGTTGCGCCTCAACGCTTTTGCGAATATGACGGTGGAACCGACATTGGTGGGTGCGCAGATGATGTATCTGCTCAATCCCGATTTCCTCAATGTCGGTGCCGAAGACGTAGATCTGAAGACTCTCCATCACGGGCAACGAGTGCCCAAGGCTCTCATCAACACGAGCATGCTCAAGAAGCGTCAAGAGCGTCGAGTCGATGCGGGATACAACGCCTGGTGGACGTGCCTGATCCCCGCCGAAGTTGTCGAAGCCATCGGGTTGCCCGTTCCGATCTTCTTTCAGTGGGATGACGTGGAGTACGGAATCAGGGCCCGGAAAGCAGGGTTTGTCACCGTCACGTTGCCCAACGCCGCTGTGTGGCATGCCGATTTCTATTGGAAGGACTTCGACGACTGGGCCCGCTACTTCAGTACGCGTAACTCCCTCGTCGTCGGGTCTTTGCACAGCGATCTCGACACCAAGGGACTTTCACGTCAGTTCTTCCGCCAGATCTCCGAATTCCTCGTCGGAATGCAATACGGCCTTGCCTTCACGACGTTGAAGGGCATCGAGGACTATCTCGACGGTCCGGAAGCGTTGCGGGACGGCGGCATCGAGGCCATGGCAAGCGTCCGTGCCGGCCGAGCGCAGTATGCCGAGACGATCAAACACGATGCGGCTACCGCCCCGATCGCCTCGAACGAACTCCACACCGAGCGTGCCGGTGGTGAGCCGAGCCTGATGCGAGTGATTCTGGCCAAACGTGGGTTGAATCAGTGGCTGGGGCGCACCCGTGGCGGTTTGGTCAATATTCCGCGCGAGGATGCGCACTGGTGGCACATCTCGCAGTTCGACCATGTAGTCGTCACCGATGCTTCGCAGTCGGGGGTACGTATCCGGCAGCGAGACAAGGCCACGGCGCGTGCTCTCTTGATCCGAACGGTGAAGCTACTGCGTCGATTCCAGAAGGAAGCACCTGCCGTGTCGACGAAGTACCGTGCTGCGATGCCCGAACTCACGAGTCGAGAGAACTGGGCACGTCTGTACGAGAAGTGATTCTCAGCTGGTGATCTCGACGATGACCTGCTCGTTGTCCACGGTGTACCCGAGGTATTCGAACGAGATGCCGGTGCGTGTGACGAACTCCGTCCACGCCCGGTACTCGTGCTGCTGCCACCCGGGATAGTTGAAGAATTCGTCGAAGACGACGATCGACCCGGGTACCAGGCGGTCGCCGAGGAGATCGAGCACCGTCTTGGTGGACGAGTAGAGATCGGCGTCGAGGTGCAGGAACGCAACGGGGCCGGGTTCGTCGTCCAGGAACGAGGGCAGGGTGTCCTCGAAGAGGCCCGGAACAAGTTGCGCTCCAGGTACTTCGGGGACTGATTCCTGAGCGAACTCACCAACCGGGAACCC